>DATDMA010000407.1:0-4475 GCA_036519015.1 Pseudolabrys sp. | reverse complement strand
TTGCGAGCGCGTGCTCCGGCACGCCGGCGGCGCGATCCTCCTCCGGATAGAAGCGGCTGAAATGCTGGCCGATGATTTCGGCGTCGGTGTAGCCTTTGATCGCCGCGGCGCCGGCATTCCAGCTCCGCACATGGCCGCCGGTGTCCATCATGAAGATGGCGTAGTCGCGCACGCCTTCCAGCAAGATGCGGTAGCTGTGCTCGGAGTCCGACAGCGCAAGCGCAGCCTGCTTGCGGTCGGTTACGTCGAGGCAGACGCCGAGCATGCGGGTCGCTGCGCCGTCCGTGTCGCGGATCACCTCGCCGGTACTGTGCAGATAGCGCACCGTGCCGTCGGGCCGGACGATGCGCTCCTCGTGGTTGAAGTGGCCGCCCGTCTCGATCGCGGTGCCGACGCTGGCCTGCACTTTCGCGCGGTCGTCGGGATGGATGAACGAGACGAAGGCATCAAGCGTGCCGCCAAAGGCCTCGGGCGTCGTGCCGTAGATCTCATAGAGCCCGTCGGACCATACGACGCGGTTGGTCACCACGTCCCAGGACCAGCTCCCGAGATGGGCGAGCCGCTGGGCCTCGCTGAGGTGGATGTTGGCGTCGGCCAGCGCGGCGGTGCGCTCCCTCACCCGCGCGTCGAGGTCAGCCTGCGTTTGCCGCAAGTCATCGTCAGCGCGCCGCCGCATCGCGACGCCCACGCTCAGCACCAGGCTCGGCACCGTCGCACTGATCATGAAGGATAAGAGCAGCAGGAAGGATTCATTGCGGTCGATGTCGCCGAAAGGACCGGCATAGGCGACGCGGCCCCAGATCGCGAAGCCGGTCAGGATCAGCGCGACGGTCGCCGTCTCGCGTGGGCCGCAGCGCAGCGCCGCCCACAGCAGCGGCACGATCGCCAGGAAGCCGAGCGGGTTCGTATAGTCGGACCGCGGCAGCACGGGGCTGAAGGCGACCAGCCCTACCGCCACGGCGCAGCCGAGCACCGCCACGGCATCGCGCCAATTCGATCCGCGCCAGGATGATCGTACCCACAGCACGATCACCGGCGTCACCACCAGCGCGCCGGCCGCATCGCCCAGCCACCAGGTCACCCAGACCGGTAGAAAATTCGCCCACGTCGCAAAGCCTGCGACGCACAACGTGATGACGCCCATCGTGGCGCTGATCACGGTCGTTGGCCCGACGCTGACGAGCGCGAATTTCGCCACCCTGCCGGGGCTCGAGAACGTGTCGGCCCCGCCCGACCAGCGCCCGATCAGGGCTCCCCCGACCACCGCCTCCAGCGTATTGCCGAGCGCAATGAGCGCCGAGGTTTCCAGGGTTCCGGCGGTCGTTGCGTTTGCGGCAAAGGCCCCGATGAAGATCGCCGGCCAGAGGCGCAGGCCGCCGAGCAGCACGGACGCCAAGGCGAGCCCGGTCGGGGCCCAGATCGGACTAGCGCTCGGATGCACCGAGGCGAGCTGCAAACCGAGCTTGGCCAGCGCAAAATATGCAACCGCCACCCCGACGACGGTGCCGAGGTAGCGAAACGAACTACGCCAAAAAGACCCGTTCGGCTGGAACTTTTTCAATTTTGGGGGACCCAAAAAACCGATTCAGCATTTATATTACGGGATAAGGGTGCCGGTCGTACCCTTGCAATCGCGATCGCTGCAAGCCGCAACCGTAACCAAAAGGTTAGCAGAAACGGGGCAAACATTTCCCTTTCTGCGCCCTTGGCTTAGGCAAATTTTAAGTCGCAGCTTGTAGTTTTTGCGGAGTAATTGTCGAGTAGTTGTGAGTGCTCCTATGACCGAACCCCACCGCCCGAGGGTCAAATACGTCATCGGGCCCGATGGCAGTCCGCTCACGATCGCGGATCTTCCTCCGCCGACCACCAAGCGTTGGGTGATCCGGCGCAAGGCGGAGGTCGTCGCAGCCGTCCGCGGCGGTTTGCTTTCCCTTGAGGAAGCATGCGCCCGCTATACGCTGACGGTCGAGGAATTCCTGTCCTGGCAATATTCGATCGACCAGCACGGCCTTGCCGGCCTGCGCACCACGCGCATCCAACAGTACCGGCAGTAGCCCGCTCTATACCAGAGTTTTGAAATCGCCGGCCCTTGTGGCCGGCGATTTGTTTTTGTGTGCCCGGGACCACCGCCGGCTGAATTCTACACAAACGGCAACGGATTAAGGCTCCGGCAAGCACGCTGCACAATCCTTTACCGGCGTTAACCAGACGCTAACCATAAACTGGGCAAATCTTGCCGGGTGGGGCGCGCGATCGGCGCCAGTGCGGTTGGGATGAAGCCGGTGCAAGGTTTCTTCGATTTTGTGAAGTCGCTCGGTGCGGCGCGGATGGCGGCTATGGCCGCGGTGACGCTCGCGATGATCGGCTTCTTCTCATTCCTCATGATCCGGATGACGACGCCGCAGATGGTGCCGTTGTTCACCGACCTCACGCTCGAGGACTCCTCGTCCATCGTCAAAGAGCTCGAGCGGCAGGCGATCGACTACGAGATCAAGAACGACGGCGCGATCGTGCTCGTGCCCAAGGACAAGGTCGCGCGGCTGCGCATGAAGCTCGCCGAGAGCGGCCTGCCCAAGGGCGGCGGCGTCGGCTACGAGATCTTCGACAAGTCGGACGCGCTCGGCGCCACCAGCTTCATTCAGAACATCAATCACTTGCGCGCGCTGGAAGGCGAACTCTCCCGCACCATCCGCTCAATCGACCGCGTGCAGGCCGCCCGCGTCCACCTGGTGCTGCCCGACCGCCCGCTATTCTCGCGCGACAAGATCGAGCCGACCGCCTCCATCGTGCTGAAGGTGGCCGGCACGCTCGAGGCGCAGCAGGTGCGCGCCATCCGCCACCTCGTCGCATCTGCCGTGAGCGGGATGAAGCCCGAGCGGGTGTCCATCATCGACGAGACCGGCAAGCTGCTCGCCGACGGCGCGAGCCCGAACAATCCGCTCGAAGGCGCGGGCGCCGACGAGCGCAAGACCGCTTACGAGAACCGCCTGCGCACCGAGGTCGAGACCATCGTCAACTCCGTGGTTGGCGCGGGCCACGCGCGGGTGCAGATCACCGCCGATTTCGATCTCAACCGCATCACCCAGACTTCAGACAAATACGATCCCGAAAGCCGCGTGGTCCGCTCGAGCCAGACGCGCGAGGAGCAGTCGGCAACCGCCAGCCGCGAAGGCGGCCCCGTCTCCGTGAGCGGCGAAATGCCCGGCACCGGACGGGAGAACCAGCCCGGCGGCAACGGCGACCAGGCCCGCAAGACCGAGGAAATCGTCAACTACGAGATCTCGCGCACCACCAAGACCGAGGTGATCGAAGCCGGCCGCATCAATCGCATATCCGCGGCGGTGCTGGTGGACGGCATTTACACCAAGAACGACAAGGGCGAGACGGTCTATCAGCCGCGCTCGCAGGAAGAGATCGACCGCATTTCCGCACTGGTGCGCTCGGCCATCGGCTTCGACACCAAGCGCGGCGACCAGCTCGAGGTCGTCAACCTACGCTTCGCGGACACCACGCCCGCGCCGATCGACGAGCCGACCGGCTGGATGAGCTATGTCCAGTTCACCAAAGACGACATCATGCAAGGCGCCGAGATGGGCGTCATGGCCCTGCTCGGCCTGGTCGTGCTGGTCATGGTGGTGCGGCCGCTGGTCCGCCGCATCGTGACGCCGGAAGGCATGGAAAACGGCCGCTTGGCCGGCGCCGCCGGCATGGCCGGTGTTGCCGGCGCCATCGGCGGCGGCGGCAACGGCATCGTCAACACAGGCGGCCCCAACGTCGCCATCGTCGGCGGCAACGAGGCGGTCGCCATCTCCAACCGCACCTCGACCATGATCGATATCGCCAAGGTGCAGGGACAGGTTCACGCACAGTCGGTGCAGAAGGTCGGCGAGATCGCCGAGAAGAACCCGCACGAGGCCGTCTCCATCATCCGCAATTGGCTCCACGAGGACGCTGCCTAATCCATGCCGTCGGCCTATACAGAAAAGAAACAAGAGCAAGACAAAGTCGGCCGTGAGGACATCGGCGGCCTGATGGCGGAGCTCGCCGGCCGCCAGAAGCCGTCGGATACGCCGCGCCGCAAGCTGACCGGGCCGGAGCGCGCGGCCGTGCTCATGCTGGCGCTGGGCGACCAACACGGCGGCAAGATCTTCAGCCTGCTCGACGACGACGAGCTGCGCGAAATCTCCATCGTGATGTCGCAGCTCGGGACCATCGATGCTGAATCGGTCGAGCAACTCCTGCTCGAGTTCGTCGGACGCATGTCCGCGTCCGGCGCGCTGCTCGGCAACTACGACGCCACCGAGCGGCTGTTGCAGCAATACCTGCCGCCCGACCGCGTGCACGGCATCATGGACGAGATCCGCGGGCCCGCCGGCCGCAACATGTGGGAGAAGCTCGCCAACGTCCAGGAAGAGGTGCTGGCGAACTATCTCAAGAACGAATACCCGCAGACGATTGCCGTCGTGCTCTCGAAG
>DATDMA010000406.1:0-32350 GCA_036519015.1 Pseudolabrys sp. | reverse complement strand
AGCCCGGCCTCATCACCGACCGCGGCATCGTCGGCATCGCCAGGGCTGTGAACATCAGCCACACGCCGCAGCTCACCATGCAGGGCATCATCGACGACTTCGAGAGCCTGCGGCCGGCGCTGGAAAAGCTTGCAAAGGATGAAAAGGCGCTTCCCCTCGCGCAGGTGCGGCTCAAGCCACCGCTGCCGCGGCCGGGCAAGATCCTCGCCTGCATCGCCAATTACTGGGAGCATGCCCAGCGCGAGGCGCGGCCGCTCAACATGTTCATGAAGAATCCGGACGCTGTGATCGGCCCGGGCGAGACGATCATGCTCCCGGAATACACCGTGCCGTGGATGTTCATGCACGAGGCCGAGCTGGCGCTGGTGATGAAAGGCCCGGCCAAAATGGTGAAGGCCAAGGATTGGCGGGGCGCGGTCTTCGGCTATACCGCCATGATCGACGTGTCGGCGCGCGAGCAAGGCCGCCGCACATGGCCGGCGACGCCGCTGACGAGTTGGCTCGGCAAGTCGTTCGACACCTTCGCGCCGATCGGGCCATGCATTGCGACCGCCGATGAGATTGCGGACCCGAACGATCTCATTGTGCGCTTCTGGAACAACGGCCAGCTGCGCCACAACTACAATACCGACGACATGGAGCACCGCGTTCCCGAACTGGTCGAGTTCGCGACCACGGTAATGACTATGAGGTCCGGCGACCTGATCGCGTGCGGCACCAACCACGAAGGGCTTGGCGCATTACAAGATGGTGAGACCGTCGACATCGAAATTCAGCACATCGGCAAGATGAGCCTGACGGTCTCCGATCCGCTCAAGCGGACATGGGAGCGCGGCATCTACATGGGACAGGATTCGACCAACCCCGACGCGGTTAAGCGTCACCGGCCGCAGGGTACTCCCGAACAGGGGGAAGTCACCGCGCGCTAGTTGCAGCCGCGGCGCAATATGTCCAGTTCTGCCTGAGGAAATCGCGCATCGGCGCGAACGCGTCGTTGCCCACCGATGGACAACAATCGCGGCTGCGGACATAATTTGCGAAATTGACGCGCCGAAAATGGCGTGCGTTCTGGGGGAGAGACGCCTTGCCAGCCGAAGCAGCCGCGCTGCGCGCGGCACGACCGAGCGTGGACCCGGAGGAGTGGAAAGCGCGCGTCGATCTCGCCGCCGCCTTCCGTCTCGCCGCGCTCCAGGGATGGGATGAGCTTCTGTTCGCGCATCTGTCCGCGCGCGTGCCTGGACATCCGAACCAGTTTCTCATGCATCCGGCGGCGATCTTGTTCGAGGAGGTGACCGCGTCCAACCTCCATAAGCTCGACGAGAGCTGTAACCACGTCGAGCCGAGCGACGAACTCCCGCATAAGTTTGCGTTTCCCTTCCACAAGGGTATCTACGACGCCTATCCGCAGGCGCAATGCGTGGTCCATCTGCATACAAAGGCTGTAACCGCCGTCGCGATGCAGGAGCAGGGCCTGATCCCCGGCAACCAATATGCGCTGTGGCTCGGCCCGATCGGCTATCACGACTACGAAGGCCTGCTGTCCACGCCGGAAGAGGGCGTGCGGCTCGCGCAGAATTTTGGCGACAAGCAGGTGGTGCTGCAGCGTGGGCACGGCTTCGTGCTCTGGGGGCACACGATCCACGAGGCTTATATGCTGGCTTTCCTGATCATTCGTGCCTGCGAGGTGCAGATGATGTCGCTGGCCGGCGGCGTGAAACCGTATGTGCCGCCGCGGGCGGTCGTGGACGCGACGATTGGCCAAGCGCGCATCATTACCGACGGCAACGCGCCGTTCAATCAGATGACCTGGCGCGCCCTGCTGCGCAAGCTCGATCGCGACGCGCCCGCTTACAAGACGTGAACACATTGCCCGAGGGCGCGCGCCCGCGCGCCGGCGACTTCAAGTCCCGCATGGAGAATGCAATGTCGATCATGGGGCGCCCGCTCAGCGAGAGCTCGCTGCCGATCTATCATCGCTCGGTCGATTGGGACGCGCTCTACCGGCGCTACCCGGTGCCGGACGTGTTCGCCAACACGCGCTGGAAATGGTCGGCGGACGAAATCCGCGCCTTCCAGAACGAGCAATTCCTGGAACTGATGACGGTCGGCTGGCAGAACGCGTTCTACAAGCGGCGCTGGGCCGCCGTCGGCCTTGAGGCGGGCGACATCAGAAGCATCGATGACATCGTCAAGCTGCCGATGTTCGACTCCGCCGACATCAAGAAGGACCAGGAGGAAAACCCGCCCTTCGGCCTGATCAACGGCGACGTCTTCGACACGATGCAGACGACGCCGATGAAGCTGCAGACGAGCGGCGGCACCACAGGCAAGCCTCGGCCGACGCTCTACGCGCCACAGGAATGGGAGCTCAACGGTCTCACCCACGCGCGCGTTCTCTACCTCTGCGGCGTGCGTCCGGGCGATCGTGTGCAGATCCCGCACACCTGCTCGCTCGGGAACGCCGGCTGGTGCTGCTACAAGGCTTGCCACGACTATCTCGGCGCGCTGCCGATTACGACCGGCACGGGCGCGGTGACCTCGTCGCGGCGGCAGATCGAGATCGCCATGGAGTGGGGCACGAACGTCTGGTACGTGCGCCCGGAGTACGCAACACAGCTTGCCAAGGTCGCGCGCGACGAACTGAAGTTCGATGTGCGCGATCTCAAGACCAAGTTTCTCGGCTGCGGCCTCGGACCCGACACAGAAAACACCTTCCGCAACCAGCTCGAAGAACTATGGGGCTGCAAAGTGTACGACATGTACGGCACGCACGAAATGGGCATGGGGGCCTTCGAGTGCCAATACCAGAACGGCATGCATTTCCACGAAGACTCGACCTTCTTCGAGATTGTCGGCATCGAAGACAACAAGCCGGTTGCGGACGGCGAGATCGGCAACATGGTGTGCACCATCCTGCACCGCCGCCAGCAGCCTATGATCCGCTTCAATCTGCGTGACCTCACCCGCATCGTTTCCACGGATCGCTGCGAATGCGGTAGTTGCTTCCGCCGCATGCAGAAGATGCTCGGCCGTAGCGACACCATGGTCCGCATCCGCGGCGTCAGCATCTGGCCGCAGGCCTGCCTGCCGGCAATCAAGAGCGACGAGCGCACGACCGGCGAATGGCTCTGCATCGCCGAGCGCAATGTGCGTGAGGGCGTCGTACGCGACGAGATGACCGTGAAAGTCGAGGTGCGCGACGACGCGCCTGGCTGGGACGACCTGAAAGACCATATCGAGAAACGGCTGCACTCCGATCTCGGCCTTAAGCTCGCGGTCGAGCTTGTCCCGGAGGACGCGCTCATGGAGTGGTCGAACCGCGGCCGCGAAGGCAAACCCAGGCGCATCCTCGACCACCGCTTCGAGAAGAAGTGAGCAAGCCCATGCGCTACTTCGATTGCCATTCGCATTTTTCGACTAAGGCCGGCCTGCATCACGCAACGCAGGAGGACTACGAACAGGCGCAGCGGGTGTTCAAGCGCAAGCGAACCTTCGAGACCGAACAGGAAATGGCCGACGGATTCCGCAAGCGCAATGTCCGTACGATCCTCGACATCTACCGCACCTGGAGGCTGACCGACGAGGACGAGATCAGGCAGTCGCACGACTACGTCATCGAGTTTGCGCGCAAGAATCCGGACGTGGTCTATGGCAACTGGGTCGCCATCAACCCGGCCATGAAGGACTTCTGGCTGAAGGAGTTCCGGCGGCTGAAGGACTCCAACACCGGCTTTTACGGTTTCTGCCAAAGCCAGAATTCGCTTGGGCTTCCGCCAAGCGACCAGATCTGGGACCCATTTTATAAGCTGTCCATCGAGGTCGGTGCGCCCGTCCTGCTGATGACCGGCCTGACCGGCATCGGCCAGGGCATGCCCGGCGGCAAAGGCATCCTGCTGGAGGACGGCCATCCTCGCCATGTCGACCGCGTGGCCGCGCGTTTTCCCGAGTTGAAGATCGTCGCAGGACGGCCGGCCTGGCCCTGGCAGGACGACATGATCGCCATCATGCTGCACAAGGCGAACGTGCATTACGAGGTGCACGGCTGGTCGCCGAAATACTTCACGCCGGCGCTGAAAAAGGAGATCGGCTGGCGGCTCCAGGACCGCGTGATGTTCGGCTGGGACTGGCCGACGCTGACCTTGGAGCGGCTCATCGAAGATTGGCGCTCGCTCGGCTATTCGGAGGAGGTCTACGAGAAGGTCTTCCACCGCAATGCCGAGGCCTTCTTCCCCAGCGCGGCGCCGGTCTGACGCAATGGCAAACGACATCAAGACAATTGCCGACAAGCTTCGCCACGTGGCGGCCATTTCGCATGTGCGGCCAGACGAACTGTCGGCGCTGGTGCGGGATGTGTTCATGCTCTGCGGCGTGCCGCGCGAGGATGCCGAGATCGCTGCCGAGATCGGCGTGTGGGCGCAACTGCACGGCTCGGATTCGCACGGCATCGTGCACCTGCCGCTCTATGTGCGCGGTTTGATCGACCGCACCATCAATGGCCGGCCAAACATCACCACCGCGCAGACTATGCCTTGCTGCGCGGTGATGGACGCGGACCGCGCGCTCGGCCTGGTGGCGAGCCGGCGGGCCACCGATCTGGCCATCGGCTTCGCCAAGGCGCATGGGCTCGGCGCCGTTGCGGTACGCAACAGCAGCCATTTCGGCGTCGCCGGCTACTATGCCGACCGTGCTGCCGAGCAGGGGCTGATCGGGCTCTCCTTCACCAACGCCATGCCGGCCATCGCGCCGCCCGGCGGAACGGAGGGTCTGTTCGGCACCAACCCGATCGGCGTCGGCTTCCCCATTCCCGACGCCGACCCGATCATCGCCGACATGGCGACCTCGGCGGTCGCGCGCTCGCGCATCCGCCATGTGGTGGCCTCTGGGCAGACGACCATTCCCGAAGGCTGGGCGCTCGATCCGGAGGGGCGGCCGACCACCGACGCGAACCTGGCGCTGAAAGGCTCGATCCAGCCGATCGGCGGACCGAAGGGTTATGCGCTGTCGCTGATGGTGGAAGTGCTTTGCAGCGTGCTGTCGGACGGGCAGCCGGGCTTCGAGGTCACCTATGAGAACATGGTCAAGCGTCCGAGCGGCATCTGCCAGTTCTTCCTGGTGCTCAACCCGGAAGGCTTCGCCGGCCGCGCACGCTACGGTGCGCGCATGACCCACATCGCCGACGTGGTCGGCGAGGCCAAGGCCATGGAGGGGGCGCCTGCGCCGCGCTTGCCCGGTGCGCGCGGCCACGCCGTGGCCCGCAAGGCGGAGGCCGAAGGCATCGCGCTATTCCACAATCTGCGCCACGCGCTGAAGTCGGTCGCGGACACGATCGAGAAGGAAGCGCCCGCGCCATAACGCGGTGCTAGCTCAGCAACCGCATGATCCAGAGCGAGATGGCGGGGATATAGGTGACCATCAGCAACGCGATCACCGCCAGGGTGACGAATGGAACCAGGCCCGCGTAGAGGATCGCCGACGGCGTCTTGAACAGCGCCTGGCAGACGAAGATGTTCAGGCCGAACGGCGGGTGGAACGTGCCGATGGTCAGGTTCATCACTACGATGACGCCGAAGTGGATCGGATCGACACCGAGCGACGCCGCGACCGGTGCGAGGAGGGGCGTCAGCATGATGAGTGCCGAGGCCGGATCGAGGAAGCATCCGACGAACAGCAGGAAAAGATTGATGACGAGCAGCACCACCCATCGCTCGGAATGGAGATTGGTGATGATCGAGACCGTCGCCTCCGCGATGCCGCTGATGGTCAGCAGCCAGGCATAAAGGCCGGCGACAGAGACGATGATGAAGATCAATCCGGTGAGGTACATCGAGCGCGACGCCGTCTCGAACAATTCGGCGAGCGTCACTTCTCGGTAGACGAAATAGCTGACGATAATGGCGTAGATGCTGGCGACGCCGGCCGCTTCGGTCGGAGAGAACATGCCCGAATAGATCCCGCCGAAAATGATGGCGATGGCCCCAAGCGCCCAAACGCCGTCGCGCGTGGCCCGCAAAAATTCCGCGAGAGAAAACTTGCCGGTCTGCGTAATGCCTTCGCGGATCGAATAGTAATAGATGTAGACGCCGAAGAAGCCCGCCAACAGCAGGCCCGGGCCGATGCCGGCGGCGAACAACTGGATGACCGACGTATCGGATGCGATGCCGTAGATGATCATCGCGATCGAGGGCGGGATGAGGTTGTCGAGCGCTCCTTCGGCGGTGATCAGCGCCGAGGCGAACTTCTCGTTATATCCGGCCTCGCGCATGCGCGGGTAAGTCAGCGTGCCGATCGCGGCTGTCGCTGCCGTCGTCACACCCGAGATCGCGCCGAACAGTGCGGCGAAGCCGAGCGATGTCATCGGAATATTGCCGCGAAATCCCCCGATCAGCGAAGCGACCCAGCGCAGGAGCCGAACCGAAATGCCGCCGCGCGACATCAGATCGCCGGCAAAGACAAAGAACGGCACCGCCAGCAGGGGATACTTGTTCAGGCTGTTGAAGATGATTTGGGGAATGACGGTCATCGGCACGTCGAAGAAGGCGATCAGGATCACCAGCGAGGTGACGAGAAGGAGGAGAAAGATCGGAAAGCCCAGCAGCAGCAGCAGAAAGGGTAGAACACCCATCACCCAATACATTTTCCAAAGCCCCGTTCAGTCGAACTTGCCGGTGATGTAGGACCGGACTCGCACGAGCGCCGCCAAAGCCATGAAGCTGAAACCGAACAGCAGGGCCGACTGCGGAATGACCAGTGGAATTTCCGTGGCCGCGGTCACGCCGTGTGTCTGGTATTGCAGTCTGACAATTTTCCATGCCTGCAATGCCGTGAAGCTCGTGCAGACGACGAGGGCAAGCCAGACGCCGGTGTTGACCGCCTGCTTCCATGGCGGCGGCAATGCGGAATACAGCAAATCCATGTTGAGATGCGCACCGCGGTAGGTGATCGAGCCTGCGACGAGAAACACGGTCCAGACAACGAGGAACACAAGAACCTCTTCCGCCCAGAACACCGGTGCCGAAAAGACATAGCGCGCCACCACGTTGACGATGTTGATGGCGGCGGCGATGAGGAACAAGATGCCGGCCAGGGCATGCGGAATTCTGATGAAAATAAGCTCTTCAACTCGCTTTTGAGTCCAACGCACGGTGTCGTCCGACATGTTCGCTGTCCTTGAACTCAGCAGTCGAAAGCGTCAGCCCTTGGCGTCCGAGCGCACAGCTGCCATGGACAAGACAATCGAAATGGCCGGCGTGCTTCGCCCTATCCGAAGCGCGCCGGTCGGGATTGCACATCTAACTTCAGTACTTGGCCGCGATCGTCTGGATCTTGTCGTAGAAGGCCTTGAGCGCCGGATCGCCGTTGGTGACCTCGGCGCCGATCGGCTTCAGGCGCTTTTCGAGTTCAGCCTGATCGGCTGCGGGCAGAGTAATGATCTCGCCGCCTCGCTCGATCCACTTCTGCCGCAGCTCGGCGACTTCGTCGATGCCCGTCTGCCGCGCCCACGGCTGCAGCTTGCGCGCCTCGTCGACCACGGTCTTGCGCAGGTCCGGCGGCAGCTTGTCGAGCCAGGCCTTGCTCAGCGCGCCGTAGGAGATCAGCAGCGTGTCATGCGTCTCCAGCAGCGTCTTGCCGACGTTCTGCAGATTGAAATTCGTATAGATGGAGATGCCGCTCATGGTGCCGTCGATGACGCCGTTCTGAAGCGACGTGATCATTTCGGGTAGGCCCATCGGTACGGCGGTCGCACCCAACGCGGCCATGCGTGCACGCTCGGCCGGTGTCGCATTGACGCGCAGCTTCGTGCCTTTGAAGTCGGCGAGGGTGCGCAGCGGCTTCTTGGCGCCGAAATAAAGCGACTCGGCGGCCACCGCCAGATTGACGCCGACAAGGCCCTTGGCCTCCGCCATGCTCAAGACGAGCGCGTTGAATTCCGGATCGGCAAGCACCTTGTTGGCGTGCGCGGTATCGCGGAACAGGAACGGAATGCTGAAGGTGCCAAAGCGTGCATCGACGCCGGAGAAGAAGTCGGCCGGATTCTCATAGCCCTCGACAGTGCCGAGTTGGAGGCCTTCGATCAGCGCGGCCGGATTGCCGAGCTGGCCGCCGGGATACACCTTCACTTCGACACGGCCATTGGTCGCCTTCGGCAGCACCTCGGCGAGCTTGTGGCCGAACTTTTCCTGCATGTCGCCGCGCGTCACGACAGCCCATTTCAGTGTGTATTCGGCAGCGCGGGATGGTGCGCTAACGGCGGCCACGGCCGCCGTCAGAACGAGAGTCATGAATGCGAGACGAGCTCTGCCCTTCATTATGTCCTCCCCAGGACGGCGGCGGCTTTTTGTATGCCTGCCGCATATTCTTTGTTGGCGTTGAAGTTTGAAACGCGTTTTTTGATGCTAGCTTACTTGCGCCAGCGTTTATTCGACACAGAGTATCCGAGCAAAGAACAGTGTCAATTATCGCGCCATAAGGAAGAACTGCGGCGGCGTACAGTCCGACCGTGGGTTGAAACAAGGGGGACTACGTTATGACCATCGGGCTCGTTGGACTTGGCCGCATGGGCAGCGCGATTGCACAGCGCTTGCGCGAGCACGGCTTCGATGTGCTGGGCTGGGATCAAAATGCCAATGCGAACAAGACGCTAGAAAAGAGCGGGCTGCGCATCGGCGGTACGCCGCGCGAGATTGCGGCGGAATGCGATGTGGTGCTGTCGATCATCACCGAGGATCATGGTGTGCGGCGCATGTTCACGGGGCCGGAGGGATTCCTGGCGGCCGAGGTGAGAGGAAAGCTGTTTATCGAGATGAGCACGCTGCAGCCGATGACTGGGCGAGAGCTTGCCCCGCTCGTGGAAGCCAAGGGCGCGCACTTAATCGAATCGCCGGTGCTCGGGACCATTCCACAGGTCAGGGAAGGCAAGCTGTTCGCACTGGTTGGCGGGCGCGCTGAAGACCTCGAACGCGCAAGGCCTGTGCTGGAGAAGCTCACGCGGCGCATCAATCACATGGGCCCGAACGGAAGCGGCTATGCCATGAAGCTCGCGGTCAATCTCGGGCTCGGCGCCTATATCCAGGCGCTGTCGGAGTCGCTCGCACTCGGCGCCGGGCAGGGGCTCACCCTCGACCAGATGCTCGATGTCTTGCAGGAGGCGCCCTATGCCAGCAACTGGCTCAAGAGCAAGGTCGGCGTCTTGAAGGGCGAAGCGCCGGAAATGACCCTCGACATCCGCACGTTGCGCAAGGACATCATGTCGGCGGTGGCGACCGGCGCGCTGAGCGGCGTGCCGATGCCACTGTCGGCGGGCACGCTCACGTCGTTGTCGGCGGCTGTGGCGAACGGCCATGGCGGCGGCGATCTGGCCGAGCTGGCGAAATTTTTGCGCGACGAGATGGTGCAAAACTTCAGTTAGATGCAGGTGCGCTGCGGAATGGGGCAGACCATGGCGCGCAATCATACATCGCGACCAACGGGCTCGGTCTCTGGACCAGCGACAATCTCGGCGAGACCCTGGTGCGCATGGGCGGTCGTGCCGGCATGTGCAGCAAACACGATCTGGGCGCCCAAGGGCAGCTGTTCGGGCTCTACGCCCAGAAACCTGCCAGTCAGGTTTCGGCCAAAACTAGACATTGGAGGGTTGGCTTCCAAGCATCGCCCGGTGGGGTGCTTTGGCCGGATCCGGACTATCCGCTTTCGGGCGGAGATTGCGATAAGCCGACATCGGCTCAGCTCACTGCTGACTGGCTGAGAGCGACGCTCCGCGAATCCGTGCTCCTACGGTTAGAGCTTCGCTGTCTAGCTACAATCTCAGCAGCCGCTCGGCATTGCCATGCGCAATGCGCTCAATATTGGGCATACCAGCGGGGATCTATTCCAGGAATGCTCGCGCCTGCTGCATGGATTGATAGGGATAGTCGGCCGAAAACATAATTCGGTCGAAACCGCCGAGCTCCAGCAGGAGATCGAGGAAGGTCGGCGCGAAGTTCATGCCCGAAAAGGCGTAGTGAACGTTCTCTTTCAGGTAGGCGACGATGGAGCGTTGTAACTGGGTCGTCGCCATAGGGATGATGTCGAACCGCCGAAAAAAGAAGGGCAGCCCCTCGCCCATATGACCGATGATGAACTGGAGCTTAGGAAAGCGGTCGAACGTGCCGCCGAGCACGATGCGTAGCTTCTTAAGCCGGTTGATGAGCAGCATCTGATACGGTGTCTTCGTGCGGCTCTCGAGTCATGTGAGCCGGGCGACGAGAATTCGTGAGCTCCTTGTCTGCGCCGGGCAAGGTGAACTGAAATATGGCGCCGCGAGGTTCATTCGCCTCTGCCCACAGCCGGCCCCCATGGGCGTCGATGATAGATTGACAAATCGACAGCCCCATCCCCATGCCGCTGGACTTCGTGCTGTAAAATGCATCGAACACGCGCTCAAGATGCGACGGATCGATGCCCGCCCCGGAATCGCGCACTGCCACAAGGACGCCTGTGTGGTCTTGCTCGGTGCTGATCAACAGCTCTCGTGCCCCTGCCTCTCTCGACCCCATTGCTTCGACCGCGTTCAGGAGCAGGTTCAGGACCACCTGCTGCAATTGAACGCGATCGCCGTGAATGGGACATAATCCCTCCGATAGCCGGGTCCGGACCGCGACGCCATTGTTGATGATGGCGCTTCGCCCCAATACAATGACCTCGTTGATCGCCTCGTTAAGATCAAAGTGCGCCTTTCGCGGAGGCGCCTTCTTGATCTGATCACGGATCCGGTCGATCATGTCTCCGGCGCGATCGGTATCCCCCACAAGGCAGCTGAGTGCCTCCCTGACCTCGCCCAAGTCCGGCGGCTGCATGTCCAGAAAATTCTGGGCCGCACGGGCGTTGTTGCGGGCGCTGGCGATCGGTTGCGTGATTTCGTGAGACAGCGAGGCAACCAATTCTCCCATCATGCTCACGCGGTTCACGTGGGCAAAATCCGATTGCATCTGCTCCAATCGCGCCAGCGCTCGTATGCGATCCTCAATGTCCATCAGTAGAACGTACCAGCGCGCGATGCGCCCGGAGTCATCGCGAATTGGGACGCCGCGGTTGTCAAACCACCGATATTCGCCGTCGAACTGCCGCAGGCGTAGTTCGTAGTTGAAGGGAATTCCGGAGGCCATCGCTCTCTTAAAAAGTTCAGCAATACGGGGAAGGTCTTCAGGATGCACCGCATCGTTTGTTCCCCAGTTCTTTAGCCATTCCAGCGATCGGCCAAAATAGTCGAGGCATTGGCGATTGGCGGTTTCGACTTCACCGTTCGGGGCCAAGATCGCAACGAGACCGGCTATCCCGTCGATTACTGAACGTGACCTTCGTTCGCTTTCACGCAGCGCCTCCTGCGCGCGCATGATTGCAGTCACGTCTGTACCGGTACCTCGATAGCCACAGAATTCTCCGTTGGCGTCAAACATCGGCTTGCCGCTGGCCCTCACGTACATCGGAGAGCCGTTGCCGCTCAACCCCTGATATACGAAGTCGCGGAACGGTTTACGTGCATCGAGGGTTGCCCAGACAAGCCGCCACTTCTCCGGCTCCGTTTCAAGGTCGAGAGCGTGATCCCAGCACGCCGTGCCGATTCGATCGGCGGCGTGTGAACCAAACGCATTTTCGGTCAGCAGCGTGAATTTATAGTCCGGGCCGAATTCCCAAAACCAATCCGAGCAGGTTTCGGCGTAGTCGCGGAACTTCGCGTCGCTCTCGCGCAATGCATCCCCGGCGCGCTTGCGTTCCGTCACGTCGATGATTGTATTGACAACCTCCATAAGTTTTCCGCTTGCTGAGAACTTAGGATGAGCGATACTATTGATATATTTGATGGTTGCAGGGAGTACGAGTCTGTACGCGAGCTTATAGTCTGTCTTCCAGCGCACCCCTCGCCGGGCCTCCTCCTGCACCCGTTCTCGGTCATCGGGATGGATCGCTTGCAGTGCAGCTTCGCGGCTCGGCAGCCCGTTACGCGGATCAAACCCGAAAATTCGATAAGTCTCATCTGACCAATGGAGAATCGTTGTGTCGTTGAAGACCGAGGTGCCGGTGTGACTCAGCCTCTGTGCTTCCGCCAGATAAGCTTCGCTGCGGCGTAGCCGGTCTTCGGCCTTCTTGGCTTCATCGATATCAACAGACAGCCCATACCACTGGATGATGCGTCCCTGCCGATCGCGCAGAGGCTCAGCACGAGTATGGTGCCAACGATACTCCCCGTCCGCCCGACGTAGACGGTTCACAGCCTGGTACGAAGTTCCGGTCTGAATCGCGTCAGAGAAAGCCTTTGCAGTTTCTGAAAAGTCGTCGGGGTGCAGAAATGCCTCCCAAGCACCATGCTTAAAATCCTCAA
The DNA here is from genome assembly GCA_036519015.1 of Pseudolabrys sp. Classification (GTDB taxonomy): domain Bacteria; phylum Pseudomonadota; class Alphaproteobacteria; order Rhizobiales; family Xanthobacteraceae; genus Pseudolabrys. Next base: position 19,995 of record DATDMA010000406.1, on the reverse strand, counting down.
ATCGCATGCCGCTATAGTCCAACATGCGCTGACTAATATGGGTCGGTTCGCCGTCAGGGTCCGTTGACCAGAGGAGGCTTGGTACCGTTTCGATGATTTGACGGACCCTGTATTCGCTTTCGCGAAGGGAAGCGGTTCGGTGCGAGTGAGAAGCCAGGGCTAGTTCTCCTTGAGCGTTACAGCCTCGATAATTATGCTCATAGCCCTCGCCCGTGCGCAGACATCTCGCGCAATCGCGTTGGTCACACAAGATCCCCCAAATGGGGGAGCGCGCGGTGCATTTATGGGGGATGCGAAGGGCGGCAGCTTAAGGAGAAGTACGTCACATACTCGGTGCGACACACGGAATACGCTCGAACTTCGCTTTCTAATCTCAATGCTGCTCAGCCCGATCGGCTTCGAGCGTTTTCTTCACGCGCGAGAAATTATTCGTCCAATATGCCATATCCTTGTTGAACTCCTGAGAGACTTCCTCAATAGGCACGCGGTTATATCCAGTCCCTTTCAAACGAAGAAAAGCCGTTATGAGATGTCCATCGGATGAAACCACAAAGAATTCGCCGACCAGCGGGCTCAAGTGAAAGATCAAGGTGTATGAAGGTGCGCTGCCAGATGCGGCGAGGACATTGAAGCCGCGGGGATCGCCCCGACCTTCAGTTTCCTGCACAGACACCTGCTGAAAATTGCAATCGTCGCTGCTTCGTGGAAGCTCAAGTTTGGCGCACATATCTCCGAGACTAATGCGCCATCCCTGATGCTGAACAAGCTTGACCACATCGGAGTAAGAAACCGGCCCAGAATCAAACTGCGCGACGGAGGCGCCGGTCCACGACAATGAGCCGATAAGCACCAGAGCGTATCTCATGTCCGTTCTCCTCCCATGACTTCCGCCGGCAGAGCGTTCGTGGCTTCCCCATTTGGGGCCTCCCGCCGGAACAGCACATAAAGCGCCGGAAGGACGAGCAGCGTCAGAATGAAAGAGGACACGATACCGCCGATGACGACGGTTGCGAGTGGGCGCTGGACCTCTGCGCCCGGACCGGTCGCTATCGCCATTGGGACGAAGCCGAGAGGTGCCACCAGCGACGTCATCAGCACAGCGCGCAAACGGGTCAGAATCCCCCGCTTGACCGACTCGACCAACACGGCTCCTTCGGTGCGCAAACGCTGTATTTCCGCAATGATGATGAGGCCATTAAGAACGGCCACGCCAGACAGCGTAATGAACCCGACCCCCGCGCTGATCGAGAGGGGAATTCCGCGAAGCATTAGGGCCATGATGCCGCCCGTCAGCGCGAGCGGCACCCCGCTGAACACGAGCGCAGCGTCTGCGACAGAACCGAGGCTCATGAACAGCAGAAAAAATATAAGCAGAAGTGCGATTGGCACGACGATGGTGAGACGCTCTGTCGCCGAGGCCAATTGCTCGAACTGTCCACCCCAGCCGGTCCAGTAACCTTCAGGCAATTTCACCTTCGCCGCGATCTGGCTTTGAGCCTCGGCGACAAAAGAGCCTAGGTCACGCTCGCGCACGTTTGCGGTGACGACGAGGCGGCGCTTTCCGTTCTCACGACTGATCTGGTTTGGACCGGGTGCCACCTCGATATCCGCCACCGCCGAGAGTGGCGCGTAGCGTACTTGGGCGAGCGGAGAGTTCCCCCAAATGGCGCGCACCGGGGAGGCCGGTGCTTCGCTCGGCGGAAGCGGGACCGGCAAAGCCTTGATCGCTTCTACGTCTGATCTCAGGTGCTCAGGCAGCCGAACGACTAGATCGAAGCGGCGGTCGCCCTCGAAGACCATGCCAGCGCTCTTTCCGCCCACGGCCGCTTCAATGATCGATTGCACGTCCGCGACGCTGATGCCGTACCGCGACAGCGCCGCACGATTCAGCTTCACAGTCAACATGGGCAGGCCCGCGACCTGCTCCGTCTTGACGTCGGCCGCGCCTCTAACCCCCTGCAATACAGATTGGACCTGACCGGCCACGCGCGTCAGGGTGTCGAGATCGTCGCCGAATATCTTGACGCCTACGTCACTACGCACGCCCGAAATCAGTTCGTTGAAGCGGAGCTGAATGGGCTGGGAGATCTCATAGTTGCTGCCGGGAATCTCGTCAGCGGCCTTTTCGATTGCCTCGATGACGTCGGCCTTTGATTTCGACGGGTCAGGCCATGCCTGCCGCGGCTTGAGCATGACATAGCCATCGGAGATCGATGGCGGCATCGGATCGGTCGCAACTTCGGCTGTGCCCACGCGGGCGAAGACCTCATTCACCTCAGGCACTTGCAGGAGCCTCTTCTCCAGCGCTGCCTGCATTTCGAGGGACTGCGACAGGCTGGTACCCGGCACGCGAAGAGCCTGGATGGCGGCATCGCCCTCATCCAGGCTCGGGATGAATTCGCCGCCCATGCGCGACGCCGCGATCCCTGTCGCCACCGCTAGGATGACGGCAATCGCGACAACCGGAACCCTGAAGCGGATCGACAGGTCGAGAAGCGGCGCATATACGCGCCTAGCCATCCGCATAAGCAGATTTTCACGCTCGGTAACTCGACCTGTGACGAGCAACGCAATAGCAGCCGGTACGAAGGTGATGGAGAGTATCGCTGCGCCGGCCAAGCACATCAGAACCGTCACGGCCATCGGCGTGAACATTTTGCCTTCAACGCCGGTCAGCGTGAGGATCGGCAGATACACGATGGCAATAATCATCATCCCGAACAGGCTCGGCGTGGCGACCTCCCGGGCTCCCGCAAGAACCGTCTCAAACCGTTCGGCACGGGTCAGGAGACGTCCGCGCCTGTGTTGCTCGGCGGCAAGCAGGCGCATGCAGTTCTCTACGATGATGACCACGCCATCGATGATGATGCCGAAGTCGATGGCACCGAGGCTCATCAGGTTGGCGCTCACCCGGTTTTCGACCATGCCGGTAAACGTCAGCAGCATGGACAACGGAATGACGGCGGCGGTGACGATCGCGGCCCGGAAATTCCCGAGGAAGAGAAACAGGACCACAACCACCAGGATTGCGCCTTCCAACAGGTTCTTTTCGACCGTGGCGATGGTCGCTTCGACGAGATGGGTGCGGTCATAGAGCGTCCGGGCGATGATGCCGTCAGGGAGGGACGGCGCAATGTCACGGAGTTTGGCGGCGACGCGCTGCGCCACGGTCCGGCTGTTCTCGCCAATCAGCAGCATGGCCGTACCGAGCACGGTCTCCTGGCCGTTCAGCGTGGCAGCACCCGTCCGCAGGTCGGTTCCTTCGCGCACATCGGCGACGTCACGGATGCGCACCGGCACGCCTCCGTGCGAGCCGATCACGATGTCCTTGATTTCCTCGACATTACGAACCTGGCCCGGCGCCCGGACGAGGTACTGCTCACCGTTCCGCTCGATATAGCCCGCGCCGACATTGGCATTGTTGGCTGCCAGCGCCGTCATCACGTCGCGGAAGCTGAGCCGATAGGCCATCAGCCGGGCGGGATTGGGCAGAACATGGAACTGCTTTTCGAAGCCGCCAATGCTGTTGACCTCGATGACCCCGGGCACCGAGCGCAGCTGCGGCTTGATGATCCAGTCCTGGGCAATTCTCAGGTCGGTGGGGTTGTAGGCTTCGCCATTCTTCTTGACCGCTCCCGGCTTGGCTTCGACCGAGTACATGTAGATTTCGCCTAACCCGGTCGAGATCGGCCCCATGCTGGTTTCGACGCCTGGCGGCAACTGGTCCTTGACCTCCTGGATGCGCTCGTTGACTAGTTGGCGGGCAAAATAGATGTCGGTCCCGTCCTTGAAGACCACCGTGATCTGGCTAAGCCCATAGCGTGACAGCGACCGGGTGTAGTCGAGGCGCGGAAGCCCGCCCATCGCCGTTTCGAGCGGGAACGTGAATCGTTGCTCCACTTCGAGCGGAGAATAGCCCTCCGCCTTTGTGTTGATCTGGACTTGCACATTCGTGATGTCGGGAACCGCATCGATCGGCAGGCGAGTGAAATTCCATGCACCGAGGGCGGCCAAGCCAATGACCACGATGAGCACGAGCCACCGTTGACGGATGGAGGCCGCAAGGATCGCTTCAATCATCGTTGACCCCTTCGTTGGGACGTCCAGCTTCCCGAATGCGCGAAAACGAATTCGCAGCCGCGGTGAAGATGACCCCGTCGCCCTTGCGACCAGTCCAAGCCGCGCCCTCGATTGCACCGCAGATCTTGCCAGCCGCGTCGTCCGCACAAACGATTTGAAGTTGGAGATAGCGGTGATAGGTGAGGTCAAGTTCGGTCGTCACGAACTCTCCACCGGCGCCGCGGCCGCGCCCTTGGCCTCGGGCCTCCGTGATAGAAAAGCCGGGGAAATCGGAAAGCGCGTGCAACGCGCTGACGACGTGACCCTCCATTTGCGGCCGGATCAGCGCGGTAATGACGGTCATGCCGGATTCAGTGCTCATGCCCGGCCTCCCCCTTGGCCAGCTCTGCCTTGATCACGAAGCTGTTCTTGGCAGCGTAGAGGTCACCGTCCTGCACGCCGGCTGTTATTTCTGCGTGCTGCGCATCGCGCTCGCCGATTTGCACTTCCCGAATCTCAAACTTCTGACCGACGCGAACGAAAACGACGCTGCGGTTCTCAACCGTCTGGAAGGCGCTCGACTTGACGACGATCTTTGCCGGCTTTTCCGCCAGCAACAGCCGACCGGTGACGAACAATCCCGGCCGCAGGCGCATGTCGGAATTTCCCACGACCGCCCGCGCTAATGCACTCTGAGTGTCGCTATTTCCAACCGGGGATACGTACGAAATCTTTGCCTCTATGGGCGGACCGCCGTCTTCCGCATCGATGATGACGGTGTTGCCGACCCGGACGCGGCTCAAGTCCCTCCGGTACACGGAAAAGTCGACCCACACGCTCGACAAATCCGCGATGACGAAGGCCGCCTTTTGCTCGCCGACGTGTTCGCCCAGCGCCACCTGCCGATCGATGATTGTCCCGGCAATAGGGGCCGTGAGTTCGTAAACAGTGAGGCTTTGATTGCTCTCCACCTTGGCGAGGAGATCGCCCTTTTTGACTTGATCGCCGATGCGCTTGCGAACCTCTCTTACCACCCCGGGAAACCGAGGCGTGACCTGAACAAGTGACTCCTGGTTGGGCTGCAGGATCCCGTTCAGGATTAGAGTATCGTGCAGCACGCCGGGGCCGGCCTTTTCCAGCTCAATCCCGGCCGCGGCGACCTTCGCATCACTTAGCGCCACTCCTTCTTCGTCGTGCGCGGCACCCGGACCGTGGCCTTGTTCATGCACAGAATCCGGACCCTCGGACGAAGACGCTGCTTGGGACGATTGAAAATAGAACGGCGGGCCGGCCGTTAGGGCAATTGCCAAGATCAGAATTGCAGCACTCTGGAACGGTCGCATCATCTGCCTCTCTCGCGGTTGAGACTGAGACGCGCGCCGGTCAGCCCCTCAATCGTTGTGACGGATGTGTGGAAACTCGCCAAAGCCTCCACTTCACGCAGAGACGCCTGCGCTGCTGAGCTTTGCGCATCAAGGACTTCGAGCAGCGTAAATCTGCCTTGGCTGTATCCGCTCTCGATCGCATCGACGGCCCGCTGTGCGTTTGGAATAGCGGACGTTCGCAGCACGTCGATCTCGCGCAACGATCCCGTGAGCGTGTCATAGGCTTTGGCAAGCGTGAGAACGAGCGCAGCCTTGCTGGCGGCCTGGTCCGCTTCGACCTTGCCTCTTGCGGCCTGCGCCTCGGTGATGCCACCGAGATTCTGGTCCCAAACCGGGAGCGGCACAGACACGTCGAGCCGCACGGCATTGTCGTTCGTCTCCCGGAAATGACGCCAGCCCACGCCAACCCTGACGTCGGGAATGGCCTTGAGCCGCGCGGATAGAAGCTCCGCATCCCGCTGCGCGCGGACCGCAGTCCAACGAATGAGCTGCGGATTACTGTCCAACCCCTGCAAGACCGCTGGGAAAGCCGGGGGCCGTCCGACTCTTTCGAGGTCGCCGACGACAAAAGAGAAATCAACGCTGTTAGCGCCCATCAACACCGCGAGTTCGCGCCGTGCAATCGCTAACGCCGTCCGCGCCCGCTCGCGTTCTGTGCGGATGAGGTCGACCGCCACCTGCGCTCGTGCAATCTCCCCCGGCGACGAGGCACCGGCGTCCACCCGCCGCTGCAACAGAGGGGTCAGCCGGTCGAGCGCAGCGATCTGCGCATCGTAAACCTGAATCCGACGCTGCCCGCTGAGCACATTGAAGAATGCCACCGCCGTGTCGGACAGAAGTTCAAGGCGGATGGCTTCGCGTTCCCAGCGCGCGCTCTCAAGCTCGGCGGACCCAGCGGCAACGCGTGCGCCGCGCTTTCCGCCCAACTCGATCAACTGGCCAAGCTGAAGCGTTGATTCACCCGAGCGCGTCCCGCGGAAGTCGCCAGTGCCGAAGCTGTTATCGAGCTCGAACGACAGCTCCGGATTTGGGATGGCGCCGGCTTGGATGCGCTTGCCGGTGGCGATGCCGACGTCCCAGCCCGCGGCGTGAAGCTTCGGATTCGCCGTGGCAGCACGCTGCAACGCTCTCGAAAGAGTGAGTGCACCGGAGGGCTCCGCCGAGGCCCCGAATACCAAAAGCAGAACGAGTGCACCGCCGAGCGCGCACGCCGTTGCCGGACGTATGAACATACTGGTGACCTGAACAGTGAGCCGTAGATGACGAGCAGAATAAGCCTGCGCGCCGCGACGTAGCGTTCAGATCAAGGATATGGGAGGCGGTATCTCGACCACTGGCGGATGTGATAGTTGCTCGTCAGCCGGCGAGGACGGAAAGACTGACGGGATGCGGCTTGCTGTCGCGGGTTGGGCCGCTGCCGACATGGCAATCATCGAGCAGCCATGGCAGTGCTCAAGGGCAACCGGCGCCTTTTTCGAGGTATCCGTATCGCCGGCGCTCCCACCATCCGAATGAATGGCCGCCGTCGGAATCGAATTGTCGAAATGGTGGATGTTGTGAGCAAAACCCACGGCCAGAAAAGCCAACGCGCAAACGACTGCCAGGGCGCGCCGTGGCAGCTGGCTGCCGAACATCGACATTAGTGCTCTGGTCGCTCTGGCCAGCATTGAGGGCCCGTCCTGCAACACTATAACGCTCGGAACAAACTCGTGATTGTCACTGCTTCTACTCAATAGTCGGCGGTCAAGGCAGGGTCAACCTAAGCGACGGGGCCGCGTGAAGACGCTTCAGACGACGTGCTCTGGAGCCTGTTTACAGGCGTGCCCGTCAAGTTCGATTTGCAGGGTGGTGTGGGCAATCTGAAACTTGTGATGCAGAGCCTCGCAAGTCTCATGAAGGAATCCGTCACCGGGATGGCCCTCCGGCATGACAAGATGCCCGGTAAGGGCCGTCTCAGTCGTGCTCATAGCCCAGATGTGAAGGTCGTGAACGTCGTTCACGCCCCGCAACTGGGTGAGAAATTGCCTCACGGAATCCGGATTAATCTCGGACGGCACCGCGTTCAGCGACAGATTTGTTGCCTCCGTGAGCAGCCGCCACGCTGCCCAAACGATCACTACCGAGATGACAATGCTGACCAGCGGATCGATCCAATTCCATCCGGTCAACAGGATGATAGCCCCAGCGGCCAAAACGCCCGCCGAAACGGCCGCATCTCCCAACAAGTGAAGAAATGCGCCGCGAATATTGAGGTCCCTCTGTCCCGCCATCAAAAGCCACGCCGACAAGCCGTTGATCACAATCCCGGCCGCAGCCACGACCATCACCACCAAGCCTGAAACCGGTCCCGGCTCAAAAAGCCTTTGAACCGCCTCCCAAGCAATCGCGCCGGTCACGATGAGCAGGATGACCCCGTTGGCGAGTGCCGAAAGGATAGAGGCCGCGCGAAGCCCGTAGGTATAGCGACGTGTCGGAGCCGACGCTGAGAGAACGTGGGCACCCCAAGCGATGAGAAGCCCGAGAGCGTCGGCGAGATTGTGTCCGGCATCGGCCAGCAGCGCGACCGAATGCGCCTGTATTCCATAGGAGATTTGGATCGCGACGAGGCCAAAATTCAGCGCTGTTCCGATCGCGAAAGCCGTTCCAAAACTTTTGGGCGCGTGGCTATGACCAGCACTGGCATGGCTGTGATTATGATCGTGTCCGTGATCGTTGTGCATCACGGCTATATACGTTGGACAGTGGGGGTTACACTATCACGCGATGCGCGTTGCTGAATGACCCAGCGGCTGTTCCCGCAGGCATACTAAAGCGTGAGTCATAAACATGCCCGCGCGGATGGCATGCGAGAGTCAGCTCTGCGTCCAATAGCCGACGAATCATTGCATCTCAGCGAAACGACCCAGCGGCCTAAGAGCGGCCCTGGCACTTCGACGATGTAGAGCGAGCGGCCCGCTCAACTTGTACCGTGATGTTTAAGCATCTATTCGGCGTGAAGGGCATGATCTCCCATATGTTCCCCTGGGGGACTGGGGTGACTATGGGACGGCGGCGGCAGCGTTCCCAGGACGCTAACGATAGTGAGAACAGCAAGGCTGAGCGCGAATTCAAAGATACTATTGCGGGCGAGAAGATCGACGGTATGGCGCCGCTGCTCCACTCCGGCTGAGGGGGCCCTGCTGAGGCACGGCGTCAATCCAAGCCGGTTCACCGCGGCAAAGCCAAGCATGAAGAGGAACAAGCCGAGTTTCGTAAGCAGAAGCTCTCCATAGAGCGTGCCGGCCGGACCGGAAAGGCTGCCGACGAGGACATATGTGTTGACGATCCCGGTCAGGAGCAGGATAAGGACGCTCACGATGGCGAGCGCGAGCGAAATCACGAAAAGGACGGCCGCCACAGCACGCAACTTCCAGGCCGCGCCAAATTGAGTTTGCGTCAGCAGGGTCCAGTCGACGCCCTCGGCCAGTGCTTGCATCGGGGGCAGTCCGACAATTCGCCCCGCGTCATGAAAACTATTACCCGAAGGACTTTTGCCAGCGGGATTGCTGCTTCCGACTTTACGCTTCTCAGCGGCCCACGCCCCAAACCAGCGCCACCCCAGCGGAAGTTCGCACCAACTCCGGCACTGATCGAGAGGGGGATGTCGCGAAGGATCAAAGCGGCGATTTCGCCCGTGAGCGCAAGCGGGACCCCGCTGAAGACGAGCGCCGCGTCCGCGGCGGACCCGAGGCTCATGAACAACAGGAAGAAGATCAACAAAAGCGCGATTGGCACCACGATCGTAAGGCGCTCCGTCGCCGACGCCAGTCGCTCGAACTGGCCACCCCAGCCGATCCAGTAGTCTTCCGGCAGATTGACCTTGGACGCGATCTGGCTTTGTGCTTCAGCGACAAAGGAACCGAGATAGCGGTCCCGCACATTCGCGGTGACGGCGATGCGGCGTTTTCCATTCTCGCGGCTGATTTGGTTCGGGCCGGGCGCATGGACTGCGCTCTTCGCAATGACGGCGACCGCCACTAGCCAAGCGGAAGGGTGCACGATAAAGTAGGCCTTCCGACTCCCTCTCCAATTCGAGCGCGCGACAATCGGATGGAGCGAACCGTCGTCAGGGTCATTTGTGCGATCGGGCGATCGGGCCAATTGGGCCTGAACGGCCACTTGCCGTGGGAAGGCAATCGCGATCCGGAATTCGTCGCCGACGTCGAACGGTTTTTCGAAATCACGCGCGGACATGTGCTGATGGCGGGCCCGAAGACGATCGGCAGCGTCCCAGCTTTTGCGCGTGCCGATCGGGAGCTCTTCGTCCTGCGCTCCGACATGGATCCCGAACAGACGCTCAAGCGCTTTGCCGGCCGCGTCGTCTTCATCGGCGGTGGTCCGGCCGTCTGGGATGTGTATGCGCGATTCGTCAGCCATTGGGACGTGACGCGCTTGCCCTATGACGGCCCCGCAGACCGCTGGTTCGATCCCAAATGGCTCATGGCGGCCGGCTAGGCTGGGCACCCACGCCGACCGGGAGGATTATGCTTACGAGCTTCATGCCCGACGACCTGTCGTCCACCGCGCGGTCCGTCATGACTCCCATCTTCATTCCGCGGCCTCGCTAACGGCAGAACGTTCAAACCCGTTCCCCGACGACGGGACGGATTTCGAGGGCAGCCGCCATCCCTTGATCAAGCCATAGACCGCGGGAATCACCACTAAAGTCAGCACGGTCGAGGAGACCATGCCGCCGATCATCGAAACGGCGATGCGCTGCATGACCTCCGACCCCGCACCGGTGCTCCAGAGGATCGGCAGCAAGCCTGCCATGATAGAACAACCGTCATCATCTTCGGCCGCACGCGCTCTACCGCGCCAAGCATGATCGCTGTGCGGAGGTCGGACCGGCTAAACAGGCGCCCTTCCCGGACTCGTTCCGCTTTCACTTCCGCCATCGCCTGTTCAAGGTAGATCAGCATGACGACGCCGGTCTCGGCGGCAACGCCCGACCGTTCGGAAAGCCCTTGAGGATCTCGTCAAAGTCGGCCTTGCCGAAAAGACCTCGGTGAAGTACGGCAACAATACCAAGACGCTGCTTCGCCGGCGGGACGCACAGATTGTGGGGCAGGCCTCAGTTTCTGGCCCGGCAAATCTTATGAATTTGGGCTAAAGCCGGGGCGCACCACAAATGAAGATCGAAATCGATCTTGGCACGACCGTATCGGGCGGGCAGGCCGGTCCTGCGAAGCTCGATGTCGAAGAACTTCTCGGCACGCGCCTGTTAATCCAAGGCAATTCTGGCTCCGGAAAATCGCATCTCTTGCGCCGCATTCTCGAAACCAGTGCGACACATGTGCAACAGGGAGTAATCGACCCGGAGGGGGATTTCGTAGGTCTCGCGGACAAATTCCGGCATGTCGTCATTGATGCCAACCGGTCGAAAGCGGACCTCGAACACGTCGCCGTGCGAGTCCGCCAGGAGCGGGTGTCTTTCGTTCTGGATCTATCCTCGCTCGAAGTCGAGCAGCAGATGATCGCCAGCGCGGTCTTCTTGAATGCCATGTTCGACGTCGATCGCGAATTTTGGTTTCCCATGCTGGTAGCGGTCGATGAGGCGCAATTGTTTGCGCCCGCGGCCGCGGGCGAGGTGTCCGATGAAGCGCGGCGGCTGTCCCTTGCCGCCATGACCAACTTGATGTGCCGGGGTCGTAAGCGAGGGCTCGCAGGAATCATGGCCACGCAGCGCCTTGCCAAGTTGGCCAAGAACTGCGCCGCGGAAGCTAGCAATTTTCTTATGGGCCGGACCTTCCTCGACATCGACATGCAGAGAGCTGCTGATCTGCTCGGAATGGATCGCCGCCAAGCCGAAAACTTCCGGGATCTTCAGCGCGGGCAATTCATGGCGCTTGGGCCGGCGCTTACAAGACGTCCCATCGTGGTCAGTGTCGGCTCCGTCGAAACCGCGGCTTGGGGGGGCACCCCTAAGCTTACGCCGCTACCCGATATGCCGACCGAAGAGAAGCGGGATGAGCTGCTCGCACCCGCACCGACCGTTTCGGTGCGTCCGGTATTCAAGCGACCAGCGCCTTCGATGTCGACCAACGAACTCCTGATGCAGGTCGCGGCCGAGCGGACTTCACCGGAAGAAGTCAACCAGCCAAGTGCTGAAGACATCGCAGAGCGCGAGCGCAATCTATATGAGATCGCTGGTCAGGTCCTGAGCGAAGTCGACGCAGCTTTCCACCAAGAAACGGTCCTGATTCAGGATTTCACAGTGCGCTGCAAAATTCGTCGGCTTGCCGCCGCAACGCTGCCAATGTCGGATATTCGACGCTACCTCAATGTGGCGCGAGCAGGAGTGCCGGCTGAGACGGCAGTAGGGCCGGAATGGGCCCGGGTTCTTGCCGTCTGTAAAGGCCTCCCCGAAGATCTGCACGCCCCATTTCTGCGGGTTGCCGCCGCCGCAATGACCGGGGCTCCTTGTCCGTCGGACGCCGATCTCGCGCGGGTCTGCGGAACACGTTCGCTAACAAAAGCAAAGGTCCGCTTGTCACATCTTGATCAGAACGGCGCGGTCGTGCTCGACGCCGATCAGCGCGGCCAACGCTTCGCACATCTGCCTGACCTGGACTGGCGCACGGCGCCTGGCGATCCCAATGCGCCGTGCGATCACGGCGGCGAAGCAGCTTCTGTCGCAGCCGAATAAATGGCATTGACCGCGCTGAGGGTGCCCTTGAGGGCCTTGGTCATCAGCAATCGGCACGATTCGCGCGTTCTCCTCAATTAGGCCGATCACCACATCCTTGGCCCACGGGTCGTCGCCTGTGACCGGCAGGGCGAAGCGCTCCGACGAGCCTTTGGGGCGCCCTTAAGTTCGGAGGCTGTCAATCGAGATGTTGTTGAACGCCTTGACAACGGGGCGTCCCAGCTGCTCGGCGACCCACTTCGTCTCGGGCACGCCGCTTTCCAACGGCTCTTGCGCCCGTCACGCATGGAATAGCAGTTGCCAGTGTCGGACATGATGCGGTCGTGGCGCGCGCCATCGAACAGATTGGCCGGAAATTGCTGGATTGCCTTCATCGGCACCGAGATGATCAGCACGTCCGACTGCTTGGCGACATCGACGACCAACACCGGCGTCGCGCCGACCTCCTTCGCCAGGTCGGCGAGGGTTCTCGCCGATCGCGGTTCAGTATCGGCTGACGGAGTCAGGGCGCTACCTCGAAGTTGTCGTGCGCGCGATATCCGCGTGGGCTCGACGATGGCGGGACGGACCATGACCCGGAGTACGGGTCCTCAGGTGGCGTCCGCTTGGAGGTGTGGTTCGGTTTTTGCGTGTCCTTGGTGTTTCATTGCTGAACGCCGTGTCCGACGAGCGCCGGAGCGCGCCTTGGGGTGGTGATCCGTCTCGCGCGGACCTTGTTTCGCTCGCCTCCCGCAGGCAGAGACTAGTTGAGACAACGTTGATTTGCGGTGCGAGTGTGCTCGATCTTGGACTTTCTGTCTCCGAACAATTGGACCGGGTGGCGACGAGATCGACGTCGACGCCGACTTCGAGCGCCACCCACTCGCCAGTCGCCCACGGCCCCTGGCCGACGCCGAAGGTGCTGCGCACCAGATCGACATGGCCCTTAGCATGAGCCGTCGCTCCGTTAATATCGAGCGTGAAGGGCAGGACGACAGGACGGGTGACGCCGCGGAGCGTCAGATTGCCGGTCGCTTCGTAGGTGTTCGCGCCCTTCTTATGGACGACGGTCGTCTCGAACTTCGCTTGCGGAAACGCAGGTGTATCGAACCAGTCCTTGCCCGGTAGCGCCGAGTCGCGCTGGATGTCGCCGGTGGCGGCGCTCGCGAGATCCACTGTGACACTGATGCGGGACGTTTCAGGGTGATCGGGATCGAAGGTGATTGCCGCGTTGTATTTTGTGAACCTGCCCTCGAACTTCGCCCCGGTCTGCGTGCCGGAGAAGCCGAGCCGGCTCTTTGCGGGCTCGACTTTCCAGCCCGCGGCATCGCCCACCGCGGCGAACGCGGTGATCGGTGTGATCAGCGAGACGGTAAGCAGAACCCTTACGGGCAATTTGAAGAATGTCATCATGACGCTGGCCCCTCCGTCCGGGCCGGTTGGGCGGATGGCTTGCGGCGGTGTCCCGGCAGCATCCGGAGCAACACATCGTCGCCGATGATGAAATGATGGCGTAGCGCTGCGGCGGCGTGGACAGCCACGAGAGCGATAAACGCCCAGGCCGCGTAGGCATGCACGGCCTTCAAAAGGTCCTCGACCGGCTGCTTGTCCGCAAGTGTCGAAAGGATCGGAAGATGCGGCCAAGGCACGATGCCGTAGAGCACGGTCGGGATATCGAACACCGAGGCCGAGACCAGCGCCCAACCGGTGGACGGCAGGGCGAACAGGAAAATGTAGAGCACGAGATGGCCGCCGTATGCCGCCTTCCGCTCGATCGCTGGCATCGCTGCTGGAAGTTCCGGCGGACGATGCATCAGGCGCCATGCGAGGCGCACGAGCGCCGCAAGAAGAATGGTGATGCCGATCGACTTGTGGAGTTGGTAGAGCCGGAATGACCTCATAGGATCGAGCTTCAGATGTGTCATCACCAAGCCGATGACGACGAGCGCTCCGATCCCCAGCCCCATCACCCAATGAAGGATGATGGCGATCAGTGTGTAACGGTTCGTGGATCGCGTCGAGCGCATTGCCCTATTGCTGCAGTTTGAATGTGCCGGAGATATGTCATCGAGCGAAGGGCCCTACGGAAGTTTCGCGTTTGCTTGCCCTGTTCCAATTCCATAGGCCTTGTCCACGTCGTGTCGCAAGCGGTTAGGGTCTGTCGTAAAGGCGTCCTCCTCGGAAGGGATGGCTACGCAATTCGAAAATGCCCGGGCAAAATACGCTCAAAATTCGGGCGGCGCCGAGATGTCCTTCACGCTAATCTTATCCGCGCTTGATGGAATAGCCGCGCGCGTGCCGCGATTGCTTCGTCGGGCTGCGAGGAAAACATCACGCCCTAGATCAGCACGTAGTGCGCGCCGAGCGCATCGCATGCGAGCAGCGGGTCCCAGCTCTGCGTCTGAAGCGCAACGAGACCTTCCGGCGCATCGGCGATAACAGAGGAGATCACTTTCGAGATATTTCGGAATCCCGTCGGCGACCGCCGCATCGATGATCGCATTGGCGAGCCGTATCAAACACATCTTGTTCCACTCCTGCGCCATGGGTCGGCGAGCGCGTGTATCGGTGCTACCAGCAAACGCCCGCGCCGGCGTGCACCCCCCGTCGACCGACACGCGATCCCCCCGTTCGGGGGATCGTTTGAGAGGCGAGAGTGTACGACCTCTATCCCCGACAAGAGATGACAACTGATAGGAAGCCCGAGAGGCGATTACGACGACCCAGATCCGCGATGCGAACCCCGCCTTTGTTCTCGCGACGTTCGGGGCGCGAGCGTGACCGACAAGCCCACCGACGCACCGGGCGACCGTCTCATGCTGCTGCTCGACCTCGCCGCCGTCGTCCTGCGCGACGGCGACGACGAGGCGGCGATGCTGCTGCTGACCGAGGCCGATCTGACCGTCCGGCAACTGCTCGCCGACCCGATCGTCAAGCGAATTGCAGGAGATCGTCATGGCTGAACGCGGAGCCGCACTGCCAAAATCGATGGTGGTTAGTCCCGCATCCCTCTCGTCATGAATCCTAGCTGTAGGCGCCGCTCTATGGTTGAACGCGCGGACATTGTGCTGTCTGGCGGCGTGATTGCTACTCACGAGGGTACCGAGGCATCGGATATTGCCGTTGCCCGGCGCCGCATGACTGCAATAGGCGGGCTGACGAGCCTTCCGGCCGCAAGGGTGATTGACTGTCGTGGTCCCACCGTCTTGCCGGTGTCATCGACACCCACGTGCACTTCCGCGAACCGGGTCTAACCGAACGAGAAGATGCCTACGATTGCTCTCGTAGGATAATCTGGAGCGGCACGGTGCATCGGGACCTATTCGGCGAGTATCCTTATGCCGGGAAACCGTTCAAGCTTCTTCTGGCGCAGTGTCGCCAATAGAATTCGTTGAAATTCCTCGGCGGCTGCGGAGAGCGGTGAGCCTCGCAATCTCATCAGGCCGACTGTGCGACGCACTTCCGGATCGGTCATCAGCCTGGAATGCACTTGCTGCCGCAGGTTGCGGTCGGTGAGCGCCAGCGCCGGGACGACCGACACACCCCCGCCCTGTGCGACGATTTCGACAACTGAGGTCACCCGACCCACTTGGTAAATCGTTTCCTGAAAAATGCCGGCATCAATGCGGGCACGGTCAACAGCGGCACGGACGCTGGAATTCTGCGGCATGGCGACAAAGTCGACACCGGCGAGGTCGCGCCACGCTACCCGCTTCTTTTTGGCAAGTGGATGATCGCGCGGCGCGATGAAATAGAATTTCTCTTCCAGAATAGGCTGAAACGCGATTGCCCCATCTGGCCTCACGAAACACGATACGGCCAGATCGACGTCACCGTGTTTCACAAAATCGGTAATGCGATCGAGATAGTCGTCGCGCACCAAAATTGAAGCCTGCGGATAACGGGCTCGAAAAACCTGAATCGCCTCCGGCAGCACGCGCGTTGCGATCAAGGAGAGACAGGCAATCGTGATACTGCCTTTGCTCGGATCGGCGTTCGATCGCGTTTCGGATACTGCGGTTTCGAGGTTGGCCAAGATGCGCTCTGCGCGCGGCAACAGAATCTGTCCGGCCGACGCGAGCTTCACGGTGCGCTTGGTACGCTCGAACAACTTGGTCCCAAGCAACCGTTCGGTTTGCAGCACCGCTTGGCTGAGCGCCGATTGCGACATGTGGGTGAGCTCGGCGGCACGGCTGAAGCTTTGAGCTCGCGCCACGGCGACGAAGATTTCGAGCTGACGTATCGAAGGAAGGATCGGCATAGGCCCTTATCGATTGAACTTATAAGTATGCGCAAACAATCGATTAGACACAAGAGGCGGCCGGGTGTTTAACGGCAAGCCTGTCGCTCGGCGCATCACAAGAATCGCCAGTGTCTGATCGAAGAAAGATTCAGCCGACAATGAACCAGTCAGCGCCCGCTTCATCCGATACTCGCATCTGGAACTTCAAGCTCCTTGCCCACCACACCCTAAACGGCTTCGGCAACCTCGGCGAGGGGATGGCGATTCAGGTTGCGAAAGATGGACGACGGATTTTGTGGTTGGCGCACGAGAGCGCTCCGACCAATTTCACGGGCGTCGATGTCTCTGATCCGCGTCAGCCCAAAGTCGTCGTGCAGACCGTCCTGCCGCGCCCCGAGATGCGGTCGAATTCGCTGGAAGTGTGCGGCGATGTGATGGCGGTGGCCTATCAAACCAAGCAGCCGGGTCTCAAGCCTGCCGGCTTCGAACTGTTCGATATTTCATCACCGGAACAGCCGAAAAGCATCTCATTCTTCGATGCGTCTGGCCCGCATTCGCGTGGCGTTCACCAGCTTTGGTTTTGCGATGGCCGTTACGTACACATGGCATCCGGCGCGCCGGATTTTGAACCGCGCCACGCAGGCGACGACCAGATTTATCGGATCGTCGATGTCGGCAACCTGTCGAAACCGGTTGAAGTCGGCCGCTGGTGGTTGCCGGGGACGCGCGAAGGGGACAGCGAGCCTCCGCCCGAGCGACACCCTCCGCACATGGCGGATACGCGAGTGGGAGGCTTTCGCGTTCACAACACGAATGTCTATCCCGAACGTCCGGACCGCGCCTATCTCGGCTACATCGATGCCGGGATGATCATCCTCGACATTTCTGACATGGCGCACCCGCGGATGGTGTCTCGCTGGGACAACTCGCCGCCATATTACGGCTTCACCCATACAGTTCTGCCGTTGTTCGAGCGCGGCCTGCTCATCGTAACCGAGGAATCGGTCAAAGATGACAGCAGCGATCTGCCGAAGTTGATGTGGGTCATCGATGGCCGCGACGAGCGTAATCCAGTTCCGATCGCGACGCTGCCGGCGCCGCAACATACCCCCGCGAGCGCCGGACGCGGGCGGATCGGCGCCCACAATATCCATGAAAACGTGCCAGGTCCGTACAGCTGGAAGTCCGATGAGATCATTCTCGGAACCTTCTTCAGCGCCGGTCTGCGCGCCTTTGACATTTCGAACCCGTATCAGCCGAGGGAAGTCGCGCACTTCGTTCCGCCTGCCTCGACGATCTCGCCGACCGGGTTCTTGGGGATGAACGACGTCTTCGTCGATGAACGTCAGATCGTCTACGCGGTGGATCGCGCCGGCGCTGGTCTGTTCACCTTGGAGATGGATTTCTGAACAACAACAAACGAGGCATCGGGGATGGAGATGAAACGGGCAATTCCGGCCGTTTTTGTGCTGTTCATTGCTTGCAGCGCGGCGAGCGCCGCGGCTGACAACTTCCCCAGCCGGCCCATCACGCTCATCTCGCCCTATGCCGCCGGCAGCGGCAACGACATCCTGGCGCGCACGGTCGGAAAGGCGATGGGTGCGGTCTTCAAACAGACCGTCGTGATCGAAAACCGTGACGGCGCCAGCGGCACCATCGGATTGGCCTACGTGAGTCGGGCAAAGCCCGACGGCTACACCCTTGTGATGGGTGGCATCGGCTCGGTGGTGCTACATCCGGCGCTTGAGGGCGATCGGAAGACCTTCAATCCCCAATCGGAGCTTGCGCCGGTCGCGTTGGTGGCCAAGGCCTCGCCGGTGTTGGTGGTCAACGCTGCGCTTGGCGTGAAAACCTTGGCGGAACTGATTGCTTTGGCACACAAGACACACCTCACTTATGGCAGCCCCGGTGCCGGCAGCGCCATGCATCTCACCGGCGAACTTATGAAAGATGTCACCGGGGCTCCAGTCGCGCACGTGCCCTACCGCGGCCAGAGTCTCGTTATGAACGACGTGCTGAGCGGCACCATCAGCTTCGCCTTTCTTGACCCTCCGGTGGTGCTGCCATTTGTTGCCGACAACAAAGTCCGCATCATCGCCGCCGCCGGGAAGGAACGCGCAGTACAATTTCCCGATGTTCCGACCACCAGCGAGCTCGGTTATCCGCGGCTTGTCATGGAGAATTGGTACGCAATTTATGCCCCGCACGGCACGCCTTCGCCGATCGTCGCGCGCTTGACCGAAGCGATACGGCAGGGGATGGCACTGCCGGAGATACGGCAGGTCATCGAAAAGACCACGGGGCTCATGCCTCTCGCCGAAGGGCCCGATGCGCTGCAAAAGCAAACTTTGGATGATGATGCCAAGTGGCAGCCTCTCGCCGCCAAAATACGCCAATGACTAAACACCGCGCACAGACCGTTGCAAGGAGCAGGGCATGATTCATCACGCCGGCGATATCGACATTTACTATGAGACCCACGGTGCCGTCGGCGATGCAAGCCGGCCCTGGATCGTATTCGCGCATTCGCTCGCCTGCGCGTCGGCGATGTGGCGTCCGCAGTTCGATGAATTCGCAGAGCGTTATCGCGTCTTGGTATTCGACACGCGTGGCCACGGTCGTAGCAGCGCACCAAAGCCCGGCGCGAACGGCGCCGGATATGCCTTCGACGATCTCGTCGCCGACACCGAAAGCCTCCTCACGGCGCTCGGCATCGAGCATCCGCATTTTGTAGGGTTGTCGATGGGCGGCATGCTAGCACAAGCCTTCGCCCTGAAGCACCCCGGACGCCTGGGTAGTCTCATCGTCGCGGATTCGGTGAGTGAATGGCCGCCGGAAACGGTAGATATATTCGCAGGCCGGGCCGCGCAGGCCCGTCAGGGTGGCATGCAGGCGGTCGTCGAAGGCTCGCTCGGCCGCTGGTTCACGCCGGCTTTCCGCAAGTCCAATCCCGCGGAGGTTGCCATGATCGCGCAACTTATCGCCAACACCCCGGTGGACGGCTATGCCGGCTGCTCCTATTCGATTCCACGCATTAACTTCACGTCGCAACTGAAGACGATCGACGTGCCGATCCTGGTCTTGGTTGGGAAGGAAGATCCCGCCACCACGGTGGTCATGGCGCAGCAGATTCATGCCGCAGCTCCTGGTTCATCATTGGCGATTATCGACGGGGCCTCGCATCTCTCGAACATGGAGCAACCGGTCGCCTTCAACGCCGCAATCCAAAGTTTCCTCAATCGGAGCGTTTAAAGGTCGAGCTGTATCAAATTTTCCAGGAACCGTAGGATGACGATGGACTCAAGCCTGATCGGTGTAGCTGTTGTTCGTGAAATCGCCCCGACTGGCCAGTTGCGCGTCGCGCTCAATACGAGGGAATCCCATACTTACCGGCAGCCGGACCTCTGGCGTCTCGCCCGCGGGGGTCACTGTGGATCTTTCGCGCGAGTTCGCGCGCCGGCTGGGAGTCGAAGCGCTGTTCGGTGAGTTCAAGACGGCCGCTGAATCGTTGGTTGCGGTCGCCAGTGGTGCCGCGGACATCGGGTTCATGGCGATCGACCCGGAGCGCGCCGCTGGCATGCACTTCACATGTGCCTATCTGGAAATCATCGGCTCGTATGTGGTTCCAGCAGGTTCATCCA
>DATDMA010000405.1:0-7316 GCA_036519015.1 Pseudolabrys sp. | reverse complement strand
TCCGGACGTGATCTTCCTGGCGGAAGCCTTCACCCGGCCAAAGGTGATGAAGGCGCTGGCGAAGCTCGGCTTCTCGCAGTCCTATACATACTTCACCTGGCGCACGACCAAAGCGGAGCTCCAGGCCTACCTGAGCGAACTGACCCGATATCCGGAGCGGGACTATTTCCGGCCGAACTTCTTCGTCACCACCCCCGACATTCTCCCCGTGCAATTGCAGACCGGTGACACCTGGCTGTTCAAGGCGCGCGTCGCGCTGGCCGCGACGCTGTCGTCCAACTACGGCATCTACAACGGCTTCGAGCTGATCGAATACGAGCCCATTCCGGGGCGTGAAGAATACATCCACTCGGAAAAATACGAGATCAAGACGCGCGACTGGGACAAGCCCGGCAACATCAAGGACTACCTCAAGGGGCTCAATACGATCCGCCGCGGGAACGACGCACTGTTGCAGACCGCCAATCTGCGCTTCCTGCAAGTCGACAACGACAATGTCACGGGCTTCATCAAAGAGTCGGCCGCCGGCGACAACGCCGTCGCCTGCGCCATCTCGCTGTCGGGCGCGCCACAGCAGTTCTGGCTGCACTTCGGCGACGAGCAGATCGGGCCTGAGGACGACAAGCGTCCCATACGCATCCTGGAAAACCTCGTCACCGGCGAACGTCACCTGCTCGAATGGGGCGGCGTGCGGCTGCGCATCGATCCTGCGAGCGATCCCGCTCTTCTGTTTCGTTGTTACACGTGAAAGTCACTTCATGAATGTCAGGCCCGCCATCGATGTCGCCGACAAACCCGCCACTGACGACGAACTGTGGTTCAAGGACGCCATCGTCTACCAGCTTCATGTGAAAGCCTTCGCCGATAGTAACGGCGACGGTATCGGCGACTTCGCCGGACTGACCGAAAAGCTCGACTACCTGCGCGACCTCGGCGTCACCACGCTGTGGCTGCTGCCGTTCTACCCGAGCCCAGGCCGCGACGACGGCTACGACATTTCCGACTATGGCGACATCAATCCGTCCTTCGGCAATATGAAGGACTTCCGCCGCTTCATGCAGGAAGCAAAGCGACGCGACCTGCGCGTGATCACCGAGCTCGTCGTCAATCACACCTCCGATCAGCATGACTGGTTCAAGCGCGCCAAGCGCAGCCCCAAGGGCTCCAGCGCGCGCAACTGGTACGTCTGGAGTCAGACAGACCAGAGATATCAAGGCACGCGCATCATCTTCACCGACACCGAGAAGTCGAACTGGACGTGGGATGCGGAGGCTGGCGCCTACTATTGGCACCGTTTCTTCTCGCACCAGCCGGACCTGAACTTCGACAATCCGCGCGTGGTCCGCGCCGTCGTGCAGGTGATGAAGCGCTGGCTCGATATGGGCGTCGACGGATTCCGGCTCGACGCGGTGCCTTACCTTTGCGAGCGCGAGGGCACCAACAACGAAAACCTGCCGGAGACGCACGACGTGCTCAAGCGGCTGCGTGCCGAGCTCGACGCCTATACGCCCAACAAGGTGCTGCTCGCAGAGGCCAACCAGTGGCCCGAGGACGTACAGCAGTATTTCGGCGATGGCGACGAATGCCACATGGCCTATCACTTCCCGCTGATGCCGCGCATCTACATGGCGATCGCGCAGGAAGACCGCTTCCCAATCACCGACATCATGCGGCAGACACCGGAGATCCCGCCCAACTGCCAATGGGCGATGTTCCTGCGCAACCACGACGAACTGACGCTGGAGATGGTGACCGATAGCGAGCGCGACTATCTCTGGTCGACATACGCAGCCGATCCGCGCGCGCGCATCAATCTCGGCATCCGCCGGCGGCTGGCGCCGCTGATGGAGAACGATCGCCGCAAGATCGAGCTGATGAACTCGATCCTGATGTCGATGCCCGGAACGCCGATCATCTATTACGGCGACGAACTCGGCATGGGCGACAACATCTATCTCGGCGACCGCAACAGCGTGCGTACTCCGATGCAATGGACGCCCGACCGCAATGGCGGCTTCTCCCGCTGCGACCCGGCGCAGCTCTTTTTGCCCTGCATCATGGACCCGGTGTACGGCTTTGCCGCCGTGAATGTCGAGGCGCAGACGCGCTCGCTCTCCTCGCTGCTGAACTGGATGAAGCGCATCATCGGCGTGCGCAAATCCACCAAAGTGTTCGGCCGCGGCACGCTGACCTTCATCCGCCCGAGCAACCGCGCCGTGCTTGCTTATGTGCGGCAGTTGGGCGACGAGGCGATCCTCTGCGTCGCCAATCTGTCGCGCTCGGCGCAGGCGGTCGAGCTCGACATGACGCCGTGGAAAGGCCGGGTGCCGCAGGAAATGCTGGGGCGCACGCGCTTTCCGCGCATCGGCGAATTGCCCTATCTGGTGACGCTGCCGCCCTATGGCTTCTTCTGGTTCTCGCTGGGCCAGGACGCCGAAAGCCTTCCGGAAAAGGTGCTGCCGCGCGAGATCACCACGCTCGTAGTCGGGCACGGCTGGGAGAACGCGATCTCCAGCTGGACGCGCCGCACCTTCGAGCTGGACGTACTCCCCGGCTTCATGCCCGACCGCCGCTGGTTTGCCGACAAGACTTCGCGGAGCGTCTCGACCAAGGTCTCTGCCGCCATCCCGATTGAGCACGGCGAGGACCGCTTCGCGTTGGTGGTCGCCGATGTCGCCGGCCAGGATGGCACCAGCCGCTACTTCATGCCGCTGACCATCCGCTGGACGCGCTACACGGCCGTTGACCGAGGGCCGGCGAGCGTGCTCGCGGCGGTCCGGCGCGGTCCGCGCGAGGGCACGCTGCTCGATGCGACGGCGGAGCCGGAATTCGTCAAAACACTACTGTCGAAAATCCAGGCCGGTACTGATCTCGAGCGCGACGGCAAGACGCTCGAGTTCCGGCCGACAAAAACCTTTGCCGAGGAGGCGCTGCCGGAGCTCAAGTCGATCAACGCGGTCGATCGCGAGCAGTCGAACAGCAGCGTCATCGTGGACAATCGCTACGTCATCAAGATCCTGCGCCGGCTCACCGCCGGTACCCATCCGGAGATCGAGGTCGGCCGCTTCCTCGCCGACGAAGCGCAGTTTGCGAACGTGCCGAGACTGCTGGGCTCCGTTGAGCTTGTGGAAGGCAACCAGCGCAGTGCGCTCGCCGTCGTTCACGAGTTCGTTCAGAATCAAGGCGATGCCTGGACGGTGACGAGCGCATCGCTCGATCGTCTCGTGGACGACCATCGCATGCTGCCGACTGAGGCGGTGACGGAGACATCGGAAACCGCCTCCTTGCTGCAGCGGATGCGGCAGATCGGCCGGCGCACGGCCGAGATGCATCTGGCGTTCGCCAGCCGCGAGGACATCCCCGACTTCGCGCCTGAGAGCATCACGCCTGATGACATTGCGAGTTGGACCAGCGAGGCGATGGCGCGCGCGCAAGGCGTGTTCGCGCTGCTCGAGCGGGGCTTGCGCGACTTGCCAGAGGCGACGGCGCAGCTTGCGAAGGAGTTGCTCGGGCATCGCGACACGGTGCTGACGGAGATCGCGGCCCTGCGCGATCAGCACGTCAATGGCATCAAGATCCGCCATCACGGCGACTTCCATCTCGGCCAGGTGCTCATCGCCAAAGATGATGCCTACATCCTCGATTTCGAGGGCGAGCCGCGCCGGAGCCTTGCGGAACGCCGGAGCAAAGCGCCGCCGGCTCGGGATGTTGCCGGGTTCCTGCGCTCCATCGATTACGCCACCAGCGCTGCGATCCATCGGGCGCCGAACCTCACACCCGAGGACCGCGCAGCGCTCGCCAAGCTCATGCGCGAATGGGGCGAGCGGCTGACCACAGCCTATTGGGACAGCTACCGCGAGGCGATCAACAACGCCCCGCTGTGGCCCACCGACGATGCTCAATCGTTGCGGTTACTCGACCGTTTCATGCTCGATAAAGCGCTCTACGAAATCGAATACGAGCTGGCCAACCGGCCCGCCTGGTCGCACATCCCTATCGACGCGACCTTGCGCATTTTGCAACAGCGCGGGGTGATCCCATGAGCCTGCTCACGCCCCTCGCCCGCCAGGTCATTGCGGGACGGCATTCCGATCCGTTCCACTATCTCGGACCGCATACCGAGAACGACGCCACGGTGGTGCGCGTGTTTCTGCCGGACGCCAGCGGCGTCGTCGCCATCGGCGAGAAGGAAGAGCACGAGCTTGCGCGCATCGACCCCGCCGGACTGTTCGAGGGCCCCTTGGACAATCCCAACCGCTACCGCCTGCGCGCCCGCTTCGGCGAGAACATAGTGGAGATGGAAGATCCTTATCGCTTCCCGCCGGTGCTGACGGAGTTCGACCTGTACCTGCTGGGCGAAGGCAACCACCTGCGCCTTTTCGACAAGCTCGGCGCCCATCCGATGGTGCTCGACGGTGTCGCGGGTGTCGCATTCGTCACATGGGCCCCGAATGCGCAGCGCGTGAGCGTCGTCGGCGACTTCAATTTCTGGGATGGACGGCGCCACGCCATGCGCGTGCGCGGCAACGGCTATTGGGAAATCTTCGTGCCCGGCGCGCGCGCCGGCGACAAGTATAAGTACGAGATATTCACGCGCTCCGGCGCGCTGCTGCCGCTCAAGTCGGATCCGGTCGCGTTCGGCGCGGAGATACGGCCGTCGACCGCATCGATGGTGGTCGATGCCACGTTGCTGCCGAAGCCGCAGCCGACGCGCGCCAATATCAACGCGCTCGATGCGCCGATGTCGATCTACGAGATGCATCTTGGCTCGTGGCGGCGCAAAGGCGAGCGGGCCGAGTGGCTGACTTATCGCGAGCTCGCCGAACAACTCCCGGCGTACCTTGCCGACATGGGCTTCACCCATGTCGAATTCCTCCCCGTCATGGAACACCCCTTCGACGGCTCCTGGGGCTATCAGCCGACCGGCATGTACGCTCCGACCAGCCGCTTCGGCACGCCGGCGGATTTCATCGCGCTTGTCGACGCGCTGCACGCGGCCGGCATCGGCATTCTGCTCGACTGGGTGCCTGGGCACTTCCCCGACGACCCGCACGGCCTCGCGCAGTTCGACGGCACCGGTCTCTACGAGCATGAGGACCCGCGCCAGGGCCGGCATCTCGACTGGAATACGCTGATCTATAATTTCGGACGCGTCGAGGTCACGAATTTCCTCACCGCCAATGCGCTATTCTGGCTCGAGCGCTACGGCGTCGACGGTTTGCGCGTCGATGCGGTCGCCTCGATGCTCTATCTCGACTACAGCCGCCCATCCGGTGGCTGGGTGCCGAACAAATACGGCGGCCGCGAGAACATCGACGCCATCTCGTTTCTGCGCCGGACCAACACCGAACTGTTCCGCGAATTTCCGCACGGCACCACCGCCGCCGAGGAATCGACGGCCTGGCCGATGGTGTCGCGTCCCGTCGATTGGGGCGGGCTCGGCTTCGGCTATAAATGGAACATGGGGTGGATGCACGACACCCTTGACTACATGTCCAAGGATCCGGTCCACCGCCGCCACCACCATGGCAGTATCCTGTTCGGCCTGCATTACGCATTTTCAGAAAACTTCATCCTGCCGCTGTCACACGACGAGGTCGTGCACGGCAAACGCTCGATCCTCGGCCGCATGCCGGGCGATGCCTGGCAGCGCTTCGCAAACTTGCGCACGTATTACGCCTTCATGTTCGGCCATCCGGGCAAAAAGCTGATGTTCATGGGCTCCGAATTCGCCCAGGACACCGAATGGAATCACGACATCGGCCTGCCGTGGCATCTGCTCGATCAGCCGGCTCACGCGGGCATCCAGCGGCTAGTGCGCGACCTCAACCGGCTCTATCGCGACACCCCGGCGCTGCATGCGCTCGACTGCGCGGCTGAAGGTTTCGAATGGCTGGTGGCGGACGATGCGCCCAACAGCACCTTCGCCTGGCTGCGCAAGGGACGCGATCCGGCGCAACGCTGCGTCGTGGTGGTGAACTTCACGCCGCAGGTGCTGCGCAACTACCGGGTGCGGGTGCCCCTCGCCGGGCGCTGGCGCGAGGCCCTGAATTCCGACGCAGCCCTGTACGGGGGCAGCAATGTTGGGAACGAGGGAGCGGTCTCCACAGTTGTGACACGCGATAGCCCGGAGATTCACATTGTCGTCCCACCCCTTGCTGCCATCTTTCTCGTTCCTGAGGTCTAACGGGCACACTTCAGCTGGATCGCCCCACCCGCTTGGCGCCACATGGGACGGACGCGGGACGAACTTCGCGCTGTTCTCAGCGCACGCCACCAAGGTCGAGCTGTGCCTGTTCGACCGTGACGGCCGGCGCGAGATCGAGCGCATCATCATGCCGGAGCGGACCGACGACGTCTGGCACGTGTATCTCACGCACGTGACGCCGGGGCAGCTTTACGGCTATCGCGTGCACGGCCCCTACGCGCCCGACGCCGGCCATCGCTTCAATCCCAACAAGCTGCTGATCGATCCGTACAGCAAACGGCTCGGCGGCCACTTCGTGTGGACCGACATGCATTTCGGCTACCGCACCGGCAGCAGGCAGGCCGACCTGTCGTTCGACCGGCGCGACAATGCGCGCAACATGTACAAATCGGTCGTCGTGGAGCACGCGCATAGCTGGTCGCAGCACCGCCGCCCCATGATCCCCTGGGAAGACACGATCATGTACGAGGCCCATGTCAAAGGCCTCACCAAGACCCGTGAGGACATCCCGCCTGGCGTGCGCGGTACCTTCCGTGGGCTTTCCGAGCCGGCGACGATCACCCATCTGCGCACGCTCGGCGTCACCGCGATCGAACTGTTGCCAATTCACGCCTTCCTCGACGACCGCACCTTACTCGATCGCGGCCTGCGCAATTACTGGGGCTACAACACGCTGAGCTTCTTTGCGCCCGAGGCGCGTTATGCCAACGGCAATCCGATCAATGATTTCCGCGCCACCGTCGCCGCCCTGCACGATGCCGGCATCGAGGTCATCCTCGATGTCGTCTACAATCACACGTGCGAGGGCAACCAGATGGGCCCGACGCTATGTTATCGCGGCATCGACAACGCCTCTTATTATTGGCTGTTGCCCGATGAGCCCCGATACTACGACGACTTCACCGGCACCGGAAACTCGCTGAAGCTCGCGCATCCGCGCGTCTTGCAGATGGTCATGGACTCGCTACGCCTGTGGGTCGAGGCGTTCCATGTCGATGGCTTCCGCTTCGATCTCGCCAGCACGCTCGGGCGTGGCCCCGCCTTCGACCGCAACGCGCCGTTCTTCGCCGCGGTCCAGCAGGACCCGGTGCTGGCCAATGTGAAGATG
>DATDMA010000404.1:0-4219 GCA_036519015.1 Pseudolabrys sp. | reverse complement strand
ACCCGCGAAGGCGGGTATCCAGTAATCACCGTCGCGCATAAGGTCTTGAGCGGCGCGGAATACTGGATCATCCGCCTTCGCGGATGATGACAAAAGTTGACGCAGCTCATTCGGACGACTTGCAAAGCTCGCTGAACCGTAAGGTACCCCTCACCCGTCGCCGAATTTCGTTCGGCGCCACCCTCTCCCACAAGGGGAGAGGGAAGCAGGAACGCTCCCGCTCTCCAATATGACCCCCTCCCGCATTCATCGCCTCAGCCTGACGCATTTCCGCAATTATCGGGCGGCGGGCCTGCAGACGCGGGGGGATGTGGTGGTGCTGGTCGGGCCCAATGGGGCCGGCAAGACCAATTGCATCGAGGCGATCTCGTTTCTGTCGCCGGGGCGGGGCCTGCGCCGCGCTACGCTCGACGATGTCGCCGACATCCAGGGCGACGGCTCGTGGGCGGTTTCAGCCGAGGTCGAGGGCGCGCTGGGGCTCGCCACGCTCGGCACCGGCATCGACGCGCCGGGCAGCGAGGCTGCCGCCAGCGGCCGGCGTTGCCGGATCGATCGCGAGGCGGTGAGTTCGGCGACCGCCTTCGGCGATCATTTGCGCATGGTCTGGCTGACGCCGTCGATGGACGGGCTTTTCGCGGGAGCAGCGTCCGAACGGCGGCGGTTCTTCGACCGGCTGGTGCTGGCGATCGACAGCGAGCATTCGGCGCGGGTCTCCGCGCTCGACCGCTCCTTACGCTCGCGCAACCGGCTGCTCGAGGTGCGTAATTTCGACGATCACTGGTGCGACGCGATCGAGCGTGAAACCGCCGAGCTCGCGGTCGCGGTGGCGGCGACGCGCGGCCAGACCCTGACGAGACTGGCCGCGATGTTGCGCGCGCGCGGCGCGCAATCCGCCTTTCCCTCCGCCGATGTCATGCTCGATGGCTGGATGGAAAACGCGCTGATGCACGAGCCCGCCACCGCGGTCGAGGACCGCTACCGCGACATCCTGCGCCAGGGGCGCGCCCGCGACGCCGCGGCCGGCCGTACGCTCGACGGCCCGCATCTCACCGATCTCCAGGTGATCTACGCGCCGAAGAACATGCCGGCGCGCGACGCCTCCACCGGCGAACAAAAGGCGCTGCTGATCGGGCTGGTGCTGGCGCACGCCAATCTGGTCGCGGAAATGACCGGCATCACGCCGCTATTGCTGCTCGACGAAATCGTCGCCCATCTCGATCCCGGCAGGCGCAAGGCGTTGTTCGAGGAACTGGCCAAACTCGGCGCGCAGGTATGGATGACCGGCGCCGACCCCGCGGCCTTCGCCGAACTCGACGCTTCAGGTGAAATCTTCAATGTCGAGAACGGCCGCATCACGCCACGAGGCAAGCCGTGAAGCGCCGCCTTGGAAGCCGCAAAACAGGCTACCGAATCAGGCTTTTCGAGAGCCGCCGAATCGGCTTTCCGACGGCTTGAAAAACCGTCAAAAAATCCCATTTATTCAATAGTTTATTGATAGAGGCTTTGCGCTAGGCGTGGGGCCTCTTTCATGGCATAAACAAGCCCATCAGCGCCCAATTTGCGCAGCTGATTCGGGACATCCTCGAAGGCATCACATGACAGAACCTGCCCGGCAGACCACCGCCGACACTGAGCATTCCATCCCTGTTGAATATGGCGCGGAATCGATCCGGGTTTTGAAGGGCCTCGACGCCGTGCGCAAGCGGCCGGGCATGTATATCGGCGACACCGACGACGGCAGCGGCCTGCATCACATGGTCTACGAAGTCGTCGACAACGCGATCGACGAGGCCTTAGCGGGCCACGCCACCGCGGTCGAAGTCGTTCTCAACGCCGACGGCTCGGTCACGGTGCGCGACGACGGCCGCGGCATTCCCGTCGACATCCACAAGGGTGAGGGCATTTCCGCCGCCGAGGTCATCATGACCCAGCTCCATGCCGGCGGAAAGTTCGACCAGAATTCCTACAAGGTCTCCGGCGGCCTGCACGGCGTCGGCGTCTCCGTCGTCAACGCGCTGTCGAGCAAGCTGCAACTGCGGGTATGGCGCGACGGCAAGGAGCACTTCATCGAGTTCGCGCATGGCGATGCGGTGGCGCCGCTGAAACAGGTCGGCGACGCCAACGGCAAGCGCGGCACCGAGGTGACGTTCCTCGCCTCCACCGAGACCTTCACCAATGTCGAATATGATTTCGCCACCCTCGAACACCGTTTGCGGG
This sequence comes from Pseudolabrys sp., assembly GCA_036519015.1. Lineage (GTDB taxonomy): Bacteria > Pseudomonadota > Alphaproteobacteria > Rhizobiales > Xanthobacteraceae > Pseudolabrys. Next base: position 2,002 of record DATDMA010000404.1, on the reverse strand, counting down.
AACTCGCGTTCCTGAATTCCGGCGTCAATATCGTGCTGTCCGACATCCGCCACGCGGTCGAGAAGCGCGAGGCGATGCGCTACGACGGCGGTGTCGAGGAATTCGTGAGATATCTCGACCGCAACAAGAAGGCGATGATCCCCGCGCCGATCATGGTCCGTTCCGAGATGAACGGCATCGGCGTCGAAGCCGCTTTGTGGTGGAACGACAGCTACCATGAGAACGTGCTGTGCTTCACCAACAACATCCCGCAACGCGACGGCGGCACCCATTTGGCCGGTTTCCGCGGCGCGCTGACGCGGCAGGTCAACGGCTATGCGGAGGCCAACGCCAAGAAGGAAAGGATCGCGCTGACCGGCGACGATTGCCGCGAGGGCCTCACCGCGGTGCTGTCGGTCAAGGTGCCGGATCCGAAATTTTCATCGCAAACCAAGGACAAGCTGGTGTCCTCGGAAGTGCGTCCGGTGGTCGAGAACGTCCTCAACGAGGCGCTCGCCGCATGGTTCGAGGAACATCCGGCCCAGGCCAAGGACATTGTCGGCAAGGTGATCCAGGCCGCGGCGGCGCGTGAAGCCGCGCGCAAGGCGCGCGAACAGACCCGCAAGAATCCGCTCGCCGTCTCCTCGCTCCCCGGCAAGCTCGCCGACTGCCAGGAGAAGGACCCCGCGAAATCCGAACTGTTCATCGTCGAGGGCGATTCGGCCGGCGGCAGCGCCAAGATGGGCCGCAACCGCGAATTCCAGGCCGTGCTGCCGCTGCGCGGCAAGATCCTCAATGTCGAGCGGGTGCGTACCGACAAGATGCTGTCGAGCGAGCAGATCGGCACGCTGATCACCGCGCTCGGCACCGGCATCAGTACCGATTTCAGCGCCGACAAGCTGCGCTATCACAAGATCATCGTGATGACCGACGCCGACGTCGACGGCGCCCACATCCGCACGCTGCTTCTGACCTTCTTCTATCGGCAGATGCGCGAACTGATCGATCGCGGCCATCTCTATATCGCACAGCCGCCGCTCTACAAGGTATCGCGCGGCAAGTCCGAGCAATATCTGAAAGACGAACGCGCGCTGGAGGACTATCTGATCGAAACCGGTCTCGATGATTGCGTCTTCAGGCTGGCGTCGGGCGAAGATCGCAGCGGCCGCGATTTGCGGGCGCTGGTGGAAGACGCCCGGGTGATCCGCGGCACGCTGCATAATTTGCACAGCCGCTATAACCGCAACGTGGTCGAGCAGGCCGCGATCGCCGGCGTGCTGAGCCCGAAAATCACCGGCGATGTCGCCACCGCCAACGCCGCCGCCGACTATATCGCGCGCCGGATGGATGCGCTGGCCGACGAGGTCGAGCGCGGCTGGGTCGGACGTTTCACCGAAGGCGAGGGCTTCTTCTTCGAGCGTACCGTGCGCGGCGTCAAGGATGTCGCGATCATCGACGACGCGCTGCTCGGCTCCGCCGACGCCCGCAAGCTCGACGATTACGCCGCCGGGCTGCAGGAAGCCTATCCGAAGACGGGCCTGCTGCGGCGGAGGGATACCGAGACCCCGATCCACGGACCGGTCAGCCTGTTCGAGGCGGTGACCGACGCCGGGCGCAAGGGCGTGACGCTGCAACGCTACAAAGGTCTCGGCGAAATGAACCCGGCCCAGCTCTGGGAAACCACGCTCGATGCCAACGAACGCTCGCTGCTGCAGGTGAAGATCAAGGAGGTCGACGAGGCCGACGACATCTTCACCAAGCTGATGGGCGACGTGGTCGAGCCGCGCCGTGAGTTCATCCAGGATAATTCGCTCAGCGCCACCGTGGACGTGTGAAGCCGCTCCAGCGCGAGGCAGAGCTGTGGGGCTTTTGATTGGATGGCTCCGCCGCCGGGGTCCGTTCTACCTTTCCCGGCGCGGAGAATCCCGTCACGCTCTACGCCGGTAACAGGCCGGCCACGCGGTAGCTGTCGATCAGCGCGTCATAGAGCGAGATGTCCGACCGGCTCCGCGCCATCAACTGG
>DATDMA010000403.1:0-10227 GCA_036519015.1 Pseudolabrys sp. | reverse complement strand
ATACCGTACCAGGTCTCCAGATGCCGCCACGTGTTCCACGCGAGCGTCGCCACGCGGTCGCCCATTCTGATGCCGTCCCGTTCGAGCCGTTGCGAAACTTTCAACGCGCGGCTGCGGATCTCGGCGTAGTTCGTGGTGTGGATCGGCCCTTCGACCGAACGCGTGATGACCTCGCGCTCGCCATGGAACGTGGCGGCGTGGTCGATGATGCGATGGCACAACAACGGCCAGTCCTGCATCAGGCCCAGCATGGCAGTCCCCTCCCTGGATGCGCATGACGGTGTCCGGAAACCCGAACCCGCTTTTCGCGGATCATGCGCGGTTATTTCTTTGGGCCAGCGCTCTCGCCGGCCGGCAATTAGGTTAACCGGACCACCCCTTTCGGGGAAGGTGGGCCTAAACCCCGTAGAATTGCCGCAATCCCGACACGACATGCCATGAATGAGGGGACTGGTCGCGATCCTATGGCTGTTGGGCGCGGGCTGCGGCATGGCCGCGGCCGATGACGTACCGTTGCCGCGGGCACGGCCCGACATGCCGCCTGCCTGGAGCGAGCCGCATTCGTTCAGCGAGGCCGCCGGTCCCGATTTCGACACGTCCTCCGTCACCGACAAGCCGACCGATTGCGACACGCGCCTGCAGACCATTGCGGTGTTCGAGCCGATGCCGCGTCTGATCGGCCCGGACGCCTGCGGCGGTACCGACATTGTGCAGATCGACGCCGTGCTGCTCGCCGACAATAAGCGCATCGAGTTCAAGCCGGCGCCGCTGATGCGCTGCCCGATGGCGGAGCAACTGGTTTCATGGCTGCGTGAGCAGGCCGCCCCGCGTGTCGCCAAGGCCGGACCGGCGCTCGTCAGCGTCGAGACTGCTGACGATTTCGAATGCCGCGGCCGCAACCGCCAGACCACCGGCAAGGTCAGCGAACACGGCAAAGCCAATGCCATCGACGTGCGCGGCTTCACGCTGGCGAACGGGTCGTTCATCGGTCTTACCGACGTCAACGCGGCCAAGGATCTGCGCGACGACCTGCGCGAAAGCGCCTGCGGCCGCTTCACCACGGTGCTCGGTCCCGGCTCTGATGGCTATCACGAAGAGCACATCCACCTCGACCTGATCGAGCGTCGGAACGGCTACCGCATCTGCCAGTGGGACGTGCGCACGCCGACGCCGCCCAAGCCTGTTGCCGCAACTGTGGTCGCCGGCGAGCCCGTGCCGCTACCGCCGCCGCGGCCGCATGGCGCGGACGGCAGCCGAAAATTATGAGCGCGTTTCCACCCTCCATTCACCGTTTCCAGGTAGCAACAGCCCCATGACCAGCGGAAATCCCACGGTTTTCCTCCGCGCGGCGTCGCCGGGCAACGGCGGCTTGAGCCGCCGCAGTCTCATCAAAGGCGGCCTCGGCCTTGCTGGTGCGGCTGGGCTGATCATGCCCGCCACGGCCGCCTATGCCGCCATGGAAGCGGCGGACGGTCTCGTCATCACCGATTATCGCCTCACGCCGCCCGGCTGGCGCGCGGGTCATCGCCTCACGATGACCGTCATCGCCGACCTGCATGCCGGAGGCCCGAACATGGGCCTGGCGCGCGTGCGGCAGGTGGTCGATGCCGGCAATGCGCTCGGCAGCGATCTCATCGTGATCATGGGCGACTATTTCGCCACCCACCGCTTCATCACCGAGCATGTGCCGCACGCCGCCTGGGCCGGCGAGCTTGGGCGTCTACGCGCGCCACTCGGGGTCTACTCGATCCTCGGCAATCACGACTGGTGGTACGACGTGAAAGGTGTGCGCAGCGCCCTCGGCGCCGTGCACATCCCGGTCCTGGAAAACGACGCCGTGCTCCTCGGCGAGACCGGCCGCCGCTTCTGGGTGGCCGGCCTCGGCGATCAGCTTGCGCATTGGATCGGACCCAGCCGCTTCAAAGGCATCGACGATCTGCCGGGCACCCTCAAGCGCGTTACCACCGACGATCCGGTCATCCTGCTCGCGCACGAGCCGGATATCTTCCCGCGCGTGCCGCAGCGCGTGTCGCTCACTTTGGCCGGCCATACCCATGGCGGGCAGATTCGCATTCCGTTCGTGCCGGCGGTGTGGACACCGTCGGAATACGGTGGCCTCTACTCCTACGGCCACATCGTCGAGCAGGGCCGCCACCTGATCGTGTCCGGCGGCCTCGGCTGCAGCAAAGTCCCGTTGCGGCTCGGCGTGCCGCCGGAGATTTTGCGGGTTACGCTGGGGGCCTAAGCCCCAAAAGCAAAAACGGCGCCCGAAGGCGCCGTTTCCGAATTCATTGCAAACCGAGCTTAGTTGAACAGCCCGCCGCTCGAAGCCATCTTCGGACCGAACGACGAGGTGCCCTGGTTCGGCGCCAGTACAACGACCACGGTGCCCATCTTCACCCGGGTATACAGATCGATGACGTCCTCGTTGGTCATACGAATGCAGCCCGAGGAGATCGCCTGACCGATATATTCCGGCTGGTTGGTGCCGTGGATGCGGTAGAGGGTGTCCTTGTTGCCCTCGTAGAGATACATCGCGCGTGCGCCCATCGGGTTCTGCGGACCGCCGCTAACGAAGTTCGGCACGTCCATGCGCTTCTTGATCTCCGCAGTGGGCGTCCAGGTCGGCCATTCCGCCTTGCGCTCGACCTTCGCCACGCCCGACCAGGCCAGCGCTTCCTCGCCAACGGTCACGCCGTAGCGGATCGCCTTCCCATCGGCGAGCACGTAATAGAGAAACTTGTTGTCGGAATCGATCACGATCGTCCCGGGCATTTCCTTGCGCTGATATTCGACGATGTGCCGCTTATAGGGCTCCGGGATCGACGCCTTCTCGTAGGGCGCTGCCGCCAGGAGCTTCTTGTCGCGCAACGTCAGGTTGGCCTCAGAGGCCGGCTCCATCGTGGACTGCATGCAGCCCCCGAGCACCAGACCAACCCCCACGAGAACAACCCACAACCCCCTTACCGCCATTTTCTTCCTCTTTCTCGGTCGCTCCATATAGCGCCCGCACGTCAGAATCTTCACGCCGGAATTAAGCGAATTCGCCAAGGGAATACCACGGATTCCGACGGAAGCGCCGACAGCTGGTGTGAACGTGTTGCAGGAATGCCGCACTCGACTTTAGGTCGTGGCCTGCGCGATTCGACCGCACTGCCTCCTCGCAGAAACGACACTGCCTACAAGACATTAACGGAGGGTTTACCATAAGGGCGGTAAATGACGGCCATCGGCGGTAATCCCATCGTTCTTGCGAAATGCCTTGGTTTGTCGGCGATTGCTGCGCAATTTTGCCAAAGTCGATTACCAGATACAGGCTTGAGGGAACCCCAAGGACGGAGCGGAGAACGCCTATGAAAGCGACAAAGGCTACGGAGCACCAAGACTCCGCGAGACAGGACTCTGAGCGCCAGAAGAACGAACTCGACAACCGCTACGGGAAGATCGGAATTTCCGCCGTCGCGGCGGCCGTGCACCAGAAGGGCGAGAAACACCCCGCGAGCGACGAGCCGCGCCGCGTGCCCTACGATCGCGACTGACGCTAGCTTGGCCGGCGCCGCGGCCCTGAACGCGGCGCAAGACACTTCGGCATCGCCCGATTTGATCGCCGGCCGCGTGCATGTCGGCGGCTGTGCTATTTATGGCTTGCACGCCGCCATGTGATCGGGCGATGAGAAGCGGCCCGTCCACACGGAGTCCGCATGATCTCGGTCTATATTCCGCGCGGCACCACGCTCGAACGTGTCCCCCTCGAAGCCGGCAAGCCGCCGCCCGATGAGGCGGTGTGGATTGATCTGGTCGCGCCGACTGCCCAGGAAGACAAGACGGTCGAGCAGATGCTCGGCATCGCCGTGCCGACGCGCGAGGAGATGCAGGAGATCGAGGTCTCCAGCCGTCTCTATGTCGAGAACGACGCGCGCTACATGACCGCGACGCTAATGTGCCAGTCGGACACGGCGACGCCGAAGACGACCGCCGTCACCTTCATCCTCTCTGGTCACCGCCTGGTGACCGTGCGCTACGACGATCCGCGCCCTTTCGCGATGGTCGAGCACAAGCTCGCGCGCGCCTGCTCGCCGAAGGTGTCCGGCGAGACGGTCTTTATGGACCTGCTGGATGCGGTGATCGACCGCGCGGCCGACATCCTCGAGCGCATCGGCGCCGATGTCGACCAGATCTCGCACACGATCTTCGAGCCCGACGCTTCGGCGGGTCCGCCCTCCTATAACGACATCCTCAAGGCGCTCGGCCGCAAGGGTGATCTCACCTCCAAGGTGCGCGAGAGCCTGGTGTCGATCGGCCGCCTTGTCCTGTTCCTGGCCAACGAAGCCGATGCGCTGAAATGGCCGAAGGACATGCGCGCGCAGTTGAAGTCGATGCAGCGCGACGCCGTCTCGCTCTCCGACCACGCCACCTACCTCACCAACAAGGTGACATTCCTGCTCGACGCCATGCTGGGCGTCGTCAACATCCAGCAGAACAACATCATCAAGATCTTCTCGGTCGCCGCGGTGGTGCTGATGCCGCCGACGCTCGTGGCGTCGATCTACGGCATGAACTTCCGCCACATGCCGGAGCTCGATCTCACCTACGGCTATCCGATCGCGCTCGTGGTGATGATCTTCGCGGCCATCCTGCCGTATATGTATTTCAAATGGCGGAAGTGGCTCTAGCCGTCATTCCGGTGCGCGAGCCAGCGGGTCCGCGCGATGCGCGGCCCGATGATAAACTCCGCGAGCGAGCCCGGAATCCACTCATATACTCAGTGTCGGCTACTCCGGATTCCGGGTCCGGCGCTAACGCGCCGTCCCGGAATGACGGGCGATTACGTCACACATGCTGCCCGCCATTGATGTGGATTTCCGCGCCGTTCACGTATGACGACGTCTCTGTGCACAACACGTAGATGATCTTCGCTACTTCGTCGGGCGTGCCGAGGCGTTGCATCGGAATCTGCTCGACGATCTTATCGGTGCCGGGGGACAGGATCGCTGTGTCGATCTCGCCGGGCGCGATCGAGTTGACGCGGATGCCGACGCGGCCGAAGTCGCTCGCCATTTCGCGCGTGAGCGAGGCGAGCGCCGCCTTCGACGTCGCGTAGGCCGCGCCGGCGAAAGGGTGCACGCGCGAGCCGGCGATCGAGGTCACGTTCACCACCGAGCCTTTCGCGGCCTTGAGCTCGTTCATAAGGCCGCGCGCCAGCATGATCGGCGCAAAGAAATTGACGCGGAACACCTGCCGCCACACCTCGATCTCGGTGTCGAGCGAGCCGAGCCGCTTGCCGCCTTCAGCTTTGGGCGAGATCGCCGCATTGTTCACCAGCGCGTGCAGTTCGTGCGTATCGAGCCGGCGCTTGATCTCTTCGATCGCTTCCAGCGTGTTCACTTCGTCGGCGAGATCGACCTGGATGTGATCTTCCGGTCCGGCGTCCCAAGGGCAATTCTCCGGAAACGGATGCCGCGAGCAGGTGATCACGCGCCATCCCGCCGCCGAGAAGCGCTTCACCGTCGCATGGCCGATGCCGCGGCTCGCTCCGGTGAGAAGCAGCGTGCGGCGCGGTTGGTTGGTGTGGGAATTCGCCATTACAGTCCTTGGAATGATTCTGGTCTCGTGCACATCATGCGCTAAATGACAATGCTAGCTTACGGATAGAGCCGCGTCTTGCTCCACGACGCATCCGGAGTCGTGCGTACAAACTCTATACGGTCATGCAGGCGGAAGGGCCGGTCCTGCCAGAACTCGATGCGCAGCGGCACGATGCGATAGCCCGACCAATACGGCGGCCGCGGCACCTCGCCGAGCGCATATTTCGCCGCGTAGATCGCGACCGCTTTCTCGAAGGCCATGCGGCTTTCCAACGGCGAGGATTGCTTGCTTGCCCACGCGCCAATCTGCGCTTGCTTCGGCCGGCTGGCGAAATAAGCGTCAGCCTCCGCATCGGTCACGCGCTCGACATCACCGCGCACGCGCACCTGCTTGTTGAGCGACTTCCAATGGAAGACCAACGCCGCGAGCGGATGCGCGTCCAACTCCCGCCCCTTTTGGCTGTCTCTATTGGTATAGAAGACGAATCCCCTTTCATCGACGCCTTTGAGGAGCACCATGCGGGCGTTCGGCAGGCCGTCGGCGTCAACGGTCGCGAGCGTCATGGCGGTCGGGTCGCGCGGCTCCGAGCCCGTGGCCTGCTCGAGCCAGGCGGCAAATAGCCGAAATGGTTCATCGGCGCCGGTGAAATCACCAGTCGTTAACCAGGCCGGGTGTTGAATGGGGGCCGTATCGGACATTGTTGGAGTGTGTCGTTTGGCTGGGTCCAGGGACCGTCGGTTGGGCCATCAGTGGCCCTCTTTGGTCCACCTATATAGGGGATGCGATGGTCCGCGCCTATGGCGCGACCTGATGCTCGCATGTGCGCTGACGGCTGCTCTGGGCAGCGGCGGATGCAGCCTGTCGGGCCAACTCGACTCCTATTTCGGCGACAAGTCCGACCAGACCGGCTCGATCACGCCGCCGCCCGGCGCCAAAGGCGCGGTGGATCTGCCGCCGGACACTGATCTTGCCTATGCCCGTGCCGCCGCCAGCGAGGTGCTCCGGCGTGGCGAGAAAGACGCGAGCCTGCCCTGGGAAAATCCTCACAGCGGCGCGCGCGGGACGATCACGCCTCTCGCCACGGCCTATACCCAGGATGGGCAGACCTGCCGCAATTTCCTCGCAAGCTACGTGACCAGCAGCGCCGAAGCCTGGCTTCAGGGCGAAGCCTGCCGGGAGCAGAAGGGCGCCTGGGAAGTCCGCACCCTCAAGCCCTGGAAGCGCTCCTGAGCAGCGCGCCTGCGCGCCGTAGCCCACTCGGGCGAAGGCGCGTTGCATCCCCAGCCTTTGAACCCCACATTAGCGGCTGAGTCGCCGGCCAAGCCGGCCGGCCGGGGAATTTTCACAGGAGTTTGGACGGATGCGCGACCCCTACGAGGTTTTGGGGGTTTCGAAGGGTGCGAACGAGGCTGAGATCAAGAGCGCCTACCGGCGCCTCGCCAAGAAGCTGCATCCCGATGCCAACAAGCACGACACGAAGGCGGCCTCGCGCTTCGCCGAACTCAACGCCGCCTACGAGATCGTCGGCGACGACGCGAAGCGCAAGGCTTTCGACAACGGCGAGATTGACGCCGAAGGCAAGCCGCGCTTCCGCGGCTTCGAAGGCGCACAGCCCGGCGCGGGCGGCCCATGGGGCCCCGGCGCCAGCAATTTCGAGAGCTTCAGTTTCGGTCCGGACGGTTTCCAGCGGTCCGCCGGCGGCGGCGCTCATCCCGGGGCAGGTGGGGGCGGTTTCGAGGATCTCCTACGCGGCATGTTCGGCGGCGGCGCTCGCGCCGGTGCCGGCGCGCGCGGCCGTCAGTTCGAGCCGGATGAATTCGGCGCGCCCGCGACCGGACAGGATCTGCATGCCACGCTGACTATCAGCCTGCCGGAAGCCGCCAAGGGCTCGAAGGCGCGCGTGCATCTGCCGACGGGCAAGGAGATCGAGGTCAAGATCCCCGCCGGCATCGCCAGCGGCCAGCAGATCAGACTGAAAGGGCAGGGCTGGCCGAGCGCGCAGGGCCGCGCCGGCGACGCGCTCATCACAGTCAATGTCGCGCCGCATCCGGTGTTCAAGCCGGACGGCGCCGACCTGCGCATCGATCTGCCGATCACGCTCTATGAAGCCGCGCTCGGCGGTAAGGTGCGCGTGCCGACGCTCGACGGCGCGGTGGAATTGGCAATTCCCGCCAACACCAATTCCGGCCGCACCTTCCGCCTCAAGGGCAAGGGCCTGAAAGCCAAAGACGGCGATAAGGGCGGCAACGGCGATCTGCTCGCCACCGTGCGCATCATGCTGCCCGACAGCAGCGATGATGACTTTAAAGAGCTGATGAACAAGTGGCGCGAGACGAAGCCCTACGATCCAAGAAGTGATTTGGAGTGAGCGTTTGCGCTCAGCATTTCCCCGTCATGGCCGGGCTTGTCCCGGCCATCCACGTCTTGCTCGGCATGATGCGGCCATAAGACGTGGATGCCCGGCACAAGGCCGGGCATGACGCTTCGGCATGATGCGGCGCTTCAATCGATCACGACTTCTTCGTATCGCCCTTGTCGAGCTGATCGTAGATCGCCTTGCTGACCGCCTCGAGCTTCTCGCGCTCGGCCGGGCCACTCACCACGTAGGCGACCTTGTCGTCCACCCAATAGAAAGCCGAGTAGCGCTCGCCGTCCTTGTAGCGCAACGACGTCTCCGGCACGCGCGCCTTGGCGCAGTAGATCGTATAGCGCTCGCCAGACGGCGCCTCGTACATGTAGAAGGCCGCGGCGCCCGTCGGGCCGGGCAGCAGGCGGCCGCCGACCAGCGTCAGGCCGAGCGACTTCAGATCGGGAATGTTCTGCTCGTAGCCGAGCCGTTTCGAGAGCCATTGCGTCATGTGCGCACGGTCGCTGCCCGGCACCTCCACCGGATGGCGCACTTCGACCACGTAGAGCTTGTAGGCATCGAGCGCCTCGGCGGTGAAGGTTTCGAAGCCGGTCGGCGAGGCCGCCGTCGCTCCGCGTGCCATCCAGCCGGCGGTACCGCCCGCCAGGAACGCCACCAGCGCCGCGGCCGCGGCGACAGACGTCCACGAGCGCCTGATGGCGCGGGTGCTGCGCAACAGATTGTCGAGCTTGAGCCGCTCCGGCACCGGCTCGTCGGCGACGGAGTCGAAGCGGGCGCGGATGCTCTCCGCCTGCGCGCGCCAGGCCGCGACCAGCGCGGCCTGCTCGGGATGCTCGGCGAGCCACGCGGCAACGGCCTCGCGCCGGTCGGCCGGCAATTCGCCGTCGACATAGGCGTGGAGCTCGTCCTCGCTCACGGGTGAATCGCGATCGTTCATGGCCGCTGATCCTTCATTTCACGCGGCGCAGCGCCGGGCGCTCGCCGTCGAGGTAGCTTTTGATCTGCACGCGCGCACGCGCCAGACGCGACATCACGGTTCCGATCGGCACGGCTTGTACCTCCGCGACCTCGCGATAAGTGAGGCCTTCAAGCACCACCAGCAGCAGCGCGTTGCGCTGGTCTTCCACCAGCGTTGCGAGCGCGCGTTCGATGTCGCGCCCACCTGCCTCCGGCCCGGCGAGGTCGGGAGCGTCGTTGTCGTCCAGGGACGACAATGACGGCCGCCGCGCCAGTGACCGCAGTCGGTTGCGGTTGAGGTTGGTGAGGATCGTGTACAACCAGCTGCGCACGTCGCCGCCGTGGAACAGATGCTCCGAGCGCAGCGCCCGCACCAAAGTGTCCTGCACCAGGTCGTCGGCCGTGTCCGCATTCCGCGTCAATGCCCGCGCATAGCGCCTCAAGGCGGGAATTGTCGCCTCAACATCCTGCCGGAACGTGGCCAAGCCGCCCTCCTACCGCTGGACCGCGTACCCGATATGGCGCCGTCGTTCGCATGGGAAAACCCCTGAAATCCGAACATATTCCCGGAAATGAATTGAATTCACAAAGCGAGGCGGTTGTTTGGCTCCCTTTGCTTGCTGGCCCCTGGACCCTATGCCATAGGGAGGCGGCCGGCGTTGGCCGGCCCAGACGGGGAGCGTAATGGCGGAAACCTCAGGTCTCATGCGCGGCAAACGCGGCCTGATTATGGGGGTGGCGAACAACCGTTCGATCGCCTGGGGCATCGCGCGCGCCTGCCGCGAGCAGGGGGCGGACTTAGCCTTTACCTACCAGGGTGATGCCCTGAAGAAGCGGGTGGAGCCTTTGGCGGAGGAGGTGGACGGCCTGGTGGTCGGCCATTGCGACGTCACCGACCCCAAGACCCTCGATGCTGTCTTTTCCGCCGTGGAATCGGCCTGGGGCTCGCTCGATTTCGTGCTGCACGCCATCGCCTTCTCTGAGAAGGACCAGCTCGATGGCCGCTATGTCGATACGACCGAGGGCAACTTCTCCAAGACCATGCTGGTGAGCTGCTACTCGTTCACCGCGATCGCCCAGCGCGCGGAAAAGTTGATGACGAACGGCGGCTCGCTGCTGACGCTCTCTTATTACGGCGCCGAGAAATGGATGCCGCATTACAATGTGATGGGGCTCGCCAAGGCCGCGCTCGAATGCTCGGTGCGCTACATGGCGGCCGACCTCGGCGTGAAGAACATCCGCGTCAACGCCATCTCCTCGGGCCCGATCAAGACGCTCGCGGCGTCGGGCATCGGCGACTTCCGCTATATCCTGAA
>DATDMA010000402.1:0-4522 GCA_036519015.1 Pseudolabrys sp. | reverse complement strand
GCAAGAAGGGCCGGCTGATCTGGACCGACGGCGAGGACGAGGCGGCGCTCGCCGAGGGCGCGCGCGACGCGTATCTCAAGCGCAACCTGCGCTATTCGCAGCTCGCGCCGGTGTCGATGTTCGAGGAGGTCAACACCAAGTCGAACATGCCGGCTCAGGTGGAGATCTATGCCGAGGGTGAGGACGCCTACAAATTCCTGTTCGTCGCCAAGGGCGGCGGCTCGGCCAACAAGACGTTCCTTTTTCAGGCGACGCCGGCGATTCTCACGCATGACCGCATGATCGCGTTCCTGAAGGAGAAAATCCTGACGCTCGGCACCGCCGCGTGCCCGCCGTATCATCTGGCGATCGTCATCGGCGGCACATCGGCGGAGTTGACGCTGAAGACGGTGAAGCTCGCCTCGACCAAATATCTCGATGAGCTGCCGACCACAGGCGGCGAGGACGGCCACGCTTTTCGCGATCTCGAAATGGAAAAGGAAGTGCACAAGCTCACGCAGTCCTTGGGCGTGGGCGCGCAGTTCGGCGGCAAGTATTTCTGCCACGACGTGCGCGTGATCCGGCTGCCGCGCCACGGCGCGTCTCTTCCGATCGGGCTTGGTGTGTCGTGCTCGGCTGACCGCCAGGCGCTCGGCAAGATTACGCGCGACGGCGTCTATCTCGAGGAGCTCGAGGCGCATCCGGCGCAGTATCTCCCCGAGGTCGGCGAGGGCACGCTCGGCGGCGAGGTGGTGAAGGTCGATCTCACCAAGCCGATGAAGGAGATCCTGGCGCAGCTCTCGCAGTGCCCGGTGAAGACGCGGCTCTCTTTGACGGGGACGTTGATCGTGGCGCGCGATCTCGCGCACGCCAAGCTGCGCGAACGCCTGGAGAGCGGGCAGGGGCTGCCCGACTATTTCAAGAACCATCCGGTCTATTACGCAGGCCCTGCCAAGACGCCGGACGGCTATGCCTCGGGCTCGTTCGGGCCGACCACGGCGGGGCGGATGGACTCGTTCGTCGATGCGTTCCAGGCGGCCGGCGGCTCGATGGTGATGCTGGCCAAGGGCAACCGCTCGACGGCGGTGCGCGATGCCTGCAAGAAATACGGCGGCTTCTATCTCGGCTCGATCGGCGGCTCGGCGGCGAACCTGGCCGAACACTGCATCAAGAAGGTCGAGGTGCAGGAATATGCCGAACTCGGCATGGAGGCGATCTGGCGCATCGAGGTCGTGGACTTCCCGGCCTTCGTCGTCATGGACGACAAGGGGAACGACTTTTTCAAGGAGTTGAATTTGGGGTAGGGCGAGGGGCGCCATCGCTGCCTCGCTCCATCCTCATCCTTCGAGACGGCCGCTGCGCGGCCTCCTCAGGATGACGGACGAGTATCGCCGCATTGCTTTCTTGCGGATTGACACCGTGCTCTCTCCATCCTCATCCTGAGGAGCGCACCGATAGGTGCGCGTCTCGAAGGATGGGGATGGCCCCATGAGCGGCGCATACCTGTACATGCTGCGCTGTGCGGACGGCCATTACTCTGTCGGAACCACGCGCAAAGAGCTCGATGCTCGCATTGCCGAGCATAATGATAATTTGTTTGATGGATACACTGCGACGCGTCGGCCCGTCGAACTCGTGTTCGCCCAACACTTCGATGTGATTGCTGACGCTGTCGCAGTAGAGCGGCAGGTGAAGGGATGGTCACGAGCAAAGAAAGAAGCCTTGATCGCAGAAAACTGGGATCGCGTTCGGGTGCTCGCGAAGAGGCACGGGCCTCATCCTTCGAGACGCCCGCCTGCGGCGGGCTCCTCAGGATGAGGGACAAAGGTCGGCGCTTCGCGCCTCCTCATGGTGAGGGAAGAGCCTGAATGCTCCACCGTCGCTCCATCCTCGCCGGTCTTACCTCCAGTCTCCTCGCGCGCACGGCGCGCGCGCAGGTGGACTATCCCACGCGCACCATCACGCTTATCGTGCCGTTCGCGCCGGGCGGGTCCACCGATGTCATCGCGCGTGTCGTCGCCGAGGCGATGCACGAGACGCTCGGCGTTCCGGTCATCGTGGAGAACCGCGCCGGCGCGGGCGGCTCGATCGGCACGGCGGTGGTGGCGCGTGCTTACCCCGACGGCACCACCATCGGCATGGGCACGGCCTCGACGCTGGCGATCAACCCGGCCGCCTATCGCACGCTGCCTTACGACGTGCTCACCGATCTGGCGCCGATCGGGACCATCGCCGTGGTGCCGAACATCATGTCGGTCAATCCGGGCATGCCCGTCACCGACATGGCCTCGTTCATCGCTTATGCGAAAGCCGGGCCGGGGCGCATCACGTACGGCTCATCGGGCAACGGCTCGGTCAGCCATCTGATGGGCGAGCAGTTCAAGCTCGCGACCGGCACCGACCTGGTGCACGTGCCCTATCGCGGCGTCGGCCCCGCGCTCAGCGACGTGGTCAGCGGGCAGATCATGGTGATGTTCGACAATCTGCCGACCTCGCTGCCGCTGGTGCAGGCGGGCAGGCTGCGCCCGCTGGCGGTGTCGTCGCCGCAACGCCTGCCTGCATTGCCGGAGGTGCCGACCTTCGCCGAGCTCAAGCTGTCCGAGCTCGACTGGATGGCCTTCTTCGGGCTGGTGGCGCCCGCGCATACGCCGGAGCCGATCATTGCGCGGCTCAGCGCGGCGCTCAACGACGCGCTCGAGGATGCCACCGTGCGCGAGCGGCTCGCGGGGCAGGAGGCGATCGTGATGCCGGGCACGCCGGCGGAATTCGGCGCGCTCATCGACCGCGAGGTCGCACGCATGCGGCGCGCGGCGCAGGCCGCGAACATCCACATCGACTAAAAGCGCAAGCCGGCAATCACATCGGGCGCAAATCAACCGGCCAGGGGGCGCTGCTCTTGCGGTGCTCGGCATCGGCCAGTTCGCGCACGTGCTGCAGCACGAAGACGCGGATGGCGGACGACAGATTGGTGTTCTGCCGCTCGTGGTCGATCCGGCGCAGCAAACTCGAGACTGTCACCTGCTGGGCGTCGGCGATCGCGCGCACTTCGTTCCAGAACGGTTCTTCGAGACTGACGCTGGTCTTGTGCCCACCGATAACAACCGAGCGCTTGGCCACGGCTGATTTGAGGTCGGAACTCATGGTATCCCCGAATGATATGCGAAACCGGGGGGCTACCCCCCGACCGGCAAATCAATGCGCAACCGCGCCGTTTGTTCCTCGCCCGGACCGCTTTGGCCCGGGAAAACAACGACCTAGCGCGATCTAGCTTGCGGAACTCGTTTCCGTCGGCCAGGCCGGATCGCGACAATCGGCTTTTTCGATCCGCGGACCGGCGACGGTCTGGTGGCCACGGAAATGATTGAGCACGAAGACGCGGATGGCCGACGACAGGTTGCCGGTCGACCGTTCATGGTCGATCTGACGCACCAGGTCCGAAAGCTTCGCGGTTTTCGTATCACCGATGTCTCGCAGACCTTCCCAGAATTCGTTTTCGAGCGAGACGCTCGTCTTGTGGCCGTTGAGAACGACCGAACGCTTCACGATGGCGGACTTCATGTTGTTCTCCTTGCGCTGGCCAAGGTGGCGAAGGAATTGGGGAGCCGGCGCAACTCGACATTTAACACGCTAGGGATGTGCTATTTTGAGCGAGATCAAATTTGACCCAAACAAAAACAGCGCCGGCCATTGCCGATCGGTGGGTGCACACCGCAACCGCCGCGTGGCGAAAGGGGAAAGTCAGCGCTCCGCGCGCGTGTCGGAGTCCTCCGCGGGCGCCGCGGATTCACGGATCGTCGTGTCGCAGGTCAGGCAGCGATAGGTGTCGACCTTCGCCAAATCCTCCCGTGACTTGCTGGCCTGCATGGCAATCCCGCAGACCGGGCAATGACGAATTGGGGATACCGGCGAGGGTGTCATCATCACACCATCTGCCGGTTCCGCCGCCCGGCTATTGATGCAGATCAATTTCCATCCCCGGTCGGGCGCCGACGCAACGGCGCCACGCAAAACAATACGCAAACAAGATGCGAGATGACCTAGGTCAAAGCCTTCGCCGCCCTTACGGGCAAAATCCATCAATGTGGCACGACATCTCCACGGCGCCTTTCGACCGCGACCTCGAGCTGGCAGTTATCGATGGCGATGTTCCGCACGCGCTGGTGTTTGCCTGCCGGCGTATCTCGGGCGGATGGATAAATGCCAAGACCAGCGAGCGGATTGATGTGCGGCCGACCCATTGGCGCCTGTGGGAGCAGGGGCGGTCGGGCCCTCTCAGCTGAGTTGGTCCCCCGGCCACGTATCCGAACGCGTCATGCGCCAATTCTATGGGGGCGGGCGTCGGCTATCGAAGGATGGAACGGAGTGTAGGGGTAGTGAAAGGGGCGGCAAAACCAGTGCCGAGTTGGCCTTCATCGGCGCGCGGAGATCCAAAAAGTCAAAAAAGACAGGCCTTTGTGCAGTTTCTGGCTCAAATCGTCTCTCCAGACGCATGAAAGGCGATATTTAATTATGCGCGCGCCATAATTGTGCGCTATATACATAT
>DATDMA010000401.1:0-2159 GCA_036519015.1 Pseudolabrys sp. | reverse complement strand
GACATCCAGCGCGTGGTGCACCGCGCGCTCTATACCGAGATCAACGCCCAGCAGCTCGCCACCGCGCTGTCGTTCAGGCGGCCGATCAAGTACGTCGAGCCGGACGAGGCGCAGGATCCGAAGCGGCTGGGCGATTCCTGGGAGCTGTGGAAGACGCAGGCGATGAAGGCTGGATAACAGCCCGGCAAGACGTTTTCCGCGGTCATTCCGGACGCCGCGAAGCGGCGATCCGGAATCCAGAAACACGATCAAAACTGTATGGCTGGATTCCGGGTTCGCGCCTTCAGCGCGCCCCGGATGACGGAAAATCTATTTCAGCGATGGACGCTGGGCCTCACCCCTTCGGCTTGTCCCGGAAATAAGGCTCGACCGTTCCGGTGAGCTTGATCGTCAGCGGGTTACCGTTGCGGTCCTTGGCGTTGCCGGCGGCAACGCGGACCCAGCCCTCGCTCACGCAATACTCTTCGACGTTCGTCTTCTCGACGCCCTTAAAGCGGATGCCGACGTCGCGCGCCAGCAGCTCGGCATTGAAATAGGGGCTGCGCGGATCGCTGGAAAGACGGTCGGGCAGGGTGTCTGGTTGTGGCTTGTCTTCGGTCATGCGGCGCTTTTCTCACAGCGCGGCGGCCTGATGCAAGCGGCAGCGGAGGGTCACGCGCGCTTGCCGGTTCCCAGCATCAGGGTGAGGCCGAGCAGCGTGACCAGATAGGCCAGCACGCCGAGCGGAATGGCGATGTACAGCGCAAGGTTCAACCCCTGCTCGAGGCCGAACAGCACGCCGGCGCCGACGAGCACCGCGACGATCCTGCTGACGCCGCTGGCGTGCATGGCGTCCCGTGGCCCTATTTCTTGGTGGCGTCGGCGCTATCGCGCATGTTCGACCAGGGATCGACGCGGGCGGCTGTGCCGTCCTTGTTCATGCGCTTGAGCGTATCCTTGTATTGCTTGTCGAGCGCTTCGGCCTGCTGCTTTTTGGCCATGTCTTCGGCGGACGGCTGTTGTGCCCCTCCTCCTCCGCGCTTCTGCGCCAAGGCCGGCGCCGCCAGCAGCGCCAGCGTCGCAGTTGCAATAATGATCTTCTTCATGGCTGTCCCCGACAAGCCTTTACCCAATGGAGATTAACACTCCGTCCCGGCCGGCTCAATGCGCTGAAATTGCCGCGTTTTTGCGGCGCCACCGCCGGCGATAGGCGAGGACGGTCAAGGCTTCGGCGTCGCGCTGATCTCGATCGCGGCATAATAGGCGGCGAGATCGGCGATGTCGGCGTCCGACAGCGCCTGCGACACGATCGACATCATCTCGTTCTTGCGGACGCCCTGGCGGAAATCGTTGAGCGACTTCACCAGATAAAGCTCGGGCTGGCCTGCGAGGTTGGGGGCTTCGGGGATTTTGGATAGCCCGTCGCGCCCGTGGCATGTCTGGCACTGCACCGCCTTGCCCCGCCCGGCCGCAGCGTCCCCGGCCGCCTGCGCGGCCGGGCAGAGGAGCACCACCAGCACGCTGGCAATGACCAAAATGCTGCCGGCGTTTCGTGTGCTCATCGTCCCTCGGACGAAATGCGGTAGAGCGCGCCCACGAGATCGTCCGACACCAGCAGCGAGCCGTCGGGCAATTGGGCGACATCGACCGGCCGCCCGAGATATTCGCCGTTGTCGGTGAGCCAGCCTTCCGCGAAGGGCTCGGTCTTGTCCGCCGTGCCGTCCGCCTTCAGGCTGGTGAACATCACCCGTGCGCCCACCGGCTTGGTCCTGTTCCACGACCCGTGCTGCGCGTTGAAGATGCCGCCCTGGAAGCGCTGCGGAAACATGGTTCCGGAGTAGAAGGTCATGCCGAGGTCCGCCGCGTGCGGGGCCATCTCGATCTGAGGGAAAGTCACGTTGGCCGGCGCCTGCTGGTCCTTGTATTCGGTCGTGCGCACGTTGCCGCCGCCGTAATAGGGGAAGCCGAAATCGAGGCCGGCCTTGTCGGCGCGGTTGAGTTCGCCCGGCGGCTGGTCGTCGCCCATGCCGTCCACCTGATTGTCGGTGAACCACAGCGTCTTGTCCTTCGGATTGAAATCCATGCCGACGGAATTGCGCACGCCGGTGGCGAACACTTCGCGCTCCTTGCCCTCGCGCGTCATGCGGATGATACCCGCCATGCCGACGCGCTTATAGAGA
>DATDMA010000400.1:0-9013 GCA_036519015.1 Pseudolabrys sp. | reverse complement strand
CAGATCCGCCGCATGAATCTCGACGGCAGCGGCGCAGAAGTGATCGCGGTCGGCGTGCGCAACACGGTCGGCTTCGACTGGAATCCCACGAACAAGCAGCTCTACTTCTCCGACAATGGCCGTGACTGGATGTCCGAGGATGTGCCGCAGGACGAGCTCAACCGCGTCACCAAGGTCGGTGAGGATTTCGGCGCGCCCTATTGCTACCAGGGCAATATTCCAGATCCGGAATTTGGCTGGGGCCATTCGTGCAGCGAGTTCACCCCGCCGATCCTCTTGACCGGTCCGCACTCCGCCGGCCTCGGCTTGCGCTTCTACACGGGCAACATGTTCCCGAAGAAGTATAAGGACGCGATCTTCCTCGCCCGCCACGGCTCGTGGAACAAGTCGAAGAAGTTCGGCGGCGATATCCTGGTCGTCTATCTCAACAAGGACGGCACCGTGAAATCGAGCGAGCCGTTTCTCACCGGCTTCCTCGAGGACAACAAGTATCTCGGCCGTCCGGTGGATGTGGAGTTCATGAAAGACGGCTCCATGCTCGTCTCCGACGACTGGAACGGCGCGATCTACCGCATCACCTACGGCAAGGCGCGCGTCGCCGGCCGGTAAGCGAACCACAAACGGCCGGGGGCGTTGTGCCCCCGGCTCTCACCGTCATTCCGCTGCGCGGCGTCCCGGAATGACGCATTGAAAGTCTGAAGCTTCTCACATGCAAATGCCGAACAAATATCTCTGCGCAATTGCTCTTGTGATTGCCAGCGCGTGCCAATCACCCGCAGCCGAACCCTTCGCTGAGCGCGTGGCGCCGTGCCTTGCGTGCCATGGCGAGAAGGGCGTGTCAGACACTCCGGAAGTGCCGTCGCTCGGTGGACAGACCGCGCCTTAGCTGTTGATCCAGCTTTATCTGTTCCGCGAGAAGCAGCGCACCGTCGAGATCATGAATGACATGACGAAGGACTTCACCGACGACGACTTACGCACGTTTTCCGATTATCTGGCGAAGCTGCCGCCACCACCACCGCCGCCGCAAGGGGATGTCGATACGGCGCGGCTTGAGCGCGGCCGCGTGCTGATCACGCAGAACCGCTGCAACGCCTGTCACAATCTCGATCTCTCCGGCCGCGACAACATCCCGCGCATCGCTGACCAGCGCGAGGACTATCTCGCCAAGACGATGCGCGAGTACAAGAGCAACACGCGCCACGGTTACGACGACGCCATGGCCGAAGTGCTGGCGCCGGTCACCGACGCGCAGATCGCCGACTTGGCTTACGCGATCGCGCGATTTAGGTAGATCGCGTCGCACGCCTCAAGAAAAAACCGGGCCCACAAGGGGCCCGGTTGCAGTATGCCGGCGTGGGGGCCGGCAACTCTTCCAGAGGGGAACATGCTGTGCACCGGCTCAATCTGGGAGGATATACATCCGGTGCATCAGCAAGTCGTGAGTATGCTGGGCATTCCGTCCCCCAGCAACGCCGGGGTCCGCATGTCAGCCATGCGCGTCTCGGTTCCGTCAAACTGCGGCATGGCGCGCGACCGCCATGAGGCAGCGCACGCCGACAAGACATTCCAATCTGTGAATGATCAGAAGTGCCAGCGCTGCGCGTTGGCGACCAGGAAGTCGCGAAACACCTGGATGCGCGCGACCGACTTGAGCTCTTCCGGGTATACGAAGTACGCATCGAGCGCGAGCGTGTTCGCTTCGCCGAACAACTGCACCAAGCCGCCGTTCTCCTCGACGAGATAGTCCGGCAGCATCGCAACGCCCAGGCCCTTTTGTGCGGCGCGCAAGACGCCGAGCACATTGTTGACGCTCAGGCTGGGCATGCGCGGGCCTTTGCCGTCGCGGCTCACTTCCAGGAGCCAGCGGCGGTTGGCGAAATGCGCCGGCACCGCGCCGCCGAGCAGGATGATGCGGTGCTTGTCGAGTTCCTCGTGCGTGCGCGGCGTGCCGAAACGCTTGAGATAATCCGGCGACGCATAGGCGTGAAAGTGCACCGAGAACAGCTTACGCTGGATCAGGTCCGGCTGCGTCGGCTGGCGCAGTCGGATGGCGACGTCCGCCTCGCGCATCGCCAGATCGAGCTCTTCGTCAGTGGTGATCAGCGTGATGTGGATGTCGGGATAGAGATCAAGGAATTCGCCGAGCCGCGGCGTCAGCCAGTGCACGCCGATGCCGGGCGTGGTCGACACCTTCAGTTCGCCGTTCGGCCGCTCGCGGCTGTCGGTGAGCTTGGTGCGCGCCGCTTCCAGCTTCATGAACACTTCATGCGCCGTGCGGTAGAGCAGTTCGCCCTGCTCGGTGAGGATCAGCCCGCGCGCGTGACGGTGGAAGAGCGAGACGCTGAGCTCAGACTCCAGCGCCGAAACCTGGCGCGAGACCGCCGATTGCGAAAGGCCAAGCCGTTCGCCCGCGTGGGTGAATGAGCCGGCCTCTGCGGCGGCATGAAAAACCTTCAACTTATCCCAATCCATCGATGTGTTCGTTCCAGCCATAGATGTTTATTCCGCCGCTGCGCGTTGATGCTCATGCTCGTGCGCGGCGATGAATTTCTCCGCTTCGAGGGCTGCCATGCAGCCTTGTCCCGCCGCGGTGACCGCTTGGCGGTAGATGTCGTCCGTGACGTCGCCGGCGGCGAACACGCCAGGGACAGAGGTTGCCGTCGAGTGTCCGGCGGTGGCGATGTAGCCGGACGGCTTCATCTCCAGTTGACCGACGAACAATTCCGACGCCGGCTGATGGCCGATGGCGATGAACACGCCGTCCGCCACGCGCTCGGCGATGTCACCGGTTTTCACGTTCTTGAGCGCGACGCCTTTGACCTTCAAGGGGCCGTCGCTGCCGAGCACGTCGTGAAGCACGCTGTCCCATACCACCTCGATCTTGGGGTGCTTGAACAAGCGGTCCTGCAGGATCTTCTCGGCGCGGAAGTGATCGCGCCGGTGCACGACCGTCACCTTCGACGCGAAATTGGTAAGGAACAGGGCTTCCTCGACCGCGGTGTTGCCGCCGCCGATGACGATGACTTCCTTGTTCCGGTAGAAAAAGCCGTCGCAGGTGGCGCAGGCCGAGACGCCGTAGCCCTTGAACCTCTGCTCCGACGGTAGATCTAGCCAGCGCGCCTGGGCGCCTGTGGCGATAATCAGACTCTCGGTCATGAACACGTCGCCGGAATCGCAGGTCAGCCGGAACGGCCGCTGCCCAAGTTCCACCTGGGTCACCATGTCGGTGACGATGCGGGTGCCGACGTGCTCCGCCTGCTTCTGCATCTGCTCCATCAGCCAGGGACCCTGGATGACGTCGGCGAAGCCGGGATAGTTCTCCACGTCGGTGGTAATGGTGAGCTGACCGCCGGGCTGGATGCCCTGGATCAGGATGGGCTCCAACATGGCGCGCGCCGCGTAAATCGCGGCGGTGTAGCCGGCTGGTCCCGAGCCGATGATGACGACTTTGGCGTGGATGGTCTTTGACATTTGTTCTCTTACGCCCCTGGCTGGGCGTTTTGGACGGGTTTCACCCCGGCGCCTGGGCGGGTGACCCGCTCTTTTGGCTCGCAGGATGTATGGCTTTCAGCGGAGCCATGCAAGATACGCAACCCACGGAGTCACAGACTTGGCAAGCCGGCCGGCGGAAAATCGTGCACGTGCGCAATATTCTTTCGCGAAACTTTGTTTCGCGGTATGGATGGCGGCCCGGAATTGACCGCCGCGCTTGGGGGATACGTCCTTGCCTGCCCGACTGGATGCCATTGACCGTAAAATCCTGAAGGAGCTTCAGGACGATGGCCGCATGACCAATGTGGAACTCGCCCGCCGGGTTGGCATTTCGGCGCCGCCCTGCCTGCGCCGCGTGCGCGCACTGGAGGAGGCGGGCTTCATCAAGGGCTACCGCGGCCTGCTCGACGAGAAGAAGCTCGGCTACGAGGTGGCGGTATTCGCGATGGTGCATCTGGCGAGCCAGGCGGAGACCGATCTCGCCGCCTTCGAGGACTTCGTGCGCAAGCAGCCGCTGGTGCGCGAGTGCTGGATGCTCTCGGGCGAGATCGACTTCGTCCTCAAATGCGTCGCGCCGGACCTCAAGACCTTCCAGGCCTTCGTCGAGAAGCTCACTTCCGCGCCCAACGTGCGCAACGTGAAGACGTCTTTGGTGCTGCGCAATTCCAAGGACGCCGCCATGGTGCCGATGGAGGAGTGAAGTGGCCGGTTTACTTTGACTCGTGCGCCTCTGAATCGATCCGTCGCCGCCGGTGCTCGGCGCGAAGCGGTACGAAAAACGAACAAGCCCGCCTAGCAGGGCTAAGCGGGCGCCACGAGTAAATCAGCCGTTCGTTCAGGAAATCGACCGTAGCCAAGGCGCCAGAGTGGCCTACCGCCACTCCACCTTCATGATCTCATAGGCCTTTGCGCCGCCGGGCGTGTTGACCTCGACGGAGGCGCCCTTGGCCTTGCCGATCAGCGCGCGCGCGAGCGGCGAGGTGATGGAGATGCGGCCGGCCTTGGCATCGGCTTCCGGCTCGCCGACGATCTGCCACACCTTCTTCTCCTCAGTGTCCTCGTCGACCAGCGTGACCGTCGCGCCGAACGTGATGGTGTCGCCCGACAGCTTCGACACGTCGATGATCTCGGCACGTGCGAGCTTGTCCTGGAGCTCGTCGATGCGTCCCTCATTGAGCGACTGCTGCTCCTTGGCGGCATGATACTCGGCATTCTCCGACAGGTCGCCATGCGAGCGCGCCTCGGTGATCTGCTGAATGATTCGCGGACGTTCGGTCTGCTGACAGTGCTTGAGCTCGGCTTCGAGCGACGTATAGCCTGCCGCCGTCATTGGAATTTTTTCTACCATCTCTCATCTCCTCCTGGCGGGCGCCCGAAACAACTTGTCGCGCCTCTCGCGCCGCCAAGCCCTTCTACCCTTCGTATCTCGTGTCCAATCGACTCGTAATACGACTCCGGCCACGGTTTCCCGTACCGGAGTCATAGAACGAGAACCGGGTAAAAAACCCTAACCGCGGCTGGCTGATGCCCCTGCCGCGACCGTGGACTTCCCGGCCTAAACTCGTGCCGCCGCTTTTAGGTCCGTACCGTGCGGAAAACTTCCTTCAGGTCCGGCTGTGATAGTAGCTCTGCAGCGCGCGAACCTCGAGGTCGCCCCCGAGATAGGCTTTGATGCCCTGCGCCGCGGCGACGGCACCGGAAAGAGTGGTGTAGTACGGCACTTTATGCAAGAGGGCGGCATGGCGCAGGGACCGGCTGTCCGCCAGGGCCGTCGCCCCCTCCGTCGTGTTGAAAACGAGCTGTACCCCGCCGTTCTTGATGACATCGACGATATGCGGGCGGCCTTCCAGGACTTTATTGATCTTGGCGGCCTGCACCCCCTGTTCGGCGAGGTAGCGCTGGGTACCCGAAGTCGCGATGGTCTTGAAGCCGAGCGAGGCCAAAAGCTTCACCGCCGGCAGGATGCGCGCCTTGTCGGCGTCCCGCACCGAGACGAACACGGTGCCCGAGCGCGGCAACGTGGTTCCGCTGCCGATCTGGCTTTTGGCGAAGGCGATCTCGAAGGAGCCGTCGATGCCCATCACCTCGCCGGTCGATTTCATTTCCGGACCCAGCAGGGTGTCGACGCCGGGGAAACGCGCGAACGGGAATACGGCTTCCTTCACTGCGCGGTGGTCGTAGTGGGAATTGGTCAGATTGAAGCTGGCGAGCTTCTCGCCGGCCATGACGCGTGCCGCGATCTTGGCCACCGGCAGGCCGATCACCTTGGCGACAAAGGGCACCGTGCGCGAGGCGCGGGGATTGACTTCCAGCACATAGATCTCGCCGTCCTTGATGGCGTACTGCACGTTCATCAGGCCGCCGACATTGAGCGCCAGCGCCAGAGCGCGCGTCTGCCGCTCCAGCTCTGCGATCGTCTCGGGCGAGAGCGAGTAGGGAGGCAGCGCGCAGGCGCTATCGCCTGAGTGGATGCCGGCCTCCTCGATATGCTCCATGATACCGGCGATGAAGGTGTCCTTGCCGTCGGCCAGGCAGTCGACGTCGACTTCGGTGGCGTCGGACAGATAGCGGTCGATCAGCAGCGGGCTCTTCTGCGACACCACCAGCTCGGACGGCTTGTCGAGCGTATTGGCCAGCCGCGCGACGTAGCGATCCAGTTGCGCCGGGTCGCGCACGATCTCCATGCCGCGTCCGCCCAGCACATATGAGGGGCGGATGACGACTGGATAGCCGATCACGTCGGCGATGGCGCGCGCCGCGCCCGGCGAGGTGGCGATGCCGTTCTGCGGCTGGCGCATCTTGAGCTGGTCGAGCAGCTTCTTGAAGCGGTCGCGGTCCTCGGCGAGGTCGATGGCGTCGGGCGAGGTGCCGAGGATCGGCACGTTCGCCTTCTCCAGCGACTCGGCCAGCTTGAGCGGGGTCTGCCCGCCGAACTGTACGATCACACCGTGCAGCGTGCCGTTCGAGCGCTCGGTGTCGATGATCTCCAGCACGTCTTCCGGCGTGAGCGGCTCGAAATAGAGCCGGTCGGAGGTATCGTAATCGGTCGACACCGTCTCCGGATTGCAGTTGACCATGATGGTCTCGTAGCCGGCTTCCTTCAGCGCGAAGGCGGCGTGGCAGCAGCAATAGTCGAACTCGATGCCCTGGCCGATGCGGTTCGGGCCGCCGCCGAGGATCACGATCTTGTTGCGGTCGGTGGGCCTCGCCTCATCGACGACCTGGCCCGCGAAAGGCGCCGCGTAGGTCGAATACATATAGGCCGTGGGCGAGGCGAATTCGGCCGCGCAAGTGTCGATGCGTTTGAACACCGGCCGCACGCCGAGCGCGCGGCGCTTGGCTTGCACCGTGTCGGCGTCCGTCCCGGTCAGCTTGCCGAGCCGCTTGTCGGAAAAGCCCATGGATTTGAGCCGGCGGAACGGGGCCGGCGTGGTCGGCAGGCCCTTGGCCTTGATCTCGGCTTCGGCCTCGACGATGCCGCGCAGCTCGGCCAGGAACCACGGGTCGATGCGGCAGGCATTGTGGATCAGCTCGTCGCTGGCGCCCAGGCGC
The DNA here is from genome assembly GCA_036519015.1 of Pseudolabrys sp. Taxonomy (GTDB): domain Bacteria; phylum Pseudomonadota; class Alphaproteobacteria; order Rhizobiales; family Xanthobacteraceae; genus Pseudolabrys. The sequence continues at coordinate 1,966 of DATDMA010000400.1, read as the reverse complement.
ATCGCCTGCGCCACCTTCAAGAGCCGCTCCGGCGTCGGCGTGCCGAGCGCGGCACGGATCGCGTTCTTGTTGTCGGTGTCCTCGACGCTCTTGCTGGTGTCGAAGCCTTCGATGGTGATCTCGTCGAGCCCGGTGAGCCCGGTTTCCAGCGAGCGCAGCGCCTTCTGCAGGCTCTCCTGGAAGGTGCGGCCGATGGCCATGGCCTCGCCCACAGACTTCATCGAGGTGGTGAGCACATTGGAGGCGCCGGGGACCTTCTCGCAGGCACAGCGCGGGATCTTCGTGACCACGTAATCGAGGGTCGGCTCGAACGAAGCCGGCGTGGCGCCGCCGGTGATGTCGTTGGCGATCTCGTCGAGCGTGTAGCCGACCGCGAGCTTGGCCGCGACCTTGGCAATGGGAAAGCCGGTCGCCTTCGACGCCAGCGCCGAGGAGCGCGACACGCGCGGGTTCATCTCGATCACCACCAGCCGCCCGTCGACCGGGTTGATGGCGAACTGCACGTTGGAGCCGCCGGTCTCCACCCCAATCTCGCGCAGCACCGCGATCGAGGCGTCGCGCAGGATCTGGTATTCCTTGTCGGTCAGCGTCAGCGCCGGCGCAATGGTGATGGAATCGCCGGTGTGCACGCCCATCGGATCGACGTTTTCGATCGAGCAGATGATGATGCAGTTGTCTTTCGTATCGCGCACCACCTCCATCTCGAATTCCTTCCAGCCCAGCACCGATTCTTCGATCAGCACTTCGCTGGTGGGGGAGGCGTCGATGCCGCCTTCGACGATTTCGATGAATTCCGCCTTGTTGTAGGCGATACCGCCGCCGGTGCCGCCGAGGGTGAAGGACGGGCGGATGATGGCCGGCAGGCCGATGTCCTCGAGCGCAGTGAGCGCCTGCGACAGTGTCTTGATCTGATGCGAGCGCGGCGTCGGCAGGCCGATCTTGGTCATCGCCTTGCGGAACCGCTCGCGGTCTTCCGCCTTGTCGATCGCCTCGGCGGTGGCGCCGATCATCGTGACGTTGAACTTCTCCAGCGTGCCCATCTTGCGCAGCGACAGTGCGCAGTTGAGCGCCGTCTGCCCGCCCATGGTCGGCAGCAGCGCGTCGGGCCGCTCCTTCTCGATGATCTTGGCGACGATCTCCGGCGTGATCGGTTCGATATAGGTTGCGTCGGCGAGATCGGGATCGGTCATGATCGTCGCCGGATTGGAATTGACCAGGATGACGCGGTAGCCCTCTTCGCGCAGCGCCTTGCAGGCCTGCGTACCGGAATAGTCGAACTCGCAGGCCTGGCCGATGACGATCGGGCCGGCGCCGATGATCAGGATCGATTTGATGTCGGTGCGTTTGGGCATTGGCTTAAGCGACTATCCTTTGCCGTTCGTCATTCCAGGGCGCCCGCGCAACGAGCGAACCTGGAATCCAGAAGCGCCTGTTGAGCTTGCGTCTGGATTCCGGGTCCGGCCTTCGGCCGTCCCGGATTGACTCGGGTCACGGGGCACAAAAAAAGGGCGCGCTTTTCGCGCGTCCTTTTTCCCCAGGCGGGGTCAACCCCGCGCAGGGGGGTGCTTAGACCAGAATCGCGGGAGAGGGAAGGGCGGCGCCCGCGCGGGGCGGTGGACAGAACCGCCGGTCTCTACCCTCTCGCAGCGCGCCCGTCTCGGGATGGCCGCCCCGCTCGACGTTCTATAACCGTATGCTCGCTATAAGTGTAACCATGATATAATTATCGCAAGTGGAGCACCCAGGTCGGGTACCGGGGCGGCCGCTTCGCCGTGGCGCAACCATGGCGAAGCCGCGCGGTTATCGCTTCATGAGCCAGATCGACCGCGCCGTCACAGTCGCCAGCCCCCGCAACAAGGGGGCGTGGCTGGCCGGGCTGGCACTGGCCGCCACCTACGCGCTCAGCCTGGCACTGCGAGGCCGCGAAGCGCCGGACGAGACGCCCGAGCCCGCCGTCCGCCGGCGC
>DATDMA010000399.1:0-5454 GCA_036519015.1 Pseudolabrys sp. | reverse complement strand
GAGAGCATCTCCAGATAGCGCTCGGCGAAGCCGGAGGCGGACTTCTCGTAGACCGCGTAGAGCGAGTTCACCAGGCAATCGCCGAACGCATACGCATAGACGTAGAACGGCGAATGGATGAAGTGCGGGATGTAAGTCCAGAAGGTCTCGTAGCCCTCCTTCAATTCGATTGCCGGCCCCAGGCTCTCGCTCTGCACCGACATCCACAGTTCGCAGATCTTGTCGGCGGTGAGCTCGCCATTGCGGCGCTCGGTGTGCACCTTGCGCTCGAATGAATAGAACGCGATCTGCCGCACCACCGTGTTGATCATATCCTCGACCTTGGCGGCGAGCATGGCCTTGCGCTGCTTGGTGTCGGTGGTGGCGGCAAGCAGCTTACGGAAGGTGAGCATCTCGCCGAACACGCTCGCGGTCTCGGCGAGCGTCAGCGGCGTCGGCGCCATCAGCGGGCCGTTCGGCGCCGCCAGCACTTGATGCACGCCATGGCCGAGCTCATGCGCCAGCGTCATCACGTCGCGCGGCTTGCCCTGGTAGTTGAGCAGCACGTAAGGATGCGCGGACGGCACGGTCGGATGCGCGAAGGCGCCCGGCTGCTTGCCGGGACGCACCGGCGCGTCGATCCAGTTCTTGACGAAGAACTCGTCGGCCACTTCCGCCATCTTCGGCGAGAAGGCGCCATAGGCGGTAAGGATGGTGGCGCGCGCGTCGCTCCACGGAATCGTGCGCTGCGCGACTTTCGGCAGCGGTGCGTTGCGGTCCCAATGCGCGAGCGTCTTCTTGCCGAACCACTTCGCCTTCAGCGCATAATAGCGGTGCGAGAGCTTCGGATAGGCGGCCTGCACGGCTGCCACCAACGCCTCCACCACCTCGCGCTCGACGCGGTTCGAGAGATGCCGCGCGTCAGCGATGTCTTTGAAGCCGCGCCAACGGTCGGAAATCTCCTTATCCTTGGCGAGCGTATTGGTGATCAGCGTGAAGGCGCGCAGATTTTCCTTGAACGTCTTGGCCAGCGCCTCGGCCGCGGCTTTGCGCTTCTTTCCGTCGGCATCCTGAAGGAAATTCAACGCCGGCTCGATCGACAAGTCCTTGCCGCCGATCTTGAAGCGCAGGCCTGCGACGGTCTCGTCATATTGCCGGTTCCAGGCGGAATAGCCGGTGATCGACTTTTCGTGAAACAGCTCCTCGACGCGGTCCTCAAGCTGATAGGGCTTCTCCTTACGCACGTCCTCGATCCACGGCCGGTAATGACCGAGCGCCGGATCGCCCATGGCTGCCTCCAGCGCCGCATCGTCGACGCGGTTGAGCTCGAGCGTGAAGAACAAAAGATGGAGCGAAGCGGCTGTGATGCGCTCCTGCACGTCGCCATAGAACTTGGCGCGCACCGGATCGGTCGTATTGCCGGCGTAAAGCAGCGACGCATAGGAGTACAAACGGCCGAGCTTGTCCTCCAGCACCTCGTAACGCTTCACCACCTCGGCCAGTGCCCTGCCTGCGCCCTCACCCGTCGCCATCCCCTGGAGCTTGCCCTTGAAGGCCTGCTCGAAGGCGGCGCAGTCCGTATCGGCCTGCTCCAGGTCGCGCTTGAGCTCCGGACTGTCGAGCCCGGGATAAAGGTCGTTCAGGTTCCACTCGGGCAGTTCGCCGAGCTTGGGGGACGTCGCGGCTGACTTCTGGGAAGCGCTTTTGGCCATGGGGGACAATCGTTCTCGAGGGAAATTCGGGCGGCTCGGGATCATCTAGGCGCCCGCCTGTGGCGATGCGAGGGCGGGCAACGGCATCTCACCATATCGCGCGCGGCCTGTCCGGATGCAACCGCCCGGACGCGACAGGGCCGCCATGCGCAACCGCGGATGGGCCGCGCTTAAGACGCCATTAAGGCAAAGCCGCCACATTGCGCCAAATCGGCACAACCCGTGGCGTGTTGGAGTGCTCATGTCTGAAGTCGTGCTCATCGTCGATGACGATCCGGTCCAGCGTCGCCTGCTCGAAGCCATGGTGCAGCGTTTAGGCTACCGGAGCCTCACCGCCGAAGGAGGCGACGCCGCCCTCGCCCTTCTCAATGGCGGGGAGACCATCGACTGCATGGTGCTCGACCTCGTGATGCCCGATCTCGACGGGCTCGGCGTGCTGGCGCGCATGCGCGAGGCGGGCCTCGCAATCCCGGTGATCGTGCAGACCGCCCATGGCGGCATCGACAATGTCGTGTCGGCCATGCGCGCGGGCGCGGCCGACTTCGTGGTCAAGCCGGCCAATCCGGAACGGATACAGGTCTCGCTGCGCAATGCGCTCGCCGCCAACAAGCTGGCCGGCGAACTGCAGCGGCTCCAGCGCAAGCATGACGGCACGCTCAGCATCGCCGACGTGATCACCCGTTCGGACGCCATGCGGCACGTGCTCCGCGCAGCGGAGAAGGCGGCAGCCTCCACCATTCCAGCTCTGATCGAGGGCGAGTCGGGCGTCGGCAAGGAATTGATCGCGCGCGCAATCCACGGCTCAGGCGCGCGCCGCGCCAAGCCTTTCATCGCGGTGAACTGCGGCGCCATGCCGGAGAACCTGGTCGAGTCGATCCTGTTCGGCCACGAGAAGGGCGCCTTCACCGGCGCCACCGAAAAGCATGCCGGCAAATTCGTCGAAGCGGACGGCGGCACGCTGTTCCTCGACGAGGTCGGCGAACTGCCGCTCGCCGCGCAGGTGAAGCTGTTGCGCGCCTTGCAGGAGGGCGAGGTCGAGCCGGTCGGCGGACGCAAGTCGGTCAAAGTCGACGTGCGCATCGTCTCGGCGACCAACCGCGATCTCATCGCCGATGTGAAGGCCGGGCGTTTCCGCGAGGACTTGTTCTATCGCCTGCACGTTTTCCCCATCGGCGTGCCGCCCTTGCGGCAGCGCGCGGAGGACATCCCGGAGCTGACACGGCACTTCCTCGCGCGCATCGCCGCGGAAGAAGGAAAGCGCGTGCGCGCGATCAGCGCCGAGGCGCTGGCGATGCTCGCCGCCTATCGCTGGCCCGGCAATGTGCGCCAGCTCGAGAACACGATCTTCCGCGCCGTGGTGCTCGCCGACGGCGAGGAGGTCGGCGTCAACGAATTCCCGCAGGTCGCCGCGCAGCTCGAGGCGCACGGCCATGTCAGTGCTGCGACCCTTCAGCCGTCGCTCGATGCCGGCCCGGCGATGATCGCGTCGTGGCCTGAGCGTGGCGGGAGCCTGCACGATGCGGCGGCGCTGACCAGCGCCGCGCCGATGCTGCATCTCACCGACATCAAGGGCGAGGTGCGGCCGCTCGACGAGATCGAAGGCGACGTCATCCGTTTCGCCATCACGCATTATCGTGGGCAGATGTCGGAAGTCGCGCGACGCCTGAAGATCGGCCGCTCGACGCTCTATCGCAAGCTCGACGGGCTCGGCCTCGATGACGACGGTGCCAGCGCAAAGGTGAACGACGATACCCCCGTGGCATGATAGAAAATTGCGCGATTTAACGAAATTGCGTTAACGCGTTAGCTCTGATTGCAATTAGCGCGACGGCATTCTTGGAATCCATTCGTTTGCGCGCCACATCGGCCGCATAATAGTAGCGAAAGGCGCGCACACCGCGCGGCGAGATTATCGCCGTTGCCACGCTCACTAAAGTGCGCGTCCAATTCGAGGGTGCCCGTTAGGGCTGCGGGGGTAAACGCAATGCGTAAAGGTGGATTGGATCGTCTGCTGGCCAGCACGATCCTGGCCGCGGCTGTCACGCTGCCGGTGCTGGCGATCGCGGCGCCGGATCGGGTTGAATCGGTGCGGCCGCCGCCGCCCTCGCTCAACGGCCAAGTGCTGCGTCATCGTGCTGCGCCGCCGGCCACACCGCCCGATGCACCGGCACCGCGCCAGCGCGACGCCGCGCCGGAGCCGCTGCCGCCAGTCGCCGCACCCACTGCTGCGGCCGTTGAGCCCGCGCCGACACAGGTTGCCGCGCCGCGCGATGCCGACAACGCCGGCGCCAAGGCCATGCCCGACAGGCTACTGGCGGCGAGCGACGCACAGATCACCGCCAAGCTGCGCGACGCGGCCGGCGCCAAGCAGCTCGACCGTCACGTCGAGCGCGTCGCCGACCGCAAGGCGATCGAATCCTTTTACGCCGCGCGCGGCTATGCGCCGCTGTGGATCCGTGAAGGCCGCCTCACCGCGAATGCCAAGGCTGCCATTGCGCGCCTGAAGAGCGCCGAAGCCGATGCGCTCGATCCCCAAGATTATCCGGTGCCTGAGTTCGGCGGCGGCGCCGAGGCGCTAGCCGAAGGCGATATCAAGCTCACCAATTCAGTGCTGACGTTTGCGCGCCATCTGCAGATTGGCCGCATCGCGCCGACGCGCGTGACCGCAGACATCGATTACGGCAGTCACGCGCCCGATCCGGACGACATCCTCAAGAGAATCGCCGACTCACGCGACGAAGACGCGACGCTGGAAAGCTTCAATCCGCCGAACGCGAGCTTCAAGGCGTTGAAGGAGAAGCTCGCCGAGTTGCGCAGCAACGCGAGCGTGCCGGAAACCAACCGCATTCCCGACGGGCAAATCATCAAGCCGGGCACGAAGGACGCACGCGTGCCGCTGTTGCGCGAGAAGCTTGGCGTGCACGGCAAGCCAAGCGATCTCTTCTATGACAAGGCGCTCTATAACGCGATCCGCAATGTGCAGCAGCGCGCCGACATCAAGCCGACCGGCCTGATCGACTCAAAGACGATCGCCGCGATCAACGGACCGAAGCAGAGCCAGATCGCCGACCACGTGATGGCGAACATGGAGCGCTGGCGCTGGCTGCCGCGCGACCTCGGCCGCAATTACGCGATGGTCAACATTCCCGATTACACATTGAAGGTCTCGCGCGACAACCAGATCGTTTGGCGCACCAAGATCGTCGCCGGCAAGCCGCAGACGCCGACGCCGCTGCTGACCGCCGTGATGGACAATGTCATCGTCAATCCGTCCTGGTACGTGCCGCAGTCGATCATCCAGAACGAACTGCTGCCGCTCTACGCGCACGACCCGAACATCTTCGACCGCCTGGGCTTTGAGGTGAAGAAGGGTCCGGACGGGCACATCAACGTCGTGCAGCCGCCGGGCGCGGCAAATGCGCTCGGCCGCATCAAGTTCAATTTCCCGAATCGCTTCCAGGTCTATCTGCACGACACGCCGGAGAAGCGGCTCTTCGCCGCGGACAGACGCGCCCTCAGCCACGGCTGTATGCGCGTGGAAAATCCGACCAAGTTCGGCGAGGTGATGCTGGCCATGGCCTTGCCCGCCCCGACGCCGACGTCGGCGCAACTCGAGCGCCTAGTCGGACACGAAGAAAAGACCTTCAAGATGGTCACGCGCCCGATGGTGCATCTGACCTATCAGACGGCTTTCGTCGACGATCAGGGCAAACTCGTGTTGCGCGACGACATCTACGGCTTCGACTCGCGCATCCGAACCATT
>DATDMA010000398.1:0-10621 GCA_036519015.1 Pseudolabrys sp. | reverse complement strand
CGGCATCCATACGACGACCGCGCTGCCCTCCAACGGCTCCGTGGTCGCCAACGACCTCAGCACTTTCCTCAATGAGACCGTCGCCGGCGGCGCCGTCACCGCCTACGACGTATCCGGCGCGCCGGTAAATCTCCAAATTCGCTGGGGCAAGACGGATTCGGCCTCGCTCGGCACGGGCCATTCCGACACTTGGAACATGTTCTACCAAACCGATACCAACGCGACCGGCACCCAGGCGGCTTGGCAGAACGCCGGCGTCAACTACACCTTCGGCGCCAATGGCCAGCTCAATCCGGCGATCAATTCGATCACGCTGCCGAACGTGACCGTGGATGGCGTCTCGCTCGGCAGTCTCCAGATCACCCACAGTTCCGGCGGCATCACCGAGTACGCCGACACCAACGGGACTGTGCAGGTGAACCTGTTGCAGCAGAACGGCTACGCGGCCGGAAACCTCGAGACCGTCGCGGTCAGCGACAAGGGCCGCGTGACCGGCACTTATTCGAACGGGCAAACGATCGATCTCGCGGAGATCACGCTCGCCAACTTCAGCGGCGCCAATTCGCTGCAACGGCTCGATGGCGGCGCTTACGCGGCGACAGCGGAGTCCGGCACCGCGACTTACAACGCGCCGGGCACGATCGAAGGCTCCTCGCTCGAAGGCTCCAATACCGACATCGCCAATGAGTTCACCAAGTTGATCATTACGCAGCAGGCCTATTCGGCCAATACCAAAGTGGTCACCACCACCAACCAGATGGTTCAGGATCTCCTGAACATGGTGCGGTAGCGGCGCGTGCGCGGCGGCAAAGGACGTAGGGACGGCGATCGGTCATGAGTCTGACCCAGGCGCTATCGGCAGCGATCGCGGGACTGAAGGTCAATCAGTCCGCGCTGGCGCTCGTCGCCTCGAACGTCGCCAATGCCGATACGCCTGGCTATGTTCGCAAGAGTGTCAACCAAGTCGCCACCGGCGGCAGCGGGACCGGCATCGGCGTTCAGGTCACGTCGGTGCAGCGCGAGCTCGACACCTACGTGCAAAAGCAGTTGCGGGTGGAGAATGCCGGCGCTTCCTATGCCGACACGCTTTCGCAAATGTATTCCAGTCTCCAGGACGTCTATGGCACGCCAGGTTCGAGTGCGGCGCTGGAGACGGTGTACAACAACTTCACCACGGCCTTGCAGTCGCTCTCGACCAGCCCGGACGATCCGGCCGCGCGCAGCGCGGTGATCAGTACGGGGCAGCAGCTCACGCAGCAGCTCAACCAGATGAGCGACAGCATTCAGGGATTGCGCGGCCAGGCCGAGCTCGGCATCTCGGATGCGGTGACCCAGGCCAATCAGGCGATGAGCCAGATCGCCGCGCTCAACCAGCGCATCGCCGCGTCGCCGCAGAACGACACAGCCACCGCGACGCTTCTGGATCAGCGCGACAGCTACATCGATCAGCTCTCGCAGCTGATGGATATCAACGTCGTCCCGACCGACAACAATCAGGTCACGATCTATACCAATTCCGGCGTCCAGCTCGTCGGCGACAAGGCCGCGACGCTGAGCTTCGATGCTCAGGGCACGATGACGCCGAACTCGACCTGGAGCGCCGACCCCTCGCAGCGCACCGTCGGCACCATCTCGCTGACCTCGCCCAATGGCAGCTCGGTCGATCTATTACAGACCGGTGCGATCCGCTCGGGCACGATCGCGGCCTACGTGCAGATGCGCGACCAGGATCTGGTACAGGCGCAAGGGCAACTCGACGCCATGGCGGGCGCCATGGCGACCTCGCTCTCGAGCCAGACCACATCCGGCACGGCGGTGACCTCGGGCCTGCAAAATGGCTTCGACGTCGATATCGGCGGGCTCTCGGCCGGCAACACGGTCACGATCAACTACACGAACTCGCTGACGGGCACGCCCAGTACGCTCACCTTGATGCGCGTGGACGACCCGTCGGTGCTGCCGCTGCCCAACACGGCCACCTCTAGTCCCAACGACAAGGTCGTCGGCATCGACTTCTCCGGTGGCATGAGCTCTGTGTGGGGGCAGATCAGCGCCGCGCTCGGCTCTACCGGCATGGTGGCGTCGAACCCGTCCGGCACGACGTTACGCGTCCTCAATGACGGCGCAGGCAATATCGTCAAGGTGAATTCCGTCGCGGCGACCACAACGCAAACCTCGCTGACCGGCGGTAGCGCCTCGCTCTCGTTCTTTACCGACGGCGGCGTGCCATATACCGGTGCGATCACCGCGCTCGGCTCGCAGAGCATCGGGCTCGCCGGCCGTATCTCGGTGAACAGCGATCTCGTCGCCGACCCCTCGAAGCTGGTCTCCTACGCGAGCGGCGTCGCATCCGGCGACAGCACGCGGCCGGACTTCATCCTGAACCAGCTTACCAACGCGTCGCAGCAGTTCTCGGCCTCGACCGGCATCGGCACGGTCGGCGCGCCGTTCTCGGGATCGATCACGACGTTTCTGCGCCAGGTCATCAGCCAGCAGGGTGAGGCGGCAGACTCGGCCAGCAGCCTGAAGCAGGGCCAGGACGTGGTGCTCTCCTCGCTTCAGCAGCGCTACAACGACGCGTCCAGCGTCAATGTCGACACCGAAATGGCCAACCTGCTGACGCTGCAAAACGCCTACGCCGCCAATGCTCGTGTCATGTCGGCGGTGAGCGACATGTTCGACACCTTGATGAAGATGTGAGGACGGAATGAGTGTCTCTTCGGTCGGCTCGCAAGCGTCTATCGCCGCTCAGCAACTGCTCAACATGCGGGCGCAATATGACGACCTGTCGCGTCAGCTCAGCACCGGCCAGAAGTCGGCGAACTATGCCGGGCTAGGGCTCGATCGCGGCGTCACCGTCAGCCTGAACTCGCAGCTCTCGGCGCTCTCAAGCTACGACAACACCATCGACAATGTGTCGAACCGCATCAACCTGATGAACACCGCGCTCGATCGCATGAGCGACATCTCGAGCACGGTGAAGTCGGCGATGGTGCAGGCCAACACGACCGGCAACAGTAGCGGCGCTGTGACGGCGCAGACGACCGCACAAAGTTCGCTCGACGAGTTGCTCGGCCTGCTCAATACCCAGGGCGGCGACCGCTATTTGTTTTCCGGGCGCGCCACCGACACGCCGGCGGTGGAAACGATGGATCACATCCTCAACGGCAATGGCGGGCAGGCCGGGCTGAAGCAGCTCATCTCCGAGCGTAGCCAGGCCGATCTCGGCAGCAATGGCCTCGGCCGGCTCAGTGTGAGCACGCCCAGCGCGACCGAGGTCGACGTGACCGAGGACGCCGGGACCTTCGGCATGAAGCTCGCCTCGGTGAGTTCAACGCTGACCGGCGCCACCGTCAGCGGTCCGACCGGCACGCCGGCTGCGATGGGCGTCGATTTTACCGGCAATCCGAATGACGGCGAATCCATCACCGTGCGCTTCAATCTGCCCGACGGCACGACCTCGAACCTGACGCTGACGGCGACGACGGCGTCGCCCCCCGGCGACAACCAGTTCACCATCGGCGCGACACCGGCCGATACCGCGACCAATTTCCAGGCCGCGCTGTCGAGCGGAATCGGCACGACTGCCGCGACGTCGCTGACAGCGGCCTCGGCGGTCGTCGCCTCCAACGATTTCTTTGATGGCGACGCCAGCAACCCGCCGCAGCGCGTCGACGGCCCGCCGTTCGATACGGCAACCGGCATGCGCGCCGGCACCGCCGCCGATACGGTGATCTGGTACACCGGCGAAGACGGCGCCGGCTCGGCGCGCGACACCGCCACGGCAAAGATCGACCAGTCGCTGACCGTCAGCTACGGCGCGCGTGCCAACGAGGACGGCATACGCTCGCTGGTGCAGAATGTCGCGACACTGGCGGCGGTGACTGTGCCCCCGTCCGATCCCAACAGCCCGGCATTGAGCATCGCGTTGAATCAGCGACTGAGCACGAGTCTCAACGACACGACCGGGCAATCGATCACCACAGTCGAGGCCGATCTCGCCAATGCGCAAGGCGCGCTCTCGTCTGCGAAGGATCGGCACGCGCAGACCAGCGCGACGCTGGGCGACTTCCTCACGCAGATTTCCGGCGTGTCGAATGAGGAGGTGGGGTCGCAGATCCTGGCCTTGCAGACGCGTATGCAGGCGTCGATGCAGACGACGGCGATGCTGTTCCAGACCAGCCTGGTGAATTACCTGAAGTAGCCGTTCGGCTCGCGTGAGTTGTTGCTCATATGAAAAAAGCCGCGGCTGGCCGCGGCTTTTTTTTCGTATCGGACGGGTCTCGCGTCAGGCGCGGCCGAGCAATCCCGCCGCCAGTTCGCGATTGATGGCAATCAGCGAGCCGAGAGTTTCCGGCTGCGGATTGATCATGACCTTCATGGTCTGCTTGAGCACGAACAGGCCGAGGTTTGCCACGTTCTGACGCACGTTGGCCGGCAGCGGATTGTCCGGGCTCGTGGCCGAGCTCAAGAAGATCGTCCACAGTTTGCGATTGTAGAGGAGTGCGCCATCCAACTCGGAGCGCCGAGTCTCCCACGAATCGCGGATCATCTGCAAGTGCGCCGCGCAGCTCAGCAGCAGGTCGGCCTCGCGCTCACGCGGACTTGCGGTCTTTTGAGCGATGGCGCCGTAGGCTTTCGCCGCCTGATGCATGATCGAGCAACTCCTTTTCGTAAGCAATAAGCGCCTTGGCGCTCTTGAGCGCCTTGTACATTTCGCCGGCAAGGATGTGATTGCTGATATCCACGACGTGCGCCCAGGCGCTCGGTGCGGCTTGGACCAGGTCGCCCATCAGCGAGAAATAGGTTTGATGATGCAGCGAGGGATCGCGCGATGTGTACATCAATTGGACGACGAGATAGATGCGCTTGGCCGGCGTGTCGGCCTGCTCGGCGGTCATGATGTCTTTTTCGCGCAGGATGGCGGCCTGCCCCTCGATGAGGAGCCGCGTGCGCTGGTCGCCATTGGTGACCAGACACTCCCCGAGAATGAAGCGCTCGCCGGGTTTGAGCTCGACCTTGAGACCCATGTCGGTACCATCCCTTACGCTGCTGTGGTAACCGGACGTACTTAAGGAATTGTTCCTGCGCCGGCTCGGACGCGGCGTTTATTGGAACAGCTTCAGGACGTTCTGGTCGGCCTGAGAGGCAAGCGACAGAGCGGTGGTCGAGAGCTGCTGGCGGGTTTGCAGGGCGAGCAGGTTTGCGCCCTCTTCGTTGCTGTCCGCCAAGGTCAGATTGTCGGACCCGGTCTGGAGCGTATTGACCATCGCCTTGGTGAAGTCCTGGCGGACCTGCACGGTTTGCAGGTTGGAGCTCAGCGCCTGCGACTGTGATCGCAGGGTCACCAGCGCAGTGGTGAGTTCACTCGAAGCGGCCGCGATGTCGGTGTCGTCGGTCCAGGAATTGCTCGCTCCGTTGATCGCGAGCCCCGCGCTGGTGGTGTCGGTGACGCCGCTGATGGTGACGGTCGAGGTCGCGGTTTCGTTGAGCGTGATGGTCAGATCGTCGCCATTGAGCAGGTTGACGCCGTTGATGCCGGAGTCGGTCGCGAGCTGATCGATCTGGGTGCGGATCGAGTCGAATTGGCTCGAGAGCGTCGCGCGGACTGTGGTGTCGGACGTCTGCTGCGCCTGGCTGACCAGCGACTGCGCCGACTGGACCAGTTTGGTGATCGCCGAGAGGCCGTTGTTGGCCGCCTGAATGGTATTGATGCCGGTCGACATGGTGTCGAGCAGCGCGTTGAGGTCGTTGGCGCGCACCGTCAGGCTTTGGGCGGTGAAATAGTTGATCGGGTTGTCGAGGGCGGAATTGACCCGCTTGCCGGTGGCCAGCTTGTTCTGCGTGGACTCGATCAGGTTTGAAGTCTGTTGCAATTGCAGCAGGTTGGACCGAACGCCCGAGGAAAGAACAATGTCACTCATGGCAGACTCCATGCCTGGATCGGATCAAGTGCCAGGTGCGATAGTCAATTGTTAGGGTTAACGGACCGCTAAAATTGCCGGCGGGTAAGGGAACATTAGCCATAAAAACAGGGCAAAAAAAACGGCGGCCCGGAGGCCGCCGTTTTCGCGAAGTTGTCGTTCGGGCTTACTGGAACAGCTTGAGCACGTTCTGGTCGGCCTGCGAGGCAAGCGACAGAGCGGTGGTCGAGAGCTGCTGGCGGGTCTGCAAGGCGAGCAGGTTGGCGCCTTCCTGGTTCGAGTCGGCGAGCGTCAGGTCGGACGAGCCGGTCTGCAGCGTGTTGATCGTCGACGTGGTGAAGTCCTGACGGATCTGCACGGTCGACAGGCTCGAGCTCAACGTCTGCGATTGCGAACGCAGCGTGGTGAGCGCGGCGGTCAAGGTGGTGGACGCGGCGGTGATGTCGGTGGCGTCAGCCCACGCGTTGGCCGCGGCGGCGACGCCCAGGCCGGTGCTGGTGGTATCCGTGCTGTTGACGGTCACGGACGACTGGTTGCCGCTGGCCGCGGACTTTTCGTTCAGGACGACGGTCAGGTTGTCGGTCGACGCGCCGGACAGCAGGTTGATGCCGTTGAAGCCCGAGTCTTTGGCGAGCTGATCGATCTGGGTACGGATCGCATCGAACTGGGTCGAGAGGCTGGCGCGGACAGTGGTGTCCGACGTCTGTTGCGCCTGGCTGGCCAGGGACTGGGCCGACTGCACCAGCTTGGTGATCGCCGAGATGCCGTTGTTGGCGGCCTGAATGGTGTTGATGGCGGTCGCCATCGAATCCAGCAGGTTGTTCAGGTCGCCGGCGCGGCTATCGAGGCCCTGCGCGGTGAAGTAGTTGTTGGGATTGTCGAGAGCGGAGTTGACGCGCTTGCCGGTCGCAAGCTTGGTCTGGGTGGACGTGATGAGGTCCGAGGTCTGCTGCAGCTGGAGCAGGTTCGAGCGCACGCCCGACGAGAGGACGATGTCTGACATCTTACGATACCTTTCTGGTCACAATGCCATACTGGCAAAACACACGTGTCGATCCTTTGGATCGGCAGATGTCATCCCACAGGCCCTCCAAATGGCCCGTAAAAGAACATGGTTAATAGGTGCTTGCCGCGTTAGTTCGGGCGGCGCGATTTGAATTGAATTGCGGGGAACGTCTTGACCGGCGGTTTGCCGGGAAACGCAGAGCGCGCGGCGGTTACCAAACCGCTAATGCACAAGCTTTGTTAACAGCTTGGCGCGTAAGATGACGATGTCGCAATAGGCACATCATGTCGAGCATCGTCAGCGCGAGCAGTTCGTCGGTCCTCAATGCGGGTTCGGACTGGATCGCGTCCGCTTGGACGGCGATGCAGGACACGACGCAGAACGGCATCCTCGGCGCGCTCCAGGACTCGGCTGACGGCACCCTCAGCGACCAGGTGGCCAACGCGGCCAATGCGTTCGCGACCATCACGCTCAACAGCACGTCGAGCATGTCGAGTCTGATCGCGCAGATCGCGTCGCAAACGCAGCAGGATCAGCAGCAACAGAAGCTCCAGGATTCGATGGACGCGCTGACCGCACAGCAGCAGATGGTTCAGCCGACCAATGTGCTCGATCCGTTCATCTACTTCCCCGACGGATCGACGATCGACACCAACGCCAACATCATGACGATGTCGGACGGTACCCAGTTCGATACGACGACCGGTGCGAAGGTCGTCGACCCGACGTCCATCATCCAGATGGCGAACGGCTCCTATCTCGACACCAAGAACAACATCCTCACCATGTCCGACGGCACCCAGATCGATACGGTGACCGGCATAAAGGTGTCGAAGACGGCCTGACCGGCGCGCGCGATCAGCGCCGCGTCGCCTGAGCTTCCAAGCGAATGATCGTTAGAGCGTGCGGCTGACGGCCAGCGGCTGACTGGCTTTCGGGCTCGGCGCATTGGCGCGGCCGCTGGCGCCGTAGGTCGACGGCGCGTTCTTGCGCACGAGCTCGCCCGAGACACCACGGATGATGCCCTCGCCGACGGCGTGAGCCGTCGCCAGCACTGTCATGTTGGTTTTCAGCAGAGCCTGGAGGGCCTCGTGCCTCTGGCGCAGTTCGTCGAGCTCCTGCGGCAGCGACTGGGCGACAATCGTTTTCGCCGCCTTCACGCGCGTGGTTGCGACAACATAGCTTCGCGCAAGCTCCGACTTGCTGTCCTGAAGCGTGACCGCCTCGCGCAGCTTGCCGCCGCGCACCCGCGCGGTCTCTTCTTGGACGGTCTCGACGAGACGATCCATGATCGTGTTGAGATGCGCGATGGCACGCTCGGCGTCGGCGGCAGTGGCGATGGGCTCTGGAGAATTCTGGCTCGTGGCAATCATGAGAGTCCGTTCCATTTGTAAGGAGCTGCTGTCATCGCTTATTCGCTTCGCGCATGATCTTTTCCGAAAACCGGTTCCCACTTTTCGGGATCATGCGCTAGTGCGCCTCCTGCTGCGCGATCAGCGTCTTGTAGACATGGTCGGCGATGCCGATGCCGCCGGCCTTGGCGAAGTTTTTGGCGTATGCGTCGGTGAGGAAGGAGCGCCACACGGCGGTCGCGCCGCTGCCGCCGAACGGGCCGTCACCGTCGATGCCGGTGTACATCTGCTCGAACATCGAATTGAGAAATACCGCCTCGAAGTTCTGCGCGGCCGACTTGGTTTTGGCCTTGGTCGCGGCCGACAGCGTGCCGGCGGTGGAGGCCATGTTGGCCTTGGCCAGATCGATTGCCTGCGGACCGGGCGCGGGGAGGGCGAAGGTGTCGGCCATCACATCACCTCGATGTCGGCCTGGATCGCGCCGGCGGTCTTGATCGCCTGCAAGATGGCGATCAGGTCACGCGGGCCGATGCCCAGTGCGTTCAAGCCGTCTACCAGCTGCTGAAGCGAGACGCCGTCCTGGACCACGGCGAGCTTCTTGGCGTCCTCCTGCACGCCGATGCGCGTGCGCGGTACGACCTGGGTGGTGCCGCCGCGCGAGAACGGGAGCGGCTGACTCACCTGCGGCGACTCGGAGATGGTGACGGTGAGGTTGCCCTGCGCCACGGCGACCATGGACACGCGCACGTCGCGGCCCAAGACGATGATGCCGGAGCGCTCGTCGATGACGATCTTGGCGGATTGGTCCGGCTCGACCTGCAGCTGCTCGACCTCAGTCAGCAGCTTCACCACGTTGCCGCGATACTGTTCCGGCACGGTAATGCCCACGGTGGAGGGATCGAGCGGCTCGGCGGTCGGCACGCCGATAAAGTCGTTGACCGCGGCAGCGATGCGCTTGGCGGTGGTGAAGTCCGGATTGCGCAGCGCCATGCGAAGCTGGCCCTGCTTGTTCAGGTTGAACTCGATCTCGCGCTCGATGATCGCGCCGTTGGCGATGCGGCCGACCGTCGGCACGCCGCGCGTGATCTTGGCTGCGTCGCCCTCCGCCTGGAAGCCGCCGATCGCCAGCGAGCCCTGGCCGACCGCGTAGACGTTGCCGTCGGCGCCGAGCAGGGGCGTTACCAGCAACGTGCCGCCTTGCAGGCTCTTGGAGTCGCCGAGCGCGGAGACGGTGATGTCGATGCGCGTGCCCTGCGTGCCGAAGGCCGGCAGGTTGGCGGTGACCATCACGGCGGCGACGTTGCCGGTGCGCAGCGTCTGGCCCCGGATGTTGACGCCGAGTCGTTCCAGCATCGCGGTGAGCGACTGCTTGGTGAAAGGAATGTTGTTGATGGTGTCGCCGGTGCCGTTCAGGCCGACGACCAGGCCGTAGCCGATCAACTGGTTCTGCCGCACGCCCTCGACATTGGCGAGGTCTTTGATGCGCGACGTCGCCCCGGCTTGCACCGAGACAAACAGACCCAGGAATGACAACAATGCCGCCAAGAATGCGGCCCGCAACGTCTTCGTCATCACTGCTCCCCAATGTGACGTATGACCGCCATGAACAATGCGAACGCCGTGCCAAGCCGCAGCCGCGCGCTAACCCCGTGATGTGCAAGACGTTTTCACTTTGCTACGCGCAGGCGAGGGGGCTGCGACCGGGCATGAATGGCCGCGGGCCGGCAATTCCTGCCGGGCCCTTTACTCGCGGTTAACCATACCGGCTCAGGCTTACGTCAGGGGTCCGACATAGGGATTCGGGCTTGGGGGCTGACATCATGCGCGTTTATGGGCCGAATGGGACCGCGCTCGCGGCAACGTCATCCTCCGCCCGACGCACCGGCGGC
Organism: Pseudolabrys sp.; assembly: GCA_036519015.1. Lineage (GTDB taxonomy): Bacteria > Pseudomonadota > Alphaproteobacteria > Rhizobiales > Xanthobacteraceae > Pseudolabrys. The sequence continues at coordinate 450 of DATDMA010000398.1, read as the reverse complement.
GGCACCTTCACAGTCAGCGAGCAGGACTCTCCGCGCAATGCGGGCGCGGCGAGCTCTTTGCGCTCGATCTCCACGGTGGATGTGCTGCTGGCCCTGCAAGGGATGGAGGATCCCACCGAGCGCAAGAAGCGGGCGGTGGCCAAAGGGCGGAACGCGCTCGACGTCCTCGACAAGCTTAAGGTGTCGCTGCTCGATGGCAGCGTCGACCAGTCGACTCTTTCTCGCCTCAAGGTTGCGTCCGAAGGACTGTCGGAGGAGTCGGGCGATCCGGGCCTGGACGACGTCTTGGGCCAAATTGACCTGCGGGTTGCTGTGGAATTGGCCAAAGCGGGTATCCGCTAGCCCTGAACTTCCCGTACCGGCTTGGCCGGCGACCGGAAGTCATTGAAACGTCACCAAAATCTGAGTATCACGTCGGCGCTACGGGGTTATTGTCCGGCGCCGGGCTCA
>DATDMA010000397.1:0-16673 GCA_036519015.1 Pseudolabrys sp. | reverse complement strand
GTGATCTGGCGTGATTTGATGTCGCTTACAAAATTGGTCGTGCGACTTAGGTGAGACGGTGACAATGCAACCCGAGCGAAACCAGAAAACCACAATCGATCCTTCGACGCCGGCACAAACGGCACAGGCTCAGCCACTGCTGTTTACGCCGATCACGTTGCGCGGTCTGACCGCACGCAATCGCATCGTGGTATCGCCGATGTCGCAATATGCCGCGGTCAATGGCGAGCCGACCGACTGGCATCTCGTGCATCTCGGTAAGTTCGCCATGGGCGGCGCCGGGATCGTCTTCGTCGAGGAGACCTCGGTCGAGGAGCGCGCACGCAAGACCTATCATTGTCCGGGCATCTACACCGATGGACAGGCGCGGGCATGGCGGCGCATCACCGATTTTCTCCGCAGCCAGGGCGCCCTGAGTGCGATCCAACTGGGGCATGCAGGCCGCAAGGTCGCCACCAAGGCGCCTTGGGAAGGTTTTGCGCCGCTCACCGAAGAAGACGCAAAGGCGGGTGAGCCGCCGTGGCAGGGAGTCGCGCCCAGTCCGATCCCCTTCAAACCCGGGGCGACGATCCCGCTTGAGATGGACCATGACGACATCAAGGCCGTGATCAAGAGCCATGTCGATGCCTGCCGCCGCTCGCTCGATGCGGGGTTCGACATCTGCGAGATCCACGGCGCCCACGGTTACATCATCCAGCAATTCCTTTCGCCCATCACCAACAAGCGCAACGATGGATACGGCGGTGATATTCAGGGGCGCATGCGTTTCGCCCTGGAGTTGGTTGAAGCGGCCCGCGAAGCCTGGCCCAAGGACAAGCCGCTGTTCTTCCGCGCGTCGTGCATCGACGGCAAGGGCGGCGCGTGGACGCTGGATGACACAGTCGTCCTCGCCGGCGAACTCAAGTCGCGCGGCGTGGACGTGATCGATTGCTCGTCCGGCGGCATCGAGGGACCGCTGACGCTCGCCGTGGTCCCGCGTGTGCCCGGCTATCATGTGCCGTTTGCCGAGCGCATCCGCCGCGACGCCGGTATTCCCACCATGGCGGTCGGGCTGATCACTGAGGCGGCCCAGGCCGAAAGCTATCTGGCCGAGGGCCGTTGCGATCTCGTCGCCTTGGCGCGCGAACTCATGTGGAATCCAAACTGGCCGGCCCACGCCGCGCAAGCGCTGCAGGGGCCAGATCCTCTCGCGCTTGTGCCGCCATCCTACGCCTGGTGGCTGCGCCGCCGCGAGGACGTGCGCAGGCAATATCCGACCGGCCTGGAATCTGCGTAGCTGTCAAAACCGCAACGATAGCCGGTCGATATCGAGCTCAGCCGACATGATCTGGGCATGCGCCTTGTCGAGCCACGGCTGTAGCCGCGCGACCCGTTCCGAGATCGTCGCAAAGTCCTTGCGGAAGCCTGGCATCACCGCCTCCACTGCGTCATAGACCGTCGCTTCATCGATGGTCGCCAGCCGGCGATCGCGGACCACCACGGTGCCGTCGACGATCACATCGGTCACACCGCGCCCTGCCTCGACGTGAACGAGCTGGCGAGCCGCGCTGTTGAGCGGCGTCCATGTGGGATCGCGCGTATCGATCAAGGTCAGGTCCGCCTTGTAGCCGACCGCGATCCGCCCGAGCATGTGCCCCAGCCGCGCGCCGTCCGCGCCGGCCTCTGTCGCCGAGCGGATCGCTTGCACAGCCTGCGGCGGCCCGGGAATTGGATCGCTGACCGCCGCCAGCAGCGCATAGAGCTTCATGGCGACGAACATGTTCTGCGCATCCGAACAACTGCAATTATCGCAGCCGAGGCCGATACGCACGCCAGCGTCCTGCAGCAGCCGGATCGGTGGAACGCCGCATTTCATTTTCAGATTGCCTTGCGGATTGAGCACAACGCCGACGCCGTGCTCCGCCAGCAGATCGATCTCATCGCGCGAGAGCCACACGCTGTGCGCGAGGTTGAGCCGCGGATCGAGCGCACCCTCCTCTGCCAGCCGGCGGATCAAGCGTCCGCCATAGCCGGGCAAGGTCAGTCGCGCCTGCAGCGCCATGCCGCGCGATTCATAGATGTGGGAATAAACAGGAATGTCGTAACGACGCGCCATCTCCATCGTGCGCGCCATCAGTTCGGGCGAACACCGCTCCGGCGCTGACGGCCCAAGAGCCCAGGACACGCGCTTGCGCGGCGGCGCTTTCAGGCGCGTCGACTCGAAATGGCCGAGGAGATCGAGCTGCCGTTCCGGCTCCGCCGCGGTCGACAGCAGCGGATGAAGCTCTTCGGGAAACGTCTCCTTCCAATAGGGAATCGTCTCAAGGCCCTTTCGATCGGCATATTGCAAGCCAAAGATCACGCGAATGCCGATCTTGTCGTAGGCGGCCATCACGGCTTCGAGGTGACGATCCTCATAAGGGTACAGCGTCAGCATGTCCTGGATCGTGGTGATCCCGGAGCGCAGGCATTCGAGCGCGCCTAACAGCGTCCGCGCATAGACTTCTTCGACCGATCTGGGCGGGTATTGAGGGGGCAACGCATAGAGCCGCCATGTCTCGAGTGGCACTTCCTCCAGCGTGCCCTTCGCCAGGACATCGTGCGAGTGGTAGTGGGCATTGACGAACCCTGGCAGCACGAGGCCGTCCCGCGCATCGATTGTTTCAACCGCGCTGCCGGACGCCGCATAGGCCGGCGCGATGCCGACGATCTTGTCGCCGGCGATGGCGATATCGACACGTCGTGGCTGGTTCCAATCTTCGTTCGGAAGCAGCGCGCGCCCGCCTTTGATGAGCAGCGTCGTGGCGGGCGGCAGCGGTTGGTCGGACATGCGGATTTCCTTGCATTCGTAACGTTCGCGCCAGCTCCAGCAAGACCCGTGCCTAATGCCCCTAGCAACGTGCGAGAGCCATGGCACGACTGTTGCTTTGATTCGCAGGACGAAACCAAACGAGCCTTTCGATGCCCTCCGACCTCTTGATACGTGACGTGCTCGCCCTCGTTCCGATGGGAGAACAGTCGGCTAGCCGCAAGGACATCATCGTTAAGAACGGCCGCATCGCGGACATCGTCGAAGGTGGAACTGCTTCAACCGCCGGACTTGAAATCATCGACGGCCGCGACCGGCTCCTGATTCCGGGCCTCGTGAATGCCCACATGCATTCGCCATTGAACGTGCTGAAGGGGACCGGCGATGCGCTCAGCCATCCCGCCTTCATGTGGCGCAATCAGGCCGACACTGCCGGCCGAACGCCCGACGAGGTGCGACTGTCCGCCCTGCTCGGGTGTATCGAACATCTGCTGAACGGCACGACCGCAGTCATCGATCACTTCCCGGAACAAGGTTTCGACGAAGCCAGTGTCGACGCGGTCGTCGACGCCTACCGCATCTCGGGCATGCGCGCGCTGATCGCTTTACGCATCTACGATGAGGACTATGCCGACATCGAACCGCCGGGCGGCTTTCCGCCCGAGTTCGCTATCGCCAATCCGCTGATGCCGCCTTCGCTCGACGAGAGCTTGGCGCTCGTCGAAAGCGCCATAGGCCGCCACAACGGCACGGCGGAGGGCCGCATCGGTGTGTGTCCGGCTCCCTCCAACCCGATGCGTTGCAGCGACGATCTGCTCGTCGCCGTGCGGAAGATGGCGGAGCGTCACGACACCCCGGTTCACATGCATCTGCTTGAAACCGCGGCGCAGGCCCAAATCGCGTCGCGCCGCTACGGCGTAACGATGATCCAGCATCTGGATCGAATCGGCCTGCTCAATGACCGGCTTTCCACCGCGCACACGATCTGGCTCGACGACGACGACATCGCGTTGATAGCCGCGCGCGGCGCGATACCGGTCCACAATCCGGAGAGCAACCTCAAGCTGGGCGCCGGCATTTCGCCGGTCGCCAAGATGCTCCGCGCCGGCGTGACCGTGGCGCTCGGCACCGATGGCGCAAGCACCAACGACAATCTCGACCTGCACGAGGTGATGCGCCTGGCATTGCTGCTGCAAAGGCCGGGGGAGCCGGATCGCAAGCGCTGGCCGACTGCGCACGACGCCCTCGCCATGGCGACCATTGCCGGCGGCAAAGCCATGCGCGTCCCAGGACTCGGCACCCTCGCTCCCGGCGCCCCGGCCGATTTCGTCCTGCACGATCTGAACACGCCGTTTTGGACCCCGCTCAACGAACCGTTGCTGCAACTGGTTTTCGGAGCCTCCGGCAGCACCGTCGACACCGTCATCATCGGCGGTCGGATCGTTGTCCAACAACGGCGCATCGTGGCCTTCGATGTCGCGCCGATTCTGGCAGAGGCCCGAGGCATGGTTGGGCGTCTGCGCGACCGTAACGCCGGCCTTCAGGCCTGGGCCGCCAAGATCGAGGAGGCCGTCCTTTGAGCGTTCAGAATTTCGAAATTTCAGGCGTTTGCACAAATCTAGGCAGCCTGCACAACATTATGTCTAGTTTTGCAGCAGGGGACCGGCCTTGAAGTCCAAGCCGTACCGAAGCCCGCCGGCGGCAGCCCCGGCTCCCCACGAAGAAGCTTCAGGCGAGGAATCGCGGACGTTTGCACAGGCCGTGCAGACACAACTCGCCGAGGACATCCTGAATGGCCGTCTGGCGCCGGGCATGCGGCTCAGGCTGCAAGCGCTGTGCGACACCTACCAAGTGAGCATGAGCCCGCTACGCGAGGCGCTCGCTGGCCTCGCTGGACGCGGGCTCGTCGTGCAGGAGGGCCAGCGCGGATTCAGCGTTGCGACGATTTCGTCCGACGATCTACGTGACGTGACCGAAACGCGCATTCGCATCGAAACGACCGCGCTGCGGCTGGCCATCGAGCAGGGCGGCGACGACTGGGAAGCGGCGATTCTGGCCGCGCATCATCGCCTTAGCCGAAACCAGCGCTCCGACGATCTGCTGATCAACGAGGTCTGGGAAGAGTTGCACCGCGCCTACCACGTTGCGCTGATTGCCGCTTGCGGGCTGCCGCGGCTGATCGGCTTCTATCGGGCTCTCAGCGACAGTTTCGATCGTTACCGCCGCATTGCTGTGCTCGGAGCCGGGCGGCACCCGCGGTTGAAACCCGCGCACGGGGCGATCGTCAAAGCCGTGCTTGCCAGAGATGCCGATCGTGCGGAGCGATTGCTTAGCGACCATGTGCGGGAGAGCACGGCCCAAATCACGGTCCTGCTTGGAGCAGCGGCATTGCGCCACAATTCATCGGTGCACGAATGATGTGGCATACCGTTTGCTAAGCATTGTTGGACATTTGTCCGAGCACGGAGTCCGATAATGGAACACAAATTTGACCGTAACCGTCGCCGTTTGCTCAAGACGGGCGCTTCACTCGCTGCCGTAACGGCTCTCGCGCCGCATGACTTCTTTGGCTCCGGCACGGCATTGGCTGCGGACGGTAAAACGTTGTCGTTTCAATTGTCGTGGATCAAGAGCGCCCAATATGGCGGATATTTTGCCGGCCTCGAGAACGGCAGCTTCACCAAGCGCGGCATCGACGCGACCTTCGTGTCGGGCGGACCGAACATCGATCCCGTCGGCAACGTCGCCAGCGGCCGCTCTCAACTCGGTGACCGTCCGATCGGCCCGCTGCTCATTGCCAGGGAGAAGGGCATTCCGATCAAAGTGATCGGCACCGTGTTTCAAAAAAGTCCATACAGCATCATGAGTCTTGCCAAGGCGCCGATCAAGTCGGTGAAGGAGATGAAGGGCAAGACCATCATGGTCTCGACGTCCGGCGTTCCGCTGATGCGCAATCTGATCGCGGATGCCGGCCTCAACCCGGATGACGTCAAGATGGTCCCCGCGTCTCCCGATCCGGCCGCGCTCGTCAGCGGACAGATCGACGGATACTGCGGCTATGTCACCAATCAGGGCGTCATGCTGGAAACGCGCGGCGTGGAAATCTATGCGCTCAACGCGCAGGATCTCGGCGTCCCTGAAACCACCGGCACGATCTACGCCCGCGAGGATTTCCTGGCCGGCAACAAAGAGCTGGTCGTGAATTTCCTGAAAGGCGCCGCGGAATCATGGGGCTGGGCTATCAACCATCCCGAGGAAACGGCGAAACTGATGGTCGAGAAATACGGCGCGCCCGGCCTCGACTACAAGGCGCAAATGACCGAGCTCAAGGAGAGCAAGCCGTACATCGCCTACGGTCCGGGCGAGAGCAAAGGCCTGCTCGCACTTGATCTGCCGCTTTACGCCAAGATCATCGATGTCTATCGGAAGGCCGGCATCATCAAATCAAACATGACGGTCAATGAACTGTGCGACGCGAGCTACGTCGACGCAGCGCTCAAGTCCTGACGTCATCAAGTCGATACACGTTCTAATGTCCCGGGACATCCAAGTCGAAGACGTTTCCATGGTCTTTCATGGCCGTGGCGAGTCTGTCATCGCGCTCGAAAAGGTGTCGCTGCACGTAGCGACGGGGCAGTTCGCCGCCATTATCGGGCCGAGCGGCTGCGGAAAGTCCACTCTTCTGCGGCTCGTTGCCGACGTCATGCAGCCTTTCGCGGGTAAAGTGACGGTCGGCAACGATACGCCCAGGGCCGCACGCCAGGCGCATTCTCTTGGATTCGTGTTTCAGGGCGCGACGCTACTACCGTGGCGCACGGTAAAACAGAACATTGAACTGCCGCTCGACGTCGTCGGGCGCGGCAGCAAGAGACGTTCGACAAGATCGACCGAGGAACTGATCGACCTCGTAGGATTGAAGGGCTTCGACGCCGCGCTGCCGCACGAATTGTCGGGCGGGATGCAGCAACGTGTGGCGATCGCGCGTGCCCTCATTCTCACGCCGGATGTGCTGCTGCTCGACGAACCATTCGGCGCGTTGGACGAGATCACGCGGCAGCGCATGAATCTCGAACTCCTGAGGATCTGGGCCGAGTCCGGCACCACGGCACTGCTGGTGACCCACTCCATCGCCGAAGCCGTGTTCATGTCCGATCAGGTCCATGTCATGAGCGCAAGGCCCGGCCGGATTGTGTCGGTTGTCGACGTGCCGCTGCCGAGGCCCCGCCGGCTCGACATGATGCGCACGCCGGAGTTTTTCGAGTGCGTCAACCGGGTGCGTGACGGACTGTTCGGGACCGAGCTCATCGATGCCGCTCCGCGGACGGAACCGGTGGAGTCCTACTGATGGCCGCTGCGTCCGTTCCTTCGTATAGGACGCTCGCGACGCTATGGCGCCCGCTCGTCACCGGCATAGTCCTGCTGGCCGGACTCGAGGCGATGCAACGGGCCGGGCTTCTTCCGGTCTTCGTGCCGTCGCCGTCGCAGGTCTTCAACGAAATCGTCAAGTCGCCGCGCATTGTCACCGCCAATCTCGGTCCGACAGCGTGGAAAGCGACGCTGGGATATTTCATAGCCTTGGCCATCGCAGTCAGCGCGGGCGGCATCGCCATTCTGGTCCGTGTGCTCTATGGACCGATCTATAATTTCGGCGTCACCCTGCACAGCATTCCCATCATCGCGACGGCGCCGCTGCTTGCCCTCTGGCTCGGGACCGGACCGCAGGTGCAGATCATCATCGCTGCCCTGGCCTGCCAGTTTCCCATGCTCGTCGGAACGATGCAGGGCCTGCAGGCGGCCGACGAACGGCAACGCGAATTGATGCATGTCCTGTCCGCGTCCCGCATGCAGACGCTGCGCTTTTTGCTGATTCCCAGCGCCGCACCCTATCTCTTTGCCGGCTTCAAGATCGCGGCGCCCTCGGCGGTCCTGGGCGCCATCACGGCCGAATGGGCCGGCGCCGACAGCGGCGTCGGAGCGATGATGTTATATGCGCTATTTTCCTACGACACACCGAAGGTCTGGCTGTCGGTTCTGCTGACCTGCCTGCTGGCGGCCGGAGGTTATGGCCTCGTGGCGTTGGTGGAGCGGCTGGTGGTCCACTGGGGCCACGACGTCGAGCTGGCGGAGTAGTGACCATGGCGTCACAACGCGCGCACACCGCGGTCAAGCGTATTTTTCAGGTCGCCCTTGGCGTCGGCATCTTCGTTCTCGCCTGGCACGTCGCAGTCGCAGCTTTCGCCATACCTAATTATATCGTGCCGACGCCGACGTCGGTGGCCCAAGCCTTCATGGCGAATTGGTCTGTGATCGCCGGCCATGCGCAATTTACGCTGTCGGCGGCGGCGCTGGGCTTGGCTGTCAGCACTATATTGGCTGCGGCATTGGCCGTTTCCTTTTCAGCCAACCGCAAATTCGAGCAGGCGTCTCTGCCTGTCGTCCTTGTGTTCCGCTCCACGCCGGTCGCCGCGGTTGCGCCGATCATGACGCTGTTCCTCGGGCGCGGCATCAGCACCAGCATCGCGGTGGTCACCATCGTTGCATTCTTTCCGTTGCTGGTGAACTTGATGCGCGGTCTCGCGGGAGCAGACCGGAATGCGGCCGAACTGCTCCACGTCTACGGCGCCTCGCGTCTGCAGCAGATCCGTCTGGTGCGCCTGCCTTACGCCCTTCCCTATCTTTTCACCGGACTGCGGGTGGCCGGCTCGACCGCCATCCTCGGCGCGATGCTGTCGGAATGGATCACCGGCTCAAAGGGGCTCGGAAAGCTCATCCTCGACGCCGGCGAGATGCGCGAAACAGAGCTGCTGTGGGCGGCGGTCATAACCTCCGTCGTGGTTGCGCTGTGCGTGTTCTGGACCACATCGGCAGCGGAACAGCGGTTGCTTCGCTGGAAGCGCTAGCCCGACGCGCCGCCTAAGAACTGGGAATAATCATGCGCCTTCTTAGCGAGCAAGATGTCGAACGCTTGATCGACCCGTCAGCCGCCATTGAGGCGGTGGCCGGCGGCTACGTGCGCCACGCAACCGGGCACATGCCGGAGCCCGGGCGGCTCGACGTGAGGCGCCACGAGCCCGAGGGTAATGTTCTGGTATTGGCGGGCCATTCCGACGACCAGCTCTTCGCGACGAAATTGAACACTCACGCCTATCCGGATCCTCTATCTCGGCAGCGCCGCGCCGCAAGCATGATGCTTCTGTGGGATGCCGTCGAATGCCGGCCCTTGGCGATGATCGCGACGACGGCTTTCAACAACCATCGGACGGCCGCCGGCCTTGCGGCCGCGGCGCGGAGATTAGCGCCGCCGCAGGCCAGGACATTGGCGGTGTTCGGCGCCGGCAAAATAGCGCCGGCCGTCATCCGCTATCTGTCGGCCGTCCGGCTGTTCGAGCGGATCTTGATTGTCGGCCACGGCCCCACACGCGCTGGCGAATTGGCCGCTGCCGTCGGCCGGTGGCCAGGCTTCGAAGATCGGCTGGTGAAGGCCGAAAGCGATCCGGCCGAAGCGGCACGCCAGGCGGACGTCATTGTCACGATCACCACCGCCAAGACACCGGTCTTTCCGGGCGCGGCTGCCAAGTCAGGCAGCCTGGTCATCCTCGCCGGCGCCAACCGGCCAGATGCCCGCGAGGCGGATGATGTGTTGATCGGCCGCGCCCAAATTTATGTGGATCACGAAATGGGCTGCATGACGCGGGCCGGCGATCTCGCCATTCCTCTGGCCTCCGGGCATTTGCCACGCGAACACATCGCCGGTGAAATAGGACATGCGATATCCGGTCGTCTCGCGCCGGCGCTCCCCGCTACAGACGTGACCGTTTTCAAATCGATCGGCATCATCGCCCAGGATATCGCGCTCGGTGAATTGATCTTGAGACGTGCGAAGCAGGACGGAGTCGGCACCGAATTCGATCCGCAGGACGGCACCTGCCAAATGGCTGCACCGGAGCGTGCGCCTGGACCGTCGGCCATCACGGCGCCGGCCCGAGTGGCGCTCTCGTGAGCACGATCCTCCTTCATGATGCGCTGATTCTGACTCTCGACGGCGACGAGAGCGTCATCGAGAACGGACACGTGCTTATTCGCGGCGGCCTGATTGAGGCCGTCGGCAGCGGTCGATACATCGGCCCCGAGCGTCCGGACCGTCGCATCGACTGCCGAAACCGCCTCGTGGCGCCTGGCCTGATCAATGCTCACGCGCATTCGCAGTCGAGCACGATGGCCGGCTTCGGCGATCGCTTGAGCCACCCCGCCTTCATGTGGTTGACCCAGGCGCACACGTCGCGCCGGACGCCTGATGAAATCCGTCTGAGCGTGCTGCTCACCGCCTACGGCATGATGACCACCGGCACTACGGCTGTCATCGACCACTTCCCCGGTCAGCGTTTCACGCTCGACGACATGAACGCCGTCATGTCGGCCTGGAATGAGACAGGCATGCGCGTTGCACTTGGCATGCGCTTCTTCGACGACGCCTTCAGCGACATCTTTCCGGCGACGCCCCTGCCCGATGAGCTCAAGGCACGGATCGGCGCCGTCGAACTGCTCAAACCCCAAGGTGTCGAGGAACTGTCGGAACTGATGGAAGCGGTCATCCGCCGCTGGCACGGCAAGCCGCGTCTCTCTGCGTTCCCAGCGCCATCCAATCCGGACCGTTGCACCGACGCAGCCTTGCGCCTGTGCGCCGAACTGGCGGAACGGTTCGACACCGGCATTCACACCCATCTTCTGGAGACGCGCAAGCAGGCGGAACAGGCTCAACAGCGCTACGGCACGACGGCGCTGCAACACCTCGATGACCTCGGCGTGCTCTCCAGCCGCTGGTCCTGCGCCCATTCGATCTGGCTCAGCGACGCCGACATCGACCTTATGGCGAAACGGAAGGTCACCGCGGTGCTCAATCCGGAAAGCAATGCCCGCCTCGGCACCGGTCTCGCCCGTGTTCCGGCAATGCACCGCCGCGGCGTCCCCATGGCGCTGGGGACCGACGGCGCAAGTGCCAACGACAATCTCGTGCTGCATGAGGCGATGCGCGCGGTCGCCTGCGCGCACCGCGCCGACGAGACCGACCGCTCGCGCTGGATCACCGCGCGCGACGTCCTCCGCATGGCGACGGCCGGCGGCGCCGGTGCGCTCCGGCAGGCCAATTTAGGGGCTATACGGCCCGGATTCGCCGCCGATCTCGTGGTCTATCGGCTCGATCGGCCGTGGTGGACGCCGGTCAACGACATCGTCAACCAGCTCGTCTTTGCCGAAACCGGCGGCGGCGTCGATACCGTCGTCATCGGCGGCAACGTCGTCGTCAACAACGGCAAGGTGATGACATTCGACGTCGACGCCCTGCTGCGCGAGGTCAAAGCCATGGCGATCTGTCTGCGCACGCGCAACGCCGACCTCTTTTCTGTCGCCAACGATATTGCTGCACTGGTCCCATGACTCTTCAACCGGATTCCGACAATATGACGAAGACGGTCGATCTCGTGATCAATAGTGGTCGATTGGTCTACACCGATCGCATCGCCGAGCAATCGTTGGCAATCGACCAGGGAAAAATCGTCGCGATCGGGCCGGCGTCTCAAATGCCGCCTTCACGCCAGTCCATCGACGCCACGGGCCTGCATGTGCTGCCCGGCGCCATCGACGTACATGTCCACTTTCGCGAGCCGGGATTCTCGCATAAGGAGACCTGGACCACCGCGACGCAGGCGGCCGCCGTCGGCGGCGTGACGACCGTCTTCGACATGCCCAACACCAATCCTCCGACGGCCAGCGTCGCGGCATTTCTGCAGAAGCACGACATTGCGCAACGCCAGGCCATCGTCGATTTCGGCCTCTACGGCGTCATCGGCGAAACCAATCTCGATCAATTGCGCCCGATGGCAGAAGCCGGCGTCGTCTCGTTCAAGCTCTATATGGGAAGCGAGAACCCGCTGGTGCCCTGTCCGCCGGACGGCGCCATCCTCGATGCCTTTTCGATCCTTGCCGAGCTCGGTATCCGCTGCACCGTTCACGCCGAGAGCACGCCGATCCTGATCTGGCGCGGCGAACGTCTCTTGCGCGCCGGCCGGCGGGATGCCGCTGCTCACCTTGAACAGCACAGCGACATCGCAACCATCGAGGCGGTCAGCCGTACCGGAATTTTTGCCGAGTGGACCGGGTGCAAAGTGCACATCGCGCACGAAAGCTCGCGCCACTCGCTGCCGCACATCCGCTTTGCCAAGGAGCGGGGCGTGGATATGACGGTCGAGACCTGTCCGCAATATCTTCTGCTCACGACCGCCGACGGCGCGCGGCTGGGCGACAACTTCATGCGGGTGAAGCCGCCGGTGCGCGAGCCAGGCCATAACGAACCACTCTGGCAGGCGCTGCTCGATGGCACCATCGACATCCTGTCGACCGATCATGCACCGCACCTGCCCGACGAAAAGCGACGGGATGTCATTTGGGACTGCGCTCCCGGCTTTCCAGGCGTCGAGACGTCGATGCCGCTCATGCTCACCGAAGTGTCGCGCGGGCGGCTCGGCCTGAGCGACTATGTCCGCATGGCCAGCGCCATGCCGGCCAAGGCCTTCGGTCTTTATCCGCGGAAGGGCGCGCTGGCCGTCGGATCGGATGCCGACATCGTTCTGGTCGACATGAAAAAGCGCGGCACGATCCGCTCGGGGAAACTACATTCGCTAGGCAACGCCACGCCGTTTGAGGGGTTCGACATCGTCGGCATGCCGGTGCGTACCCTTGTGCGCGGCAAGACGGTTGCGAAGGACGGCGAACCGATCGAAGAAACCGCAGGCTGGGGACGAAATGTCGCGCTTACGCGCTTGTGCCGGCCTTGAAGCGCCAAGCAGCCCGCCCCAATGAATTATTGCCCTCGATCAATTCGATCATCAGGTCGAGAAAGATCTCGCGGTCGGCGGGTTTGAGCGGAGAAAGAAAACGCTTCCTGATGTTCTTCAGCCGTTGATTGGCTTCCAAGACTACGTCTCTGCCGTGGTCGGTCAAATAGATGCGCCGGATCCGCCGATCTTCCAGCGATACGGCGCGCAGAACGTAGCCATTGTTGACCAGACGGTTGATCACATCGGTTGTGTTGGCGCGATCCGTGCCGAGCTCTTCGCCAAGCGCCGACTGATCGATGCCGGGATTCATGCCGACAATGCTCATTGCGCCGTATTGAACCGGCGTCAGCTCGAGATCGGCCATTTCATCGGTGAAGATCGCCACACCGATCTGATGCAGCCGCCGCACGAGAAATCCGGGACGCGCCCGAAGCGACACAAGCCCGCGCAGCGGCTCGACATTTTTCTTGGCCATTGATTTCCGCCTGCCTCGACGCTGCTCCGACCGCCACGCCTAGCCACGGCCTCCCATAGAGCCCTCCCGACCGCGCGTTGCCCAGCCCGTCATTCGCCCTTCGAGCAGCGCGAAAACGATGTAGGTCGCGATACCCATGAAGGCGATGACGAAGAGCCCGGCGAACATGAGCGGAACGCGGAATTGCGAAGACGCCTGCAGCATCATGTAGCCGATGCCGTCATCCGACGCCAAAGTCTCCGAAATCACCGTGCCGACGAACGCCAAAGTGATCGCCACCTTCAGCGACGCGAAGAAGTACGGCATCGAACGTGGCAGCCCGACTTTCCTTAGAATGTCCAACTTGCTGGCGCCCAGCGACCGCAGAACATCCTGCAATTCCGGCTCGACGGTCGAAAGGCCCGTCGCCACGTTCACCGCGATCGGAAAGAAGCAGAGCAGAAAAGCCGTCACGATCGCCGGCAGCTGGCCGATGCCAAGCCAGACCACCAGAATCGGAACGACAGCCGCCTTTGGAACGGAATTAATCCCGATGAGCAGCGGATAGAGCCCTTTGTACGCCAGCCGCGAGGACCCGATCGCGACTCCGAGCGCGAGACCGACCACGATGCCGAGGGCGAATCCGATCAAAGTGCTCCTGAGCGTGAACAGCGCATTGCTGATGATCGGCCCGCGCTGCTGCATGAACGTTTCGAAGACGGCGGTCGGCGCCGGCAGAATAAACGGCGCAATGTGGAACGCGGTCACGGCAAACTGCCAGACGACCAACAACCCGATGATCACAAGCCATGGCATCGCCTTTTCGAGATTGGCGCGGCTCTCTCGTCGAAGTCTCATATCAGGCAACCTTGGGTGTTTGGATCGCCGCGTGCTGGCCTCCGGCTGGGACTTCAGGGCGGACATCGGCGCGGCTTTGGGCGCGAACTTGCGCGATTTCATCACGAATGGTGTGGATCAGCTCGACGAACTTCGGCTGATAGGTCGTCTCGAGGCGGCGCGGCCTCGGCATGTCGACGCGGTGCGTGGCAACCACGCGTCCCGGACGGGCGCTCATGACAAAGATCACATCGGCGAGATAGGCCGCCTCGCGCAGGTCATGCGTGACCAGAATGCAGGTGAATTTCTGCTCCATCCATAGATCCTGCAGCACGCCCCACAATTCTTCGCGGGTGAAGGCATCGAGCGCCGCGAAGGGTTCGTCGAGCATCAGCAGGTCTGGGCTATGGATCAGCGACCGGCACAGGCTGGCGCGCTGCTGCATGCCGCCCGACAGCATCCAAGGCTGCTTTGTTTCGAACCCTTCGAGCCCCACCGTCGCGAGCAACTTCCTCGCCCGCTCGGTGTACTCGGCCTTTTTCCGGCGAAGCTGCGCGCGGTGCGGCTGCACGATTTCGAGCGGAAGCATCGTGTTCGACAAGACGTCGCGCCAAGGAAGCAGGCTCGGATTCTGAAAGGCCATGCCGACACATTTCAGCGGCCCCGTCACAGAGCTGCCGGCCACGCGCACCGCCCCATCCGAGGGAGGGTGCAGCCCGGTGACAAGTTTCATCAGAGAGGACTTGCCGCAGCCGGATGGCCCGACCACCGCGGCGAACTCGCCCCGCTCGATGCTCAGGCTGGCGCCATTGAGGGCCAGCGTGCCGTCGCGCTCGCCATAGCGAAGCGCGACATTGTCCAGTTCTACGAATCCCATGGTCTTGCCTCTCGGCCCATCGCGGGCGTCAGCCGAACATCAGATCCTTGTGAGGCGGCAGGAAGCGGCCGTCATAAACGTCGTCCATCGTCGGCGTGGTCGGCATCTCGAAGCCGTCTTTCAGCAACGCAATGCCCTTTGCCATGCGCTCGGCGTCCATTTGGCCGAGCCCGCCTTTGAGCACGCGCGGCGTGAGAACGTGCTTAGCGTAGACGAAATCCAAGCGCGCGCGCTCGATCTTGGGATCCAGCAACGGATCACGCTTCATAACGGCATCGATCGCTTCCGCCCGCTGCGTCGCACCGGCAATCCAGGAACGCGCGGTGGCAGCGACGACGCGCTTCACGAGATCGGGATTCTTCTCGATGATCGAGCGGCTGGCGATCAGCGAATTAGCCCAAAAATCGAAACCATAGGACGCATAATAGAGGAGGTTGATATCCTCCATCTTCACGCCATTACCCATCAGGTTGAAGATTGAGGTGTAGTCGAAGCCGATCACGGCATCGACGACACCTTTCAGCAGCAAGGTATCACGAAGCTTCACATCGACCGTCATTTGGTTGAGCGACTTCGGATCGATTTTGTTCAGCTTTAAAAGCGCCGGCAAGATCTTCGAGCCACCGTCGGACGTGCCGGTGCCGAGCTTGATGTGTGTGAGGTCTTGCAGCGACTTGATGGACTTCGGTTTCAGGCTGAGGATGCAAGCCGGGAAGTCGTCGAAAATCGTCATCACCAATTTCGGCGCAACGTTCGGATTCGCGCCGGCGAAGGCGATCAGCGTGCTGGCGTCGGCAATGCCGAAATCATGCGTTCCGGAAGCGACGCGCCGCACAGTTTCAGCGGAACCGGGCGAGCCGCTGATCGTCATATCGAGGTTGAGGTCTTTATAGATTCCGTTCTCAGCCCCCAGAAACATCGCCGCGGTCGCGCCGTAAATCCGGAAATCGAGGCTGAATTTCACCGGATCGGGCGTCGCCGCCCGCGCGAGAAGAGGAAAGCCCGTGATTCCCAATGCCGCGCCCGCCGCGCCGAAACGCATCAAGTCCCGCCGCGACGGACCTTTGGTCATTTTCGCCATTGTCTCGTCTCCTTCGTGGCCTTCACGTCAATTGTCCGGATCAACACTGCAATTTCCAAGCCAAAAGCGCGCCTCGACCAGCTCAGCTCGACGTGCGCCGGCTTGCCGCCGCACGTCTCCTCAGACCCCGCTCCCGCTTACAGCTTGAGCAGGCGGCGCGTGTTCCCTTCAAAGAGCTTCGTTCGATCCGCTTCGGAAATCTCGAGTTCATTGAGGACGCGAATGGTCTCGCGAATGAATTCGTAACCGCCCTCCGGATCGAACGGGCAGTCGCTCGCGAAGACGCATTTGTCCGCGCCGAAGAACTTCAGGCCGCATTCCGTGCCCGCCGCCGAGCCGAACAGAGCGGTATCGGCGTAGAACATCTTGAAGTAATCGATCGGCCGCTTCTTCATGGACTTGAGCAGACCCTCATAGTCCTCGTCGTCCGTCCGGCTGCCGAGCTGATCCCAGCCCGGTCCGACACGGCCTTCGAAGTACGGAATCATCGCGCCCAGGTGATGCGTGATGATCTTCAGGTTCGGCAGCTTTTCGAACATCTGCGAAAACACGATGTGCGACATCGCCGCGCTCGTCTCGTACGGCCAGCCGAACGTCCACCAGATCTCGTATTTGGACTTCTTCTCGGCCTTGTAGTCGGTGAAGCCGGGCCCGCGCGTCGGATGCAGCCAGATCGGAAGATCGTGCTTCGCCATGGTCTCGAAGATCGCCAAATATTCCGGCGAATCGAGCGGGCGGTCGTTGACGTTGGTGAAAATCTGAACACCGCGCGCGCCGAGCTGCGTGATGGCGCGCGTTGCTTC
>DATDMA010000396.1:0-2719 GCA_036519015.1 Pseudolabrys sp. | reverse complement strand
GGTCGGACACGAAGAAAAGACCTTCAAGATGGTCACGCGCCCGATGGTGCATCTGACCTATCAGACGGCTTTCGTCGACGATCAGGGCAAACTCGTGTTGCGCGACGACATCTACGGCTTCGACTCGCGCATCCGAACCATCATGCACAGCGACGAGCGCCGCGTCGCCGACATAGCGCCGCCGCCGGATCCGAAGCGCGACGCGGCCACCGCGAAGAGCAACCAGGAAATCCTCAGCCGGGTCGAGCGGCGCGAAGCGCAGAATCCATTCTCGTTCTTCGACAAATTGTTCCGCTAATCATCGTCTCATGCCGCAAATAATACCGATGGCCGGACTCACGTCCGGCCATCCGCGTTTCACTTTGCCGAATGCAAGCAGAAGACATGATGCCCGGCGTAAAGGCGGGCTGATGAAGATACCGCACATGATACCGCTTTCTCGCTGATCGCGTGTGCGCTCGGCATTTTCATGTGACCTTCAAGTCGCGCTCCAACTTTTTTTGCGAGTTCCGTTCATTCGCCGCGGGGCTGCCCTCGCCTCGGCAAGTTTTCGCCACGGTTACTGACTCAATTTGAGTACCTGCTTCCTCCCGGGGGAAACGGTACAAAAACGTCTTTGCTAAGGGCTCGTTAACCAATCCCGACAACACTCGATCGGTCGTCGCGACGGCCGGGTGAGGCGTACATTTTGTGGGACGGCGAAAACCACGGGAACCAACAGTGCCAGTGAGTGCCGCGTGTCGCCTATCTCTGTTGAGAATC
This sequence comes from Pseudolabrys sp., assembly GCA_036519015.1. GTDB lineage: Bacteria > Pseudomonadota > Alphaproteobacteria > Rhizobiales > Xanthobacteraceae > Pseudolabrys. The sequence continues at coordinate 1,957 of DATDMA010000396.1, read as the reverse complement.
CTTATAGGTGCCGGCGCTCGCGTCAGTGCGGCCGGATTTTTCCTGCTCGGCGCGAACAGCGCACTTCAGAATGCGGTGGCTGAGGGCGACACCCGCACCATATCCTTCCACCACGTTCATACCGGCGAAGACATAACAATCACGTACAAGCGCGACGGCCGTTATGACGACGCCGCGCTCAAGAAGCTCGACTGGTTCATGCGCGATTGGCGCAAGCAACAATCAACGCGCATGGACCCGCATTTGTTCGATCTGCTGTGGGAGACCTATCGCGAAGTCGGCGGAACCCAGCCTATCCAGGTGGTGTGCGGCTATCGCTCCCCACAGACCAACGCCATGCTGCGCGCCCGCTCCACCGGCGTCGCGCAGGTGAGCCAGCACACGGCAGGCCACGCGATGGACTTCTATATCCCCGGCGTGCCGCTGGCGAAGGTGCGCGAGGTCGGCCTGCAACTCCAGCGCGGCGGCGTCGGCTTCTACCCGACCTCCGGCTCGCCTTTCGTGCACATGGATACCGGCAGCGTCCGCCACTGGCCGCGCATGACTTATGCGCAGCTGTCCAAGGTGTTCCCGAGCGGCCGCACCGTGCACATGCCCTCCGACGGCCATCCGCTGCCCGGCTATGCCCTGGCGCTCGCCGAAGTGGAGCGCCGTGGCAATGCTCCGAACACGAACTCTCTGGAAGCCGCCCGCACGGCCGGCGTGATCACCGCCAGCCAGGAGCAGGAGGCGGAGAACGTGGTTCGGCAAGGGCCCAAACAGGAGCGCAGCCTGTTGGCCAGCCTGTTCAATTTCGGCAAACAGAGGGATACCGACGAAGCGAGCGACGATCAGCAAGCTGATCCCGCGCCCAAGGCGGCGCAGAAGCGCGGCCGCATGCCGACCACCGTCGCCAGCCTGGCGCCGCCGACGGCGGTCGCCACTGAGCGCGTGGTGCGGCTGCCGGCGTCGCGGCCGAAGCAGGCGGTGCAGGTCGCAATGGCCGCGCCGGCGATGCCGCAGGCGGAGGCGCCGGTGTTCGCGACCGCGTCGACCGCCGGTAATATTTTCGATGCGCGCGGGATCTGGCAGAGCCCGCTCGCGGAAGACCGGTTCCAAGGCCGCGCCGCCGTCATTTCGCCGTTCGACGTCACCGAGCCGGCGACCACCGGCAGCACCGGCAACACCGGCTTGAGCGCCCTCGCCTATGCCGAGCCTCTTGCTCCGGCGCCTGCGCCGCGCGCGGCACGGGTCCGGCCGATGGGCGAGGCCGTGCCGCAGCTGGCGCCTGAGGCAAGTGTGATGCCGGCCTCCGACAACACCAGCGTGGTGGCGAAGCCGCCACTGATGCCGGCCATGGCGCTCGGCGGACAGAACCCCGACAGTCTGTGGCTACGCGCCGCCGTGCTGACACCGAGCGTGAGTGGCTTCATGACCGCGACGCGCGCGGGCGAGTATGATCCGCGGCCGTTGCAGAGCCTGTTCTACAAACCGTCGCAATCGGTGATGATGAGTTTCTCGGCCGATCCGTCGCTCGGCATGTTCACCGACCGCTTCAGCGGCAATGCGGTGGTGTTCCTGGCGACAGCGACCTTTACGACGCAGACGACGGCGTCGCTGCGGTAATCCTCAACGCGCGACGTCGGCACGAACGTGCTTCAGCGCCATCACGTCGGCGGCAGATCCACCGGCGTGTAGATCCGACCAGCTGCGTCATACACGGCGACCTGGATCACGGGGAAACGCTGCTTAAGTTTGGAGCCTTCGGCGGTCGCCTCCATTTCGGTTTCGTATCGCGCCTTCAGCTTGCCATCAATCGTCAAGACATATCCGTCGGTCGGCATCACGTTGGCACGGAGATTTGTCGGCCTTTTTGTCTCGTCACTCATTCGGCATTCCTTTGTCATGTTGCAGCTTCGGCCGCGGTCGTCGCGCGCCGCATCCAGGTCCGAGCGTTGTGGGATATCGCGCCGGCCGC
>DATDMA010000395.1:0-2694 GCA_036519015.1 Pseudolabrys sp. | reverse complement strand
CTGGCAGGTCGAACTGAATTCCGACACGCTGCCGAAAGTGCTGATCAATCAGCGCTATCATGCGCAGGTCGCGAAGGCGACACGCGGCGACAAGGACAAGTCCTACGTCGCAGATTGTCTACAAACGGCGACGTGGCTCGTGCGCGCGCTCGATCAGCGCGCCAAGACGATCCTCAAAGTGTCGAGCGAGATCGTGCGCCAGCAGGACGGCTTCTTCGCGCATGGCGTCCAGCATTTGCGCCCGCTCAATCTCAAGACCGTCGCCGACGCCATCGGCATGCATGAGTCGACCGTGTCGCGTGTCACCGCCAACAAATACATGGCGACCACCCGCGGCATCTTCGAACTGAAATATTTCTTCACATCGTCGATCGCCTCCGCCGACGGCGGCGAGGCGCACTCCGCCGAGGCGGTGCGTCATCGCATCCGTCAGCTCATCGACGGCGAGAGCGCCGTGGACGTGTTGTCCGACGATACGATTGTGGAAAAGCTGCGCGGTGCCGGCATCGACATCGCCCGCCGGACGGTCGCCAAGTACCGGGAAGCGATGCGGATACCCTCTTCGGTACAACGGCGGCGCGAGAAACAGGCGGCGACGGCATGAATGTACTCACGCTCACGCGCCATTGACGTGAGGAACGTTTCTACGCTGAAATCTTTGGCAGCGACGGGTACGCTCCCGAGAGCCCCGCGGCACGCGCGGGAACCGGCTTCCGGGGGCCATGCACCCGCGCGGGTCAGGCGCGGCCGAGCGCCGCGCGCACTCAAAGGAGGCGTCGCATGCCGCTGCGCGTTTCGGGTCGGAACATCAACGTCGGAATGGCCCTTCAACAACGCATCACCGATCGTGTCGAGGAAGCGACGTCGAAGTATTTCCGCGGCGGCTATTCGGGCCATGCGACCGTCGGCCGCGATGGCTTCGGTTTCCGCACGGAATGCGTCCTGCATCTGGATTCCGGCGCTCTGCTCGAAGCCGAAGGCATGGCCGCCGATGCCTATGACAGCGCCGAACAGGCGGCCGTGCGTATCGAAAAGCGCCTGCGCCGCTACAAGCGCCGCCGCAAGGACCAAGGGGCCCGGCGCGGTGCCTGACGTTAACGCATGCGAGAAAAAGGGGCAGATGTTGCCCCGGCCCGGCCATTGACGCAGGCACCCGCCGCTCCTATGGTCCGCCGCCTTCGACACCCCCTTGCAATTCGGCGCCGTCATTTCCGATCTTGGACACGTCCATGACGCTCACCGATCTCGTTGCACCGAACGCAATCCTTCCGGCGCTCAAGGTCAACAACAAGAAGCAAGCGATCCAGGAGTTGGCCGCACGCGCGGCTGAGCTCACGGGGCAGAACGAACGCGCGATTCTGGAAATCCTTTTGCAGCGCGAGAAGCTGGGTTCGACCGCGGTCGGCAACGGCGTTGCCATTCCGCACGGAAAATTGCCGAAGCTCGGCCGCCTGTTCGGCTTGTTCGCTCGGCTGGAGCGCCCGATCGATTTCGAGGCGCTCGATGCGCAGCCGGTCGATCTCGTGTTTCTGCTGCTGGCGCCGGAAGCGGCGGGCGCCGATCACTTGAAGGCGCTCGCGCGCGTGGCGCGCCTGCTGCGCGATCCTGAGATCGCGCGGCGCCTACGCGAATCGCGCGATGCCGATGCGCTCTATGCGGTGCTCTCGATGCCGCCGGCCAGCAGCGCGGCGTAACGCCGTATCGTGGAGCGCTGAGTTTCTCCGTCATGGCCGGGCTTGTCCCGGCCATCCACGTCTTGCTTTCTGATACCGTAAAGAAGTGGATGCCCGGCACAAGGCCGGGCATGACGCCATGCGTGTGATGCTGTCTTGCGCCGTTACGCGCAACTTCTTTAATGCACGCTCACGGCCTCGAGCTCCTGGCTCCAGGCATTGGCGAGTGCGGCTTCGCGCGTATCGGTGAGCATGATCGGCGTACCGTCGGCGGCATGCAGCGCGAACAGCGTGATGCCCGGCTCGATCTTCGGCGCTTGCGGAAACATCGTGGCGACGTCTTCCGACCGGACCTCTTTCACATAGGCAATATGGCCGTCGCCGAGATGCGCCAGCGCTTCCTGTGTGATCGCCGGATGAGTGGTATCCATCTCGATAGTTTTGTCGTTGGTCATGGCCCTCGACTCCTCTTTCCATTGAACGCTTGACGCGGTCGAGTCCTACTTCACGAGTTCGTCATTCCAGCTCGTTGATCGAGATCGACTTCACGATCCGCTCCGGCTGCGGCCGGACAAGATCGATCGACAGCAGCCCGTTCTTCAAGTCCGCGCCGAGCACTTCCATCCCGTCTGCCAGTACAAAGGTGCGCTGGAATTGACGCGCGGCTATACCACGGTGGAGATATTGGCGTGTCTTGTCGTCCTGCTGGCGCCCGCGAATCACCAACTGACTTTCCTCAACTGAAACATCGAGCTGATCGCGGGTGAAGCCGGCCACGGCGAGCGTGATCCGCAGCCGCTCCGGGCTCTGTCCGTCGCGCGCGACCCGTTCGATGTTGTAGGGCGGATAGCCGTCGGCACCCTTGGCGACGCGGTCGAGGATGCGCTCGATCTCGTCGAAGCCTAACAAGAACGGGCTGGACAGGGTCGGAACTCGTGACATGGTCTCAAAGCCCTCGCTTGAAGCGACTTTGACTCGGGGCCCAAGATTGGCACCCCCAACCGAACAGCACCTGCCGCCC
>DATDMA010000394.1:0-3705 GCA_036519015.1 Pseudolabrys sp. | reverse complement strand
GCGACGCAGGCGCATGTCGGCGATATCGATCTGTCGCCTTACGTCTCGCCGCACAGCCTGCAAATTGGCCCGGACGGCCTGCTCTATATCACCTGCGAGAACAGCGGCGTGGTCGCGCTGGTCGATCTGCAAGAGCGCGCGGTGGCCGGCGCGATCGAGACGGGCTCGACCAATGCGCATCGGCTCACCTTCGCGCCCGACGGCCGGCATCTCTTCACCGAGAATGAGGAAGACGCGTCGATCGCCGTCATTGACGTCAGCGCGCGCAAGCTGGTCCGGCACATTGCGATGCCGCATCCGCTGGCCGGCATCGCAGCTTCGCCCGACGGGAAGCTTTTGGTGGCGACCGATGACGAGGAGCCGACGATCTATCTGATCGATACTGGCACGCTCGAGATCGTGAAAAGCGTACGTCTCGACGGTGTCCCGGAGCCTGGGCAGATCGTGCGCTTCAGCCCGGATGGCGCGGTGGTGCTTGTCACCAGTATGCGCAGTGGCACCGCGACCCTGATCGATCCGACGTTCACGCAGCAGACGACGCTCAGCGTCGGCAAGCAGCCAATGGATGGTGCGTTTCGTGCGAGCTTGCTGCTGGTCGGTTGTCAGGGCGACGGCAGCATTCATGTGATCGATCTGGCCAAGCGGCAGGTCCTGACCAACTTCGCCGCGGGCGTCGGCTGCGAGACGCTCGCGTTTTTCTAGATTAGACTCCTTTTGATTGAGCGGGCTCTTCGTTCCGTCACCCTGAGGAGCGAGCGCAGCGAGCCTCGAAGGGCGACGGCCGAGGCGCGGCAGCCTGCGGAAACTCAGCGGCCGACATCCTTCGAGGCTCGCCCTGCGGGCTCGCACCTCAGGATGACGGATAGAGGCCGTCGATTCCGCTTAAGGAAACTCCGCCCTAACGCACACCTGCGATCTCGCCCGCCGAGACGCTATAGATGCCGAGTTTCGCAAAAACTTCGCGCGTGGCTGCGATCGACCCTTCCAAATCAATGCCGCGGCAGGCGTCATCGATCACGATCGCCTCGAAGCCTTCGCGCACCGCGTCTTCCGCCGAATAGCGTACACAGAAATCGAAAGCCAAGCCGGCAAGGAAGACTCGTTTGAAGCCGCGTTCGCCCAGATAGCCGGAGAGGCCCGTCGGGGTCTCGCGGTCGTTCTCATAGAACGCCGAATATGAGTCGATCTCGCGGTGATATCCTTTGCGCAGCACCAGCTCCGCATGAGGGATCGCCAGATCGCTGTGGAACGCGGCACCGGCCGTGTTCTCCACGCAATGGTCCGGCCACAGCACTTGGCTGCCATAGGCGGCCTCGATGCTCTCGAACGGCTTTTTGCCGGGATGCGAGGAGGCGAACGAGAGATGCCCGCCTGGGTGCCAATCCTGCGTCAACACCACATGGGCGAACTTCGCTGCGATGTCGTTGATCAGCGGCACCACTTCGGCGCCGTGCGGCACCGCCAGTTTCCCGCCCGGGCAGAAGTCGTTCTGCATGTCGACGACGAGGAAAAGGTCACGCTCGCCGATCGTGATCATGTCATTCATAGGTCAAAGTCCCACTTCCGGAGAATTGTGCTGTGGGACCGTGACAACAGGGCGACACAGCAAGCGTGTATGACGCCGCTGTATCGGCTCGATCAACTGCGTGGAAGGCCTATAGCCGGTTGATCTCGAATTCCTCGCAGGAGTAACCCATCATAGACAGGCCTTCCTCGAGGAAATCACCCACCATCGGTATGCCGAGTAGATACACCGCTGTGCGGCGGTTGTGCGCGCGCGCGGCCTCCTCGCGCACCGTTGGCCAATCGTCGGCGGTGTAGTCGTCGCGGCCCAGCCAGGTGAGCGTGACGAGATCGATCTGCTGGTCCTCCGACAGCGCATTGACGAAGTCCGCGATCTCCTGGACCACCGGATCGTCGCGGTGATCTTCGAGCACCGCGGCGTCCCTGTCGTCGGACGGGTTCGAGGCCGGGTCGGGCTCGGTGACAACGTCTTTGGCGTCGAACTCGCGCGCCTTGATGATGAGGAAGCAGACCTGCTCCGGCGAAATGGAGAGCGGGCTGTCGTCGTCGTCCGGATTGGCTTCGGGCTGGCGTGTGCGTTTGGCCATGGGCAATCACCTCGGATTGGCTAATTCATTGGGCCGGGGACTCGTTCCCGTGGGCTCGCTCAAAGGTCGTGCCCGCCGGGCCACAACGGTTGCAGTCCGTGTCGTTTTCCTGTTCATGACGCGTGGGCGACCACGCAAGCGACATGGAACGGAATGTCCGACACACACTCCACGTACAAGGGCCGGCGCGAGGATCAGCGCTTGGTCACCGGCCAGGGCCGCTACACCAACGACTGGAATCTGGAGCATCAGGTCTACGCCGCCTTCCGGCGTTCCGATCGCGCGCACGCCATCATCACGGCCATCGACACGTCGGCCGCGGCGAGCAGCCCCGGCGTCCTCGCCGTGCTCAGCGGACGCGATGTGGCCGACGCCGGCTTTGCTACCATTCCACCGATCTCGCCGCCGCCCGGCCGCGGCGGCCAAGGCATCCTCGCGCCGGCGCGGCCGGTGCTCGCGCGTGACCGCGTCCGCTTCGTTGGCGAGGAAGTCGCCGTGGTGGTTGCCGAGACGGCGGCTGCGGCCCGCGATGCGGTCGATCTCATCGAGATCGAATACGAGGACCTGCCCGTCCTCATCGGCTTCGACAAGGCGATGGCGGCCCGCGCCGTGGCCATCCACGACAACATCCCCGGCAACATCTGCTTCGATTTCGAGTATGGCGACGAGCAGAAGACCGCGGAGGCTTTCGCACGCGCGCACGGCGTCGTCACGCTGAACGCCGAAAGCCCGCGCGTGGCGCCGACTCCGCTCGAGGTGCGCGGCGCGCTGGTTTCCTATGACGCCGCGAGCGACAGCTTCGATGTCTGGGCTGCCAACCAGGGCGGGGCCGCCTTCGGCCACGATCTGGCGATCATGACCGGCTTACCGGCCGACCGCGTGCGCGTGCGCATGCTCGATGTCGGAGGCGCCTTCGGCGCGCGCACAGCGCCGTTCCCCGAATATCCGGTGCTGCTGCATCTGGCGAAAACGCTGAAGCGGCCGGTGAAGTGGCTGTCGACTCGCTCGGAGGATTTCCTCACCGACAACCACGGCCGTGCCATCTCGTTGTTTGGCGAGCTCGCCTATGACAAGCGCGGCAAGTTCCTTGCGCTGCGGACGAACTGGCTTTGCGACTCGGGCGCCTATCTCGCGCCAGCCGGCGTTCTGACGAACTCGCTGAATGGCCGCTTCATCGGCGCCGGCGTGTATCAGGTCGACGCGCTCTATGGCCGGCATCGCCAGGTGATCACCAACACCTCGCCGACCAATGCCTATCGCGGCGCCGGGCGTCCCGAGGCGAATTATATCGTCGAGCGTCTCGTCGATGAGGCTGCCGTCAAGCTGGACGTCGATCCGCTCGAGCTGCGCCGCCGCAATCTGATCAAGAAAGATCAGATGCCCTACAAGACCCTCACCGGCACCAATTTCGACAGCGGTGATTTCCTTGGCGCGGCGGCGAAGGCGCGCGAGTTGTCGGAGTGGGATAGCTTCCGCGTGCGCCGGCGCCAATCGCAGCGCGAGGGCAAGCTGCGCGGCATCGGTTGCGGCATGTTCATCGAGGCGTCCGGCGGCGGCGGCATCAAGAAGGATGAGGTCGCGGTGCTGTTCGAGC
>DATDMA010000393.1:0-5753 GCA_036519015.1 Pseudolabrys sp. | reverse complement strand
GGCGTCGCGTCGCAGAGGTCGATCCATTGGGCCCTGTGCAGGCTCTCGGCATCGATGGGCCCCTCGAATTCGAGCAAATTGCCATTCTCAAGCCGATACGATTTCAGCACCCAAATCTCCCGCAGCGCCCCCAATGTGGCGTGCGGAACAACGTCACAGGACCGGCTCGGTTGCGCCCGCGAGGCCCCTGTTTTGCCCGAATCCTCCCCTCTCGATAGACTGGTAGTCCGCTGCAACGGCGGATTCGTCTTTGTTTCGTGCCGATTTCCGGGGGATCGCTATGTCCACGTCCAAGCTGGTCGCAATGTCGCTCGTCGGTCTGTCGCTCGCCGCCTGTGCCGGCAGCCCGGATGGATTCGGCCCCGGACCGCGGGAGAACACCGGCACGCTGCTCGGCGCGGGTAGCGGCGCGCTCCTGGGCGCCGCGGTCGCGGGCGGGGGAGCCGGGAATCGCCTGGCCGGCGCCGCCGTCGGTGGTCTGCTGGGCGGCCTGATCGGTAACCGCATCGGCGCCTCGCTCGACGAGCAGGACCGGCAGCGCGCCTACGCGGCGCAGATGGAAGCGCTGGAGAGCGGACCGTCCGGCGCGCCGGTGTCCTGGCGCAATCCTGACTCCGGCCGCTACGGCACGGTGGTGCCGGGTCCGGCCTATGCGGACGCCGGCCGCAATTGCCGCTCGTTCACCCACACCATCTATATCGACGGCAGACCGCAGACCGCGCGCGGCACCGCCTGTCGCAATCCGGACGGCAGCTGGACGCCGCTGGGCTGAAACCGTCCGAACATCCTTAAAAGCTCCTTAAGCCTCCCTGCGGTACTATACGGAAGGTTTGTTTACGGATCGAGGGGGCATGGCGGGCGCCGAGACCACGGTCGAGCGGCTGCGAGCCTATTTGCGCGAGCTCTCACCACAGGCGCGTTCGCTGCTCATCGGCGAACTCGAACGCGCTGTGCTGCGCGGCGACGACCCGGCCGGCGCCGACCTGGTGCTCCAGGAGCTGCGTCACATCGTGCGCGAGCAGCGCGAAGGCGGCCTGCGCGTCAGCCATGCCGAGCGGCTGTTCTTCACGCCGCTTGAGCCGTTCCTTGTCGACGACCGCGCCGACCACAAGCATCCCGGCCGTATCGCACGCGCCTCGCTCGACGCACTGTGGAATTGGATTCGGCGCGATCTGGTCGCCACCGAAGCCAACGCCTATTGCGACGCCGTGGGCGAAGCGCTGCTCGCCGGCGACGAAGAAAAGGCTGCAAAGCTCGCGCGCGCGTTCCAGGATCGCGTCGGCCTGGCCATCGATGGCGCCTTTGCCGCCGCCGACGATGAAAAGCTGTTGCGGCGCCTACGCTCGCAAATCGGCACGCCACGCGATGCCGCCGACGCGGCGGCGCTCAAGAGCGTGCTCAAAGGCCGCAATTTGTTGTCCACCTTGGGCTCGCATCTGCCGCTGCGCTTCGGCAATCTCACCAACGAACAGATCGCCGATTGCAAGGCGATGGTCGAAAGCATCGCGGCGCGCGACCGCGACCTGATGCTTTATTCCCTGCTGATGGTGATGAACCGGCTGGCGGCGCCGTGGCAGTTGATCCGCTTCGGTGTCAATGCCGCCGGCAGTGACACCGCCGCGCGCGTTGCCGAGTCGCCTTACGGCGTGACGGTGACCATCGTGCTGGCCGAACTCGAACGGCTGGTCGGCGAATTGCGCAATGACCTGCGCAGCGGGCAGGGCGTTGCGGTCGGCGTGCTGCTCAAGACCATCCACGACTGCGCGCGGGGCTTGCGCACCGAACTCGACCTGCCGGTGGACAGCACCTGGGGCCGTGCGCTCGCTGCGCAGCGCGCCCAGATCTCCGATTTGCTGCGCTCGGAGATCGAGTCCATGCCGGGCCGCGTGCGCCGCCTGCTGCGGCCGCGCCCGTCCTCCGAAATCCGCGCCAACTCGGCGCTTGATCCGGATGAAGTCGCCGAGACCGAGGCGCTGGTCGAGTTTGTCGGCATATGCCGCACGTTCGCCGGCGAACTCGCCATCAGCGAAATGACGCAGCGGACATTCTCCGAATTGCAACGCTATCTCGAGGACGGCTCCCGCGCGCTGCTCGAGGGCATACGCCATGCGGGCGACGGCGACCGCAGCTTCCGCCAGTCGCAGGTCGACGCCGCGGTGCGCCTCTGCGCCAAGGTGTTCGGCAAGGACTATGCGGCCATGCTGGGCAAGGCGGCTGAGGTGGCGCAGGCCTCCGAGCGCAAGGCTGCGCGCGGCTGACATTTTCGCGAGCTTCGCGCCCGGGCGGTCCCCCCGATCTTGCTCATTGCCGCCATCATTGGGCCTGATGTATGCCCCTCACACGCCGCCCGCACCGAGGCGGCGAAGGCGGAATGGCTCAATGACCCTGTGGCTGGTCTTCGCGCTGATGACGGCAGCGGCGATTTTCGCCGTGCTTTGGCCGTTGTCGCGCCGTGGCGGAGCGCCCGGGGGCAGCGATATCGCCGTCTATCGTGACCAATTGGACGAGATCGTTCGCGATCGCGCCGCCGGCCTGATCGGCCAGCCGGAGGCCGAGGCCGCCCGCGTCGAGGTGTCGCGGCGGCTGATCGGCGCGGCGGACGCGGCCGCTAAGCCAAAGCCGGGGGATGCGGCCTCGCCGCTCTGGCGCCGGCGCGCGACCGCGGTAGCCGGGCTGTTGCTGCTGCCGCTGGGGGCCGCGGCGTTTTATCTCGCACTCGGCTCGCCGCAATTGCCGGGTGAACCTCTGGCCGCGCGCCTGCGCGCGGCGCCGCAAAACAATTCGATTATGGCCCTGGTGTCGCAGGTGGAGGCGCATCTCGAGCGCGATCCCAACGATGCGCGTGGCTATGAGGTGCTGGCGCCGGTCTATCTGCGGCTCGGCCGTTTCGCGGACGCGGTGAGCGCGCGCCGCAAGCTGCTCGTGCTTTCGGGCGAAACGTCCGACCGGCAGTCCGATCTCGGCGAGGCGCTGACCGCGGCCTCGAACGGCATCGTCACCGATGAGGCCAAGAGCGCGTTCGAGCGCGCGGTCGCGCTCGATGCCAATGCGCTCAAGGCGCAATTCTTCCTTGGGCTGGCGGCCGAGCAGGACGGCGACAAGCCGAAGGCTGCGGCGATCTGGCGCGGCATGCTGGAGAAGGCGCCGCCGGATGCGCCCTGGGCCGCAACCGTGCGCGAGTCGCTGGCGCGTGTCGGCGGAACCCCACCGCCTGTTGCAAAGTCTCCCGGTCCGAACGCGGACGACGTCGCCGCTGCGAACGCCATGAACGAGAAAGACCGCGGCGACATGATCCGCGGCATGGTTGCGCGGCTTGCCGATCGTTTGAAGCAGAACGGGGATGACATCGAAGGGTGGCAGCGCCTGGTGCGGGCCTATATGGTGCTCGGCGATCGCAACAAGGCGCTCGCCGCTGCAACCGATGCCAAGCGCGCGCTTGCCGGCGATCCCGACAAATTGCGCCGCATCGAAGACATGATCAAAGACTTGGGCCTCGAAGGCTGAGCATGAAGCGATGACGCGCAAGCAGCGGCGGCTGACTTTGATCGGAGGAAGCGTCGGCGTGCTGGCGATCGCGGTCGGCCTCGTGCTCAATGCGTTGAGCGGCTCCATCGTCTTTTTCAATTCGCCGAGCGACGTTGCCGAAAAGCACATTGCGGCAGGAACACGAATCCGCGTCGGCGGATTGGTCAAGCCGGGGAGCCTGCAACGTGGCGACGACATGCGCATCCGGTTCGAAGTGACCGACGGCGATCACGATCTTCCGGTACGCTATCAGGGCATCGTGCCGGACCTGTTCCGAGAGGGGCAGGGTGTCGTCGCCGAGGGCAAGATCGATGGCGGCGGCACCGTCATTGCCGACACCGTGCTCGCCAAGCATGATGAACGCTACATGCCGCGCGAGGTGGTCGACGCCTTGAAGAAGACAGGACGCTGGCAGGAAGGCGAGGCGAAATGATCCCAGAGCTCGGTCACTATGCGCTGGTGCTGGCGCTGGCTCTCGGACTGATCCAGTCGGTCGTGCCGGTGATCGGCGCGCGCCGCCGCGACGACGCGCTGATGCGGCTCGCGGATTCAACCGCGCTGATGCAGTTCTTCTTCGTCGCGCTGTCGTTCACGGCGCTGGCGATCTGTTACGTCACATCGGATTTCTCGGTGGCGACGGTCTTCGAAAACTCGCACTCGATGATGCCGCTGATCTACAAGATCACCAGCGTCTGGGGGAACCACGAAGGCTCGATGCTGCTGTGGGTGCTCATCCTGGCGCTGTTCGGCGCGATGGTTGCCGCGTTCGGCAATAATCTGCCCTCGACATTGAAGGCAAATGTGCTGGCGGTGCAGTCGTGGATCGCCTGCGCCTTCTACCTCTTCATCCTGCTCACCTCGAACCCGTTCACGCGGCTGCCGCAAGCCCCGTTCGAGGGGCGCGATCTCAATCCGATCCTGCAGGACCCTGGTCTCGCCATCCATCCGCCGCTGCTCTATCTCGGCTATGTCGGCTTCTCCATCGCGTTTTCCTTCGCGATCGCCGCGCTGATCGAAGGCCGCATCGATGCCGCCTGGGCGCGCTGGGTGCGGCCGTGGACGCTCGCCGCCTGGATGTGCCTGACCATCGGCATCGCGATGGGCTCGTACTGGGCCTATTACACGCTCGGCTGGGGCGGCTTCTGGTTCTGGGATCCGGTGGAGAACGCCTCGCTGATGCCGTGGCTCTCCGGCACCGCGCTTCTGCATTCCGCCGTGGTGATGGAAAAGCGCAATGCGCTGAAGATCTGGACCATCCTGCTCGCGATCCTCACCTTCTCGCTGTCTCTGATCGGCACGTTCCTGGTGCGCTCCGGCGTGCTCACCTCGGTGCATGCCTTCGCCACCGATCCGATGCGCGGCGTCTTCATCCTCGCGATCCTCGTGCTGTTTATCGGCGGCGGGCTCACGCTCTTCGCCTGGCGCGCGCCGCTGCTGAAGCAGGGCGGCCTCTTCGCGCCGATCTCGCGCGAAGGCGCGCTGGTGTTCAACAACCTTTTCCTCACCACCGCCTGCCTGACCGTGTTCGTCGGCACGCTCTATCCGCTGGCGCTGGAAGCGGTGAACGGACAAAAAATTTCGGTCGGCGGGCCGTTTTTCAATCTCACCTTCGGTCCGCTGATGGTTGCGCTGTTGTTTGCCATACCGTTCGGACCGCTTCTTGCGTGGAAGCGCGGCGATCTCTTAGGCGTGGCGCAACGGCTGATGGTGGCCTTCGGCGTCGGCGTGCTTGGGGTCGCCGGCGTGTTTGTGATGGAAGGCGGGCATTCGGTGCTGGCGCCGTTTGGCGTCGGGCTCGCGCTGTATGTGATGGCCGGCGCGGTGGTCGATCTCGCCGAGCGCACCAGCCTGTTCCGCGCACCGTTCCCGACCGTGCGCATGCGCGCGGCCGGAATGCCGCGCTCTGCCTGGGGCACGGCGGTGGCGCATTTCGGCATCGCGCTGACGATGCTCGGCATCGTTTGCGCCGACACATGGGGCACCGAGCGCATTGTCGCGCTGAAGCCGTCGCAGACCGTGTCGCTCTCAGGCTATGACCTGAGTTTCGACGGCCTGGTGCAGCGGCCGGGCCCGAACTACACCGCGCAGATCGCGAAGTTTACCGTACGGCGCGGCGGCGCGGTGATCGGCATGATGGAGCCGTCGAAGCGCACGTTCACCGCGCGGACGATGACCACCAACGAGGCGGCGCTGATGATGCGCGGGCCGAGCCAGCTCTATCTCTCGCT
>DATDMA010000392.1:0-76460 GCA_036519015.1 Pseudolabrys sp. | reverse complement strand
AACTGCGGTCAACAAGCCCTTATTTTTAGCTGAGACCGAAATACTTAATCCCGATCTATTGCATTAACCACCCTGACCTCTTGGCGTACTAATCGCTTAATAATCAGTTAATATTGTTTCGGGCGGCAAGTAAGTGGAAATTCACTAAAATGCATCCGGTTGTAACAAGATCCAATGTTACGCCTATACATCACCTTTTTGGCAGCGAAGGGACCGCGTCCCCACACCAGTTGGAGCTTTGGACAGCCGACAAAGTCGCACATACGGACCTTGGCGAACCAAATTACGAGACCACTCGTATTGATAGCGCCATAGCCAATGCGTCTTATCGCGAGCTCGACGTGGTGCCGGACCCGCGGGCTGAGGCGATCTGGTGCTTCATGCGACCGGCCGGACCACCCAGCTTCACGCGAAGCCTGCTCACTGAACTGATTTCAGTCAGGCGAATGCTACAGCGTATATTTTCCGAACTTCGGCCTGGCGAGGCCCCTCCGTTCAAGTATTTTGTCGGAGGCTCGCGCCTTTCAGGAATCTACAATCTTGGCGGTGATCTCGGATTTTTCGTCGAGTGCATTCGGGCCCGTGATCTCGACACATTGCGTGACTATGCGCATCAATGTGTGGATGTTGCCTATCACATGACGGTCGGCTTCCACCTCCCGCTAGTCACGATCGCCCTCGTCCAAGGCGATGCGCTTGGTGGCGGCCTCGAAGGTGCACTATCCTTCAATGTTCTCGTCGCGGAAAAAAGCGCGAAGTTTGGGTTTCCCGAGATCCTCTTCAATCTCTTCCCAGGAATGGGCGCGTACAGCTATCTATCCCGAAAAATTGACGCTGCCCACGCGCAAAAGATGATTCTCAGCGGCCGACTCTATAGCGCGTCCGAACTGCACCAAATGGGATTGATCGATATACTTGCCGAGGACGGGCATGGCGAAGAGGCTGTTCGCCAGTACATCGCCAACAACCGGCGCCAACACCGCGTCCACCAATCTCTTCGTAGCGTCAGTATGCGTATTAATCCTTTATCCCTCGATGAACTCCGCGACATAACCGACATTTGGGCGGAGCACGCGATGCATCTTCAAGAATCCGATCTGCGCAGAATGGAGAGATTGATGGGCGCCCAACTGCGTCGTCTGAGTGGCGTTCGATCCTAAAATAATCGTTTGGATTCTCGATCAGTCAAGCTGCGGCGCTGCGTTCTGGGACCTCTCTGTCCAGCGCGACACAGACGCGCTCGAATTCTCCCTCTAGCTTTTTGAGGTGCCTGTCGCCATTGTCCGCGAGGTCTTCGGCGGCGATCGATCGCCACTCCAAACACATTTCGTAGACGGCTGACGCCCCGATATTAGCCGATGTGCTGCGGAGCGCGTGCAACAACTCACGAAACGCCTGCACATCACTGGAAGCCATTGCCTGCCCGAGTTTGCGCAGGATCGCAGCAGCGTCCTCGACGAACTGCCCTGTAATCTCCTCAACGAATTTCGCGCCTCCCAAATTCTCAAGTGATTTGAGAGTGTCGAAGTCTACGGGGACGCCCTCCCCCCAATTTTGGCGTGACTCCAGCACGCCATCAGCCGCGTCTCGATTCGCTTGAAGCCCCGGTGCCGCACTCTCTATCAGCTTATCTATGGCCTCTATTAATCGATGCGGGTCAATTGGTTTGGTGAGGCAGGCGTCCATCCCGGCTTCCTCGCAGCGCCGTCCGGCATCCTCCGTTGCGTCGGCAGTCAACGCAATAATGGGCACGCGCGATTGCCCCAATGAAGCGAAGCGATATAGCTTCGCGGTCTCTATGCCGTTCATAATCGGCATATTCAGGTCCAATATCGCCAAATCGAATTTACCCTCGTCTAGCGCATCGAGCGCGGCCTCTCCGTTGTCGACAATGACCACGCGATGGCCTGCCCTTTCCAAAATCTTGGTGACAACCATTTGGTTGGTTCGGTTGTCCTCAGCCACCAAAATTGTAAGCGGACGCCTTGCAGAAACGATCGAGTCCGCGTTCGAGCTATTGTGCTCTCCAACACCGTTGAGGACACGCGCGATCCGAAGACCTGCCGCAAGCATTTCGCGGTCGAGCGGGACACTCAGCGCAGTAACGAACCTGCTGCGCAATGGTGGCGCTGGCAAGCCATCGGTGGGGGCGTCTGTAAGGAGAATGGGCGCGGCTATACCGGGTCGATTCCCGTCCGCCCATTGAATGAATGCGGCTTCGTTTTCTCTCTTGCCGGTCTCGTCATAGATGATCGCTACCGCGGCCCCATCCTTTCGGCGTGCAGCGAGCTTGAGCGCTTCATCGAAGTCGGTAGCAAATGTAACGTTCTGCGCCCAGAACCCCACAAGCTCCCGAACCTCCTGGTTTCCGGTCACTAGAATAGTCGGCACAGATTCTAGATGCTCGCTTGGAATGTCTCGTTCCTGCGATCTAACGTCCACCTCAAACCAGAACGTACTGCCTTTGCCAAGCGAACTTTGGACGCCAATGTCACCACCCTGCAACCCGACGAGTTGCTTGGCGATCGCAAGACCAAGGCCCGTGCCGCCAAAACGATCGATGATCGTTTCATCTGCCTGAGTAAAGCGATCGAACACACGGGCCTGAGCCTCTTCGCTTATACCGATCCCAGTGTCCGTCACCTCGAAGCGTAGGCGCACCTTGCCCGTGCTGTGCGCAACAGCATCCATCGCCACAACAACGTAGCCTCGTTCGGTGAATTTTATAGCATTGCCAACGAGGTTGATAAGAATGTTTTCGAGATGAATTTTGTCTCCAATCACGAGGGGTGGCGTGCGCGTTGTGCAATGAACCGAAAAACGCAAACCCTTGGCCTCGGCCTCCACCGACAACATGCTTCGAATCTCGGCCAAAACATGCAACAGGTCGAAGGCGACCTGCTTGCTCGGCATTCGGCCTTCTTCCGCGCGTGAGAAGTCGAGCACCGAATTGATCAGCGTAAGCAGCCGGCGGCCTGCCCCCCCGATTGTCGTGCACATCGCCTTTTGGTCCGAATTAAGCGGCGTGCCGGATAATAGTGTACTCAGTCCCATGATCGCATTGAGCGGCGTCCGGAATTCATGGCTAATGCTGGCGAGAAAGACGCTTTTCGCACGGCTTGCCTCTTCCGCCTGCCGCTTGGCTTCTGACAGCTTACGGATCAGCGTCGAAACATAGGCCGGTAGTAGAATCAGAGCAGCCAGAAGACCCACGGAAAGCCCCTGGTGCTCCCTCCAATATGCTGTCGTCGCAATGACGGTACCGAAAGTCAGGACGCTGAGGGCACTGGCCGCAGCCAAATAGGGAATCCCAAAGCGAAATCCGTTTCCAAAAACAACCCACAGATAGACGGGATAGAGAGGCGCGAATGTCTCGCCGCAGACGTGCATTCCATAAGAAAAAACACAGAAATCTATCGACATTCCAAGGAGGCGTCGTCCTATGGATTCGCTCGGCCGGTAAAGGATGTGCAAAAATATCGCGACGGCAATAAACTGATAAACTGCAAAGTAGGCACCTTGGGAGCGTATCATCTCGTACGCGTCCAGACGCCCGGACCACGCGGCAACCAAGAGATAGGCGAAAGCGGCCCCACTTAGTGCCAGCCTGTTTAGCGTCAACTCGTGTTCGCTATCCGGCCGACCACGCAGCCTCTGCCGACACCAGGACAATATGGGACCGACACGGAAGTCGGTTGACAGGTATCGACCTATTCCTCGCAAGAAGGCTGCACGCATCATATTGCTCATGCGCTCTGCGCTTGCGCGCCACGTTGAGTGACGAACGCGACAAGGTCTTCTGACGACATTGGCCGGGCATAGAAGAAGCCCTGCGCTTCATCGCACCCTTCGGCGCGCAGCAGCGCTAGTTGCTTCGCCGTCTCCACCCCCTCTGCGATGATTTCGAGGCCCAGGCTGTGACCGAGACTCACGATCGCTCTGACGATCGCCGCATCGCTGGGATTTGTTATGAGATCTCGAATGAAGCACTGATCGATCTTGAGCCGATCGATCGGAAATTGCTTGACGTAAGTCAGCGTCGAATAACGGGTTCCGAAATCATCGATCGAAATGCCGACGCCAAGCTCTCGAATCTGGTGCAGATCCTTGGCGACCGCCTCAGCGTCATGCATAACAATGCTTTCGGTTAACTCCAGATCGAGCAATCGCGGGTCAAGGCCTGTCTCGGCGAGCGCCTTGGCGACAAGCAGCGGAACGTTTTTCTTGGAGAACATAATCGACGACAAATTGACGCCCACCCGAATTGGGCGACAGCCGCTTCGCTGCCATGAACGCGCAGCGCCACAGGCCTCCCGCAAAACCCATTCATTGATTGGAATGATAAGACCGTTTTCTTCCGCCCGTGCCAGGAACTCGCCCGGCGCGACGAGGCCGTGACCAGGGCGCTGCCAACGCACAAGCGCCTCCGCGCCAACAACCTGCCCGGTCGCAAGCGCTATCTGAGGCTGATAGTGAAGGACAAATTGCCCACCAACGATTGCGTCCCGCAAATCAGAGTCGAGGACCATACAAGATCGTGCACGCTGATCCATCTCCGTGGCAAAGAATTGAAATACCTCACCGCCGTCGCGCTTTGCGCGGTACATAGCAAGATCGCTATTGCGGAGGAGACCCTCGGCATCAACACCGTCATCCGGATGAATGGCAATGCCAATACTGGCGCTCGATGTCACACGCTCTCCTGCGTGCTGCCACGGCCTCTTGATGGTTTCGATCACGCGCGTCGCTAGGTTGGCGGCGTCTGCATTTCCTGTAACTCCCGTTTGCAAAATTGCGAATTCGTCGCCGCCCAGGCGAGCGATCGTATCGGAATCTCGAACGAGACTCCGCAAGCGATCGGCGACCTCTACAAGATATTTGTCGCCAGATTGATGGCCTAATCCATCGTTGATTTCCTTGAAACCGTCGAGATCAATTAGATGAAGAGCAAATGAGCTATCCCCACGACGCGTACGCGCGATTTCGCGGCGCAACCGATCGGACAACAGTGCGCGGTTCGGCAGGCCGGTTAAGGCATCATGATGCGCCATATAGAAGAGATGACTTTCCGCACGCTTTCGGTCGGTGATATCGAGTGCCGATGTCAACACTCCGACAACTGCGTTGGAGCGCCCGCGAAGCGGCGTTTTCGTTGTGAGGAAAACACGCTTCACACCGGAATGGTCGACAATCTCCTGCTCGAAGCTGGGAAGTGCGGTTTCCGTGCTGATCACCTTGCGATCGAGCATCTTGTTCTGCAAGTCGTGATCTTCCCCGAAGAGCGGCCGCGCTTCCCATGCACTGGTTTCGGCCGACGCAAGGCCAGCAAGCGCAGCATGAAATGCATTCACAAACAAAATACGCCCTTCGCGATCCGTGGCGCTGATCATCGCCGGGATTGTATCGATCACCTGCGCGAGCCGTTCGCTAGAATCGCGCAACGCCTCTTCTCGCGAACGCTCGGACTCTTTAAGCTCCTGAGCAAGGCTCTTTGCGCGGATTGCCAGCAGCATCTGCTGCTTCCGCAGCTTCAGCAAGTTGCGAGCACGCGTGACGAACTCTTGATGGTCGACTGGACTAGTAAGAAAATCGGTGGCGCCAGCTTCAAGGGCACGTAGCCTAAAATCGCGCTCCTCGTAGACAGTGATGACGATGACAGGGATTTCGGTCAGATCGCGTTGTGCGCGGACATGTCGGATGAATTCCGCGCCGTCCATAAACGGCATCTTGAAGTCGGTGACGATCAGATCAGGCGTGTTATGCTTCAGCCACGACAGAGCGTGAGCCGGATCGCCGAAGCTACGCACGGTGACGCCGGGTTCAATCGAAGCAGCGAGCTTCGAAAAGATCCGTCGGTTCGTTTCTCCGTCATCGAGGATTACGATGAGTGCCATACGTTTTGGGTCTTGCTTTCGGCAGGCGGAATGACGCTGTCCTGGCACAGAGCCTACGGGAGGATGGTGTAAATATCGGAAATGCCACTCAATAAATCATCGCCGAATCGGTATGATCCGCGCAAAACATCCGTTAATTCGCAAGCCACGCATGCAACAGGGGGAGAATATCGTGCTTAGGACGTCCGTTTTTCGTCAGCTTAACCGCTTGTTAGGGATGCGCACTATTTCTTGGCTGCGGTCGCAGTAAATCCATAACGCCGCAGCGGCGGCATGCTCGCTCTGGCCAGATGTGCAAGCGTCCGATTACGGCCTCGCGGGCGACAGCGCGCGCGTGCATCGACGACTACCGGCACAAACAGCCGAGCGTCCTCGCCGGCTGTCGCCTCCAGTGGCTGCCGCGCCTGCCGGCGCCAGCCGAACAACTGCGGCGGCGACAGCCCGTGTCGGCGCGCCACCTCCGAAACGGCCGCGCCCGGAGCCAGCGTCTCTTCGACGATGCGGGCTTTGTCATCCTTCGAGAACCGCCAACGTTGGCCAGTTCCCGTGATCACCTCCAGCCGCCGCACGATCTCCGGCTCAGGCGTATGGTCAAGCATAGACACAAGCCGATCTCCGATTCAGTCGGGGATCGTCACACATTCGCCGGTCAGCAAGGTTGGCAAAAGGTCGTTCGCGCCTGGACGGTTGTCGACGAGGACCGCCTGACCGAGCCGCTCGGCCATTTTTGGCGCCGTGAGACGCGTCAGAATGTCAATGCCACCTCCGGGCGGGACAAAGGTAGACGTCGCCCGCGGCGACATAGACGAAATCCTGGTTGCCGAAACACCCTTTAGCGCTCGCAGGCCAGCAACCAAATCGAAGAGGAATCATATCAGCCAGGGCCTTTTCACACAGCCTGGGTCAGGAGGAGACATTGCGCGGCTACGACGAAGTCTGGGAACACTTCCTGGAAGGCCTCATACGCCTACCACCCGCCACCACGCACTGCGCACAAGGCGCGGCGACAAACGACCTAAGGTAAGAACGCAGTCACTTCGGCGGCAGCGTGAACTGAAAAGTTGCGCCCCGTCCTGTATTGTGGTTCGCCCACAAATGGCCGCCATGCGACTCAATTATCCGCCGGCTGACAGACAATCCCATGCCGGTGCCGTGCTGTTTGGTGGTGAAGAACGCTTGAAAAATGCGTTCGACTTCGTCATCCGGAAGCCCCACGCCAGAATCGTTCACCGAAATCAACAACTGGCTATCGCAGCTTTTCTTCGACATGACGGTCAGTTCGCCGCCCGTTTGCATGGCCTCGATGCCGTTGAGCATAAGGTTCAATAAAACCTGTTGCAGCTGTACGCGATCCGCTGCGGCCGTCGGAAGCTCCGGGTCGAGCGTGGTGCGGATTGAGACCGAGTTCCGATTCGCAGTGTCGTTCAGTAAGACGGCCATATCTTGAATGGTTTCGTTCAGGTCGACCAGCTCTCGTTTTGGTGTCTCTTGCCGGTAGAGCGAGCGAACTCGGTCGATGATGTCCGCGGCGCGCGTTGCGTCCGCGATTGTTGCCGCCGCAGCTTTGCACGCTGCTGTCACGTCGGGCACATCACGAGATAGCCATCGCGTGCATGCCTCGGCGTGCATTACGGTGGCGGCGATGGGCTGCTTGATTTCGTGAGCAAGCGACGCGGCCAGCTCTCCCATGGTCATGACCCGGCTCACATAGGCCAAGTCAGCCTCTAGTTGCCGCAGCCTTTCGCGCTCTTGCTCCGCCCGCTTGCGATCTTCGATGTCCGTCAAAGTTCCATACCATTTGCGGACCTTGCCGTGCTCATCGCGCAGGGGAACAGCTCGCACTAAAAACCAACGGTATTCGCCTTTAGCGTTGCGATGGCGTGCCTCGCTCTCGAATGGCTCACCGGCGGCCATTGACTGCTGCCACTTGGTCATGTGTGCATCGGCATCGGCCGGATGAAGCGTAGCCTGCCAACCAAGCCCCGAAGTGTCTTCTACTGAAAGTCCTGTATATTCCACCCATTGTCGATTTGCCCAAGCGTTGCTTCCGTCGGCCAGGTTCGTAAATGCCATAGCCGGTATCGCCTCGATCACATCGAGCAGTTCTTTCTCGCTCCGGCGGGCGGCCTCCTCAGCGTTCTTGCGTTCAACTCGTTCTCGGGTTTCGCGCAGCGCGCGCCGCACCGACGGTACGAGCCTCGATAGCCGCGTTTTCAGAACATAATCCGTAGCGCCGATTTTCAGCGCTTCGATCGCGACTTCCTCCCCGAGTGTGCCGGACACGAAGATGAAAGGCAGATCGGGGCGATCCTTCAGAACAAGATTCAAGGCAGACAGGCCGTCGAAAGAAGGAAGCCTATAATCCGCGAGGATCAGATCAATGTCATTGTTTTCAAGCGCGGCGATGAACTCAGCGCGAGTCTGAACGCGCGTTATTGCACAGACGAAATGATCTGCTTTCAGGAGCTCTACAACCAGCTCCGCGTCGCGGGGGTCGTCCTCCAACAAGAGAATCCTGGGAGCAGATGTCACGGTCACCTCTTGATGCTGCCCGGCGGCGGTTCATTGATCACCGCCCAGAAGACGCCCAGTTCCTTGATGGCATTGACAAACTCGTGGAAGTCAACGGGCTTCACGACGTAGGCATTCACGCCGAATTTGTAACTCCTCATCATGTCTTGCTCCTCGTGGGACGATGTCAGCACCACCACAGGAATCATCTTGAGCCGTTCGTCGGACTTGACCTGCTTCAAGACCTCCAATCCGTCGATCTTCGGTAGCTTCAGGTCGAGAAGCATCACTGCAGGGTTATCATGGGGGCGCGTGAGGAATTGCCCCCGGCAATACAGGAAATCGAGCGCCTCTTGACCATCGCGGGTAACGACGACCTCGTTGGCGAGTTTGTAATCGTCGAGCGCCGTCAGCGTGAGCTCCACATCTCTCGGGTCGTCCTCGACGAGCAGTATACGCCCTAGCATGCTCATGGCGAGTTCGCAGTCCTTTCCGCTGCACTGTGTGCTTTCGGCAACGAGAAATAGACGGTCGCGCCTTGATCGACCGCTCCCTCGGCCCGGACCATCCCTCCATGGCGATTGATGATGCGCTGAACGGTCGCCAGGCCTATGCCGGTGCCTTCAAATTCTTCGGCACGATGGAGACGCTGAAACACGCCGAACAGTTTGTTTGAATACTGCATATCGAAGCCTGCACCATTGTCCCTGACGAATATCTCTGTTTCGTCTTGGTTTGCGCCCACACAGCCGATCTCGATCGTGGCCAGCGGTTGAATGCGTGTGAATTTCACCGCATTGGAAAGGAGATTGGCAATAACCAGCTTCAGCATGGGGCGATCACCGTAGCAGACCGGAAGCGCGCCTATCTTCCACGCAATGTTTCGTCCGTTCGCATCCTGGTTGACCTCGGCGACGACCTCCCTGACAAGCTGCTCCAGGCTGACCTGCGTCTTTCTCGTTTCCGCACGCCCGATCCTGGAAAACGACAGCAGATCGTCGATCAAGTTTCCCATTCGTTGAGACGACTCGACGATGGTCTGTATGTATCGACGGCTCTTTTCATCGAGCAGAGTGGATGCATGTCTCTGCAGGAGCTCTGAGTACCCGGCAACATGGCGAAGCGGCGCGCGCAAATCATGCGAGACGGAATAGGCAAATGATTCCAACTCCTTGTTGCTCGCCTCGAGTTCCGCAGCCCGAGTCGCAAGTTCTTGGTTTAGTTTCCGAACTTCATCCTCGCGACTCTTGCGCGCGGTGATGTCGTTGTTCGTCTCTATGATGGCGATAGGCCGGCGCCGGTCGTCCCGCTGCAGCGCCCACCGAGTGGCGACGATGATGCTTGATCCATCCCGCGTCGTGTGAACGAGTTCCCCTTCCCATCGATCTGTGAGAAGAATCTGCTGATTGATGGCCGCAAGCGACTCCGGAAAGCGCGTTTGGAGGAGTGTGTGGGTGACGTTGCCGAGCGCCTCATCGCGCCGCCAGCCATAGCGTTCTTCTGCTCCGCGATTCCAAAACGTAATGGCACCGTTCATCTCACGGACGAAAATCGCGTCATGTGTCTGATCGAGAATACGCGCTTGTTGCGCGCGCTGTTCCACTTCAATCTGAAGACGGTCGCGTGTGGCGCGAAGATCGGCCTCGACTCGGCGCCGAACATTGACGAATGAAGCGACGATGATTGCCCACGCCGCAAAAATGGCAAAGCCCGGTAGATCTCCGCTGGAAACTTCGAAAGTGTAGCGGGGCTCCGTAATAAAGTAGGTGTAGCACGCCGAGGCTAGCACAACGGCTGCGATGGAAGGCCCGATCCCCGCAAACCAGGCGACGACCGCGATGGCCAACTCGAACACCGGCAGTTCCAAGTCGTGAGTGCCGGAGAGTTCCGATCCCAACGCCAATCCAAGGGCAATTGCGACGCAAACGACTGACAAGCCGTAGCGCAGGATCGCTGAGCGGACCAACCTGGCGCGCCCACGATCGAAAGCAAAAGTGTACGCCGACAGGTCCATCGGCGAGTCCTTCTGTTCGGCAACCGTTTTGTACGCCGGCATCGGCCAGCGTCCGCGTGCTTCAAAAGGGCGTCGCTACACGGCGCCCGGCCAGCGGCCACGCGGCTGCCGTCCTCCCGAGCAGCGGAAGACTACCAAGACGGTCCAATCGATCGCTTTGCGTACGATCCATCACCGCTCAACTCGCGCATCCCTCGGTTGGGTGGCGTATCATGCCCACTTTGGGTCATTCGTGCCGACGAGCAGTCTCCAGAGCATATCAAGCTCACTCCGCATCCGGAAGGTATCTCTATGACGCAATGTTGCCCGGCCCGCGGCCGCCGTGCTTTCGAGCAACGGAATGAAATCGTGGCCCGTCAACGGCCAACCCATGCGTCCTTTGGTTAAGTGGTGCCTGCCTAGGGTCATGAACGGCCCAACGACGACGTCCGCTTTGAGTCCGCTCTGGCCCCCAGTGCGGACATTCGTCGGCAAGGCCGACACGTCGCTTTCGCGCCATGTGTGGGCGGCTCCGAGTTGGCAAAATCTTTTTTCACGTTTGCAGCATTGGTCGGTGCGGCCATGTGTTCGGCCTATTTGCGCGGCTCACGTGACCGCTGGCCATAATGCCCTCCGCAGATCAGGTCCCGGTCAAAAACTGGCATTCGACAACGCGATGGCACGAGTGGGTTGTCCTGATCGCCGGATCGACCGGCTCAGCATTATGTGCTGTTCACCCTGCCAACCTTTACATCACGTCGGTCGCCCGCCGTGATCTCGATCACGCCGCGAGAGCGACGGGTTCCTTGTAGTGTTCACCTTTGGCCATCATCGCCCGAGCCATCCGTGCGATCTTGTTGGTGAGTGCGATGGCGGCGACCTTGGTCGGCCGCCGCGCCAGCAATGCCGTGAGCCAGGGCCGGTGCTGGTGCCAGGGATCTTGGCATAGCGGATGACGGCGAGTGCACCGGCCACGAGTAGGCTGCACAGATAGCGATCGCCTTGTTTCTTCTGCCGTTTGACGTAAGGCTTCACGCAGGCTGGTGACATCAATCGCACGGTATGGGCGAGTGCCTTGAGCTCGCGCGACCAATGGTGCGACGAGGCACAGGCCTCGATGCCGACCAGGCATGGCGGCAGCTTCTGGAAGAACGCTACGACGTAGCGTCGCTTCAATGCCGGCGGATGACGACCTGATCTTCCGCAGCAACGCCGTGGACCTGGAAAACGGACTTGGCGATATCCAGACCGACTGTCGTAATCGTCTGCATGTTTGGCTCCTCCGAATCGTGGGGCCCTTAACAGCGCCCACATCCATGGCACTCACGTGCCGGTGGAGGAGCCGTCCACAGCACCAATAGCGGACATAACCGTAGGAAGTTTTGACGCCCGCAGTTACTTCAAGGGCGGACATAGTGGCCGGCACCAAATGAAAATTGGTCATCGGTCGAAGTGCAATAAAACGAGCCGCTGACAGGTTTTTAGACACGCAATTGGCCTGGCTGAACTTAGTGGGCCGAGCTAGGCGCAACCTAGCTCGCCGGCTGATCGTTAGGAAATTCTGTCCGTTACAGCGACGGCGGCCTTGCCGAGAAGCGGCACCGCCTCGCGTTAGGCCTGTGATTGGCAGATCACGTCTTACTTCTATTTGCCGCTAA
The DNA here is from genome assembly GCA_036519015.1 of Pseudolabrys sp. Classification (GTDB taxonomy): domain Bacteria; phylum Pseudomonadota; class Alphaproteobacteria; order Rhizobiales; family Xanthobacteraceae; genus Pseudolabrys. Next base: position 64,404 of record DATDMA010000392.1, on the reverse strand, counting down.
GACACCCGACGGATCGAAAGAGTTGACCGGGGTTTTCAACATGGACATTGTGCCCGTAGGGCCCAAGATCGAGGTCTGAAGGGTCGATCGCACGTAGCTGGGCGAGGGTCACCAAGGCACCTCTAACGCCCGACGGGTGGGACCCGGCAGCCAGGGTCAACCCAATCATGCCGATCTGCCGGCATACGCCCGCTTCCAAGTTCCGCGCGACATCCTGGACCGCCTTCAGGCGCAGGTCGTGCCTTCAAGGCGAAGCAGGTCGCCGACCTTCCGTATTTGGTTCACCGTCTCCGGCGACGCGCCAATCAGAGAAGCAAACGCTCGGCCTGGGAGCACTCGTAGAAGCGCCTCTTGCTCTTGAATTGATCGGCCCACCTACAGCGGGGGCGTGACCACGTTTCAGCCCGTCAGCGTCCTTTCGGCGCAAGAAGTACCGCCAAGCAAGCGGCCTTTAGAATGCCGCTTTTCTGCCGAAGCGCGCGTTCAAAACATCCCACGATGAGAGTCACGCTGATGCGACTAGGGAGCACGTTGCGGCACCATGCCAAACCACTCCTTGCATTCTGGCGATCTATCGGTTTTAAACTCGGTGACTCTACGACCGTCGGGATGAACGAGAAGCGCAAAAGGTGGTTTTACTGCATTTGAGACGGAGTTATGCACCCGGCGTAGCCTGAGCGTTTAAACCCTTCTAAACCTCTTCAACAAAGCAAAGGAATCACGATGGCGAAGATGACGAAAAACCAGTTGGTCGATGCGATTTCAGAATCGAGCCAAGTTTCAAAGAACGATGTAAAGGCCGTCATCGAGCACATGGCAACGGTTGGATACAAAGAATTGAACGAGTCCGGTGAGTTTGTCATTCCCGGCTTCGTAAAAATGACGGTTGTCAACAAGCCTGCGACGGAAGCTCGCAGTGGCGTCAATCCATTTACGAAAGAGCCGATGGAATTTGCGGCAAAACCAGCCAGCAAAACCGTCAAGGCATCGCCGTTGAAGGTAGCCAAAGACTCGGTTTGATTGGAAACCTTTGAAGGGCGGAGTAGTTTAAATTTACCCTACCGAAGCAACAAATCTTATGACCACGAAAATGCCGACCGCCGCAGCGACGGTATGAGACCGCGTTCGTCTTAGTTCGACTGGCCTCTGTAGAGCCAACGGCCGCGCCCGACGATTCTGACGGTCCGTCACAACGTCGACTGTAAAACGGCCGGCGGTTCTTGGCCGGTCGCGGTGAAGGCGGCTGCAGTCCGTGGGCCACCGAATACGGCCGGTGTCTAGGTCAATCGATTTTGACTAACATCCGGCCGACAGTCACTCGTCGGGCCGTGGCCATAGATGATGTACCGTCCGACATCCTCTTTGAAGGATAAGAACTCTGTAAGCGGTAATCGCCGCGCTTCATCTTCCACAATCAAAGTGCGCCGCATGTGCCGGTCTGTAAGAGCCGCAACAAATGAAAAAGCGTTCCTCGATCGTGAAGTCCGCTTGATGACAGATGTGTTACTTAGGTGTCATGTGGCGGCCAGACTGTCGTCGTTATTCTCTGCCACTGCCAGGGTTAGCACCGCTCAGGCAGAAGGGTTGGTTCATGGATGTTAAAGGGTCTGCATATTTTGACTTGAAAACCGTAGCTCTCTTGAGGGAGGCCGTGGAAGACGCATGGGTCTGCCTTCGGCCCGAACAGCGAGAAACTATGAGCCGGAGTCTGCTCGCGGAGCGCATTCTAAAGGCGGCCGCACAGGGTGAACGGGACCCACAGCGCTTGCTTGGTGCTGCGCTTATTGGCATTGCCGCCTGAGTCAATGCGCGGTTATCGCATTTTTACGACGATGATCATTTGATGCTCGCAGCGAGGGCCGTCGAATGTCGGCCGTTCATGGTTCCGTTGAATTGTTCCGCAAATTCGCCTGCGGACCCGGCGGCCAGTCAACCGCCGTTACAGCCGGCTCCGCGAGGTCGGGATTTTCATTGTCCGCGGCGCCTTCGGAGCGGCAAGCGCCACCATGATCGCCAATGAAATCTCCAGGTCCCCGGTGTCTCCGCCTTCTGCCGCTTCGCTGGCGCGCGTAAGCGACCCGACGTCTTAACCAGGCGCGCGCTCTACTGCGTGACGCAGCCAGACCATCCCGCCCTCAAGTGTCTCGCAGTGAGTTAAGCGGAGCGCTTGGCCGGAACCTGGGCGATCACCTTCTGGGCCGTCATAATCAACGATACTCTGCGTTCCAGCTACCCCGTCGACAGCCGGAAAAATCAGGGTGCTGAATTCGTCGATCAGCTTGTGTTTGAGAAACGCGCCATTGATCTTGCCGCCCCCTTCAAGGAGCAACTTCTTCACGCCTAAAACCGAGCCGAGTTGCTCCATGGCCCGGGGGAGATCATGGCCCGTCCAGCCAGCAAATACGTAAGACACGCCGTCCTCGCGCATTTCCGCGAGATAGGCATCGGAAACTTGCTCGCCGAGCACCGCAACAGCGTGATCTCCGCCCACATTGTCTTTCCCATAGTGGACGCGGCCCGAAGGATCGATAGCGACTGCGAGTCTACGATCGTTGCGGCTAGCAACATGGGGCTCGCGCGGAACCTTTGGCGCATCGCCCATGTGCCTTTCCGACCCTTTGGCCATTTCGCTCATGGTCTTCCGACCAATGATCCAACCATCGGCATCGAAGTCTTCGTGAATTTTTTCGTAATGTCCGCGCAAAACATCGCCCGAGATGCCTTCGGCCGCTGAAGTGAAACGGCTGGGATGTAGGCGTCCGTCGATGGACGTACACATATGGCAAATGACGTAGGGGCGCATGGCAGATACTCTTCTGGTTGAACGACTCGGTCGCTTGGCTCACGAACACTCGATCTACTGTGTGCCGCTTTTGCGGCGGGTTAGCTAGATTAGCGCTGCTTCGATCCCATATCATTTTCTGACCGCGGCGTCGGTGATAAATCGCCCTACACGATTATCGTCGCTCCGTCTCCTTCCCAGCGCTCGGCAGACATCATGGGCTTGACTGCGTTTCCTCCGCAATCTTTGCAGATCAAATAGTGTGCTCCGGATTGTTTTGATTAAGGTCAGCCTTCTCCTATTTCTTTGGGGCGCCTCAATACGATGCCATCGATGATATCGAGAAGCAGTTTTCGGTCGAACTCATCGTCCGTCTCAGCATACTCACCTGGATCGCTATTTACCTTGGCTGTTCCGAGGCACAATGTATCCCCTTCCATTGCGCCTCCACATCGTAGATCAGAAATCCGGTCGAGTTGCCTCGGAAGACGACCCTTCCGTTGTCGCGATAAACGAACCACTTGTCCTCCATTCCTTGGGCACGAAACTCCGGGCAATCGGCCGAGAATCGAACGGCTCAAACGATTGCCCCAGCCGTATGCTCGCGTATCGGCGTGGCATCTCTGGCAAGCTCCGGCCCGTATCAAAGCTTCGACTTGTTGCCCCGGAAAGCACTTCTTCCTCCCTATCGCCAAAACCTGCGGCGAGATTTTCTTCCGCCCTCGGTCCCGGCAGCCGAGTGCCGTTGATGAACGTGCCCGACACTTCGGGCGGACGTCGCTCCCAGAAGAGCTGACAGGAGTTCCTCATCCAGTCGAAATCAGCGATCGACACCGACGCTGTTCGAAGACGCTCCTCGTCATCAGTGAACACGGCGATCAGATGTGACGACGTGCGACAAATGACGCGCATGTCCACAGAGCGACGGTAGCGGCAACAGGATGAAGGGCCTGCACGAATTGCACCCGCAAAATGCCTTTGCCAGACTTGAGTGGCTTGACGTCAGTGACGAATATCGGACTTGGCCCCAGCCTGCGGGTGATGGCGGCAACTCCTGCCAGCCTAGCCATCGTTGCGGATGAATGGTGAACAGCGGTTCGGTCATGGGTCGTGCCTGTAGAGCGCGTGGCTGGTTACGAAGGCCTCCCATCAGGCACCGGCTTTTTGGTCAATAAATGCGTTCATGCCCTCTGCGAGCGCGCCTCGCCGTGCCGTTAGAAACTGCTTGTAATACGGAACGACGAGGCTTGCGCCATCGGTCGGCACCCTTCGTGATTCAAGGGCTGCCGGTCCTTGCTTCTGGACGATATCTACCAAGTAGTCTGACGGAGATTTGCGGCCCAGCCGACGATTCGTTTGCCCTGTATTGAAGGCCATGTTGGCGAACGCCCGAAATCGCAAAGGCGAAGTGAGGGCGGATGGAGGTGTCGGGGAACACCTACCAACCACCCTCGACTTCCAGGCAAAGGCACCCACCAAGAGTTTGGAGGATCACCTAAGGTACCCATCAGGCAAGGTATTCTTTCGCCCGTTGCAGAGTTGCGATTTCTGACTAGGAAATCCGGCGGCGAAAACGGCTTTTGGAATCCCTTCGCGATTGACCCTAGCAGATCGACCACCGTTCCAAGACCAGTTTGACCAATCCAACATCGTGGGCTCCGTGTTCGCTTTCAACTTCGGAGCAAACGTCGGGCGGACCTGTCTATGTGACAATCATTGCGGAAGGGACGATTGCGCCCGGCGCAATGATTGCATGACACACGCATGCCTAGTGGTGCATGAAAAGTGCCAAGAGAATGATGATCGGCAGCGGAACGCCGAGCAGCCACAGCAATGCACCTCTTCCAAAGCCCATGGTCGTCTCCTCATTTGTCCCTTGAACGTCAGTCCGCGTCATCGTTAGGCATTTCCGGAATTACAGGATCATCAGCAGGATGATGAGACTGACCGGGACGCCCAGCAACCAAAGTAAAATCGGCATGATCGTCTCCTATTGCATTGATGTTTGATGGCGGGGGACTACCTGCCCTTCATGTACCATTCGCGATTGCGCAGCGAGCCGCCCTCGACGGCACCGAGACCTGCGGCCAACGCACCGGCGAGCATGGAGGCAACCAGCCACAGCGAAAACTTGGCGGCCGATTTGCGGGCGGCATCCGCTGCCGTCTTGGCCTGTGTGACCAACTGATTCACACGTTGCTCCGCTTCGGCCTGCGGAAGGCCAGTGCGAACGGCGACCACCTTGGCGAGATAGTTTCGGTCAGCCGCGGACACGTCGCCGCCCTTGGCCACAGCCGGCGTGAGAATCCTCGCGACCTCAGCCCGCGTGCTATCGTATGACGCCACATTCTGGCCCCCGACGGGATCGGCGCGCAGTATATCGTCAACGTAGATATCCGTCGGCGCACCGTGGGCCGCGGCGGTCGCAGCAGGCGCTAGGCCCGAACTGGCGCCTGCAATAATATGCGTGGCCGCGCCACCCAACATCGCTGCCCCGACAATGGTCGCGACGGCCCAGACCAAGACACCATGAGCGGTATCGCGGAAGTATCTTTCGTCTTCATGAACGGTTAGCCATTGGGCACGCATACGGCCCGCGACGTAGCCGCCGATGGTCGATGACAGCATCGCCACCACGATCAGATAGATGCCGGCGGAGATAGTAAAAGTGGTCGCAGAAACACCGGTCTCACTCCACGGCGACACGACGGAAAAGCCGACGCCCACCCCGAACGCGAACAGAACCAAAGTCAACGCGGCGGTGACCGCGGCGCCTGCCAATACTGCCGACCAACTTACGGTCGATCGCGTATCGTCGACGGCGACTGTGGGAGAAATCGTTTCAGTGATCATGGTGCCCAGCCTCCGGAAAGCGCAATATTGCGCGCTTGAGAACATCTAACCTGGGATGCAACTGAAGGTTCCGCTCTTCGCCCGCGCTGGTCTCACTACGCCTCCGAAGGAATATCGGGCGGACGGAGGCGATGACGTGCTATTCGCTAAGCCACCGACGTAGAGGACCGAGCGGCTGTCCGTGCACCCGACACCTTCAGTCTTGAGGAGCACGAATGTTGGACTACTCAAGCTCGTATCGGTCGTAGACCTTCAGAAGCGCTGCTCCGAATGCGCTCGCAATGATCGGCACGCTTCGCTCTGTAGGAGGCTTTTAACGACGGCGATAGATGGCTTATCATAATTAAAGCCCCGCCCGATATTCCGACCCGGGCGGGGCTCACCAATCTTTTTAGTACTTGAACTCCGGCATCGCCTTGAGCTGATCCTTATTGGCATCCAAGACGGCGCGGTCAGGATACCACTGCTTCGTGCCGGAGTCTTTGGTGCCTGTCGTGGTCTTACCGGCCTCATTGGAGAACTTCAGCTTGCTCAATGGCACCATGATGTTGTGCTCGCCCATCCCGAGGAAGCCACCGACGCCAATCACGGCACCGTCAACGCGCCCCGAGGAATCAATAATGAGCTCGCTAATGTCGCCGAGCTTTTGATTCTGGTCGTTATAAACATTGACACCGACGACCTTCGATGCCCGCCATTGGCCACTCGCTGCGATCGGTGCAGCAGCAGCGGACGGGGTATTTGCGGGCACTTGAGCCATAGCCATCGGAGTGACGAGGGCGAACGCGAGAAAAACGCCGGGAATAACGCGCATGGAGAACTCCTTGGTTGAGACCACTAATAAGCGGCCGGGCCCTCTATCGTTCCGGCCGCCTCAAGAATTTCTGAATTAAACGGCTCAGGCAGTCGCAATGTTGCGTTTTGCGTGCGGAGGCACCGTGAACCCGTTGACCGGCTTCTTGCAGATGTGCAGGCCGAAGTGGCCGCATTCAGCGACACCAAGGCGCGATACTTAATCAAGGCGGGTGCCTTCGCGTGGGCATTGTCATTACGCCGCACGGGGTCACAACGATGGTCACCGACCGATACCCGCGGACGCTGGCTGCCGCGCAGCAGGTTTCTCGACTTCATTCCTGGAGGAATAGTTGCGAAACATCATCGAGGAGCTGTCGATCAGGACACGCGTCATCGCATTTCACAATTGATCGCAAATTTTCCGCCCAGATCGCGGCCTTGGAGACCTGCGTTCGATAGCCGGGCGTGACCTGACGCCACACCGAGACGTGGATGGCGACGAGAGCTTGGCAATGGCCATGCGTTGGCAGCGCATTGAATTGGCAAGGGCATCCGTAAGCGCAATTGCAGTTGACGTATTCGCGACCTTTGAACTCCCATTTATTGGCACATCTCAATCCCGATAGGTGCCGTCATTCGTTCGTTCCTTCAAAATTCGACAAACTTTTGGGTTCAGGCCGATCCGGGACCTGCTAGAGCAGCCGCCGCTACCTAGCGTCTTCCATTGTTTGCCAGGCATATCTGGGCATACCCGCCCGGGGGGACGCGTGAGAACGGACCGTGCAACAAGCACGGTGTGACTTCCGTCTTCGCCGCGAGTCCGCTGACGTTGGAAAGGCGATCTCTGGTACTTCCCGGCTGGGATCCTGCATTCGATCCAGGGCCTATTGCCTGAGGCTACCAAGTTCGGCTGGCGTTTCTGCGATGACCAAGATTCGACGGACCGGTTCCTGGCAGTTCAGCGTGAGTACCCCTGCGCCGAGGCGGAGAATTGCAAGAGGGAACGTTCGTCGCGGTCCCGTGGTTATCGGCGGAAAGCGCGGAGATGGCGATGACGTGGAGAGATAACGGCTCTTTTACGAGGCGGTACGTTGTAGGCGGAGCAGGTGCAGGATTGGCGGGCATAACGGCTTCCGGAGCGTCTGCCCTGGCACAAGGGGGAGACCGGCGATGACCGGACCTCAAGACCTTCAAGACCCCGTTAGCAAGTACCCGAGGCCGCCCTTCGAGAAGCAGTCGCAACCCTGGCCCGGGCTTGCCAGCAAGATCCAGCCGCCGCCTGATCACGGCGAGAAGAGCTACAAGGGTTCGGGACGCCTCGCTGGACGCAAAGCGCTGATCACTGGCGGCGATTCAGGCATCGGACGGGCCGCGGCAATCGCCTTCGCCAGAGAGGGCGCCGACGTCGCGATCAATTATTTCCCGACCGAAGAGCCGGACGCCCAGGATGTCGTGGCGCTAATCAAGGCGGAAGGACGAATTGGGCTGCCAATACCGGGCGATCTCCGCGACGAAACCTTTTGTCAGAAGCTGGTGGCGGACGCCGTGCAAGGCCTTGGCGGGCTGGATATCGTCGTCAGCAATGCTGGCCGTCAGCAGGCGCATCCATCCATTCTCGACATATCGACCGAGGATTTCGATGCGACGATGAAGACAAACATTTATGCGCCATTTTGGATCATCAAGGCGGCACTCCCACATCTGAAGCCCGGCTCAGCGATCATAGGTACGACCTCGGAGCAGGCGTACGATCCGACACCCGACCTTTACGATTACGCCCAAACGAAAGCCGCGACCATGAATTACGTCAAGTCCCTGGCAAAACAGCTCGGGCCGAAAGGCATCCGGGTCAACGGTGTCGCGCCAGGCCCAATATGGACGCCCCTGCAGGTCTCGGGGGGCGCGTCTCAGACGAAGCTGAAGAAGTTTGGCGGACAGACCTCCCTAGGACGCCCTGGGCAGCCCGCCGAGCTCGCATCCATCTACGTGCAGCTTGCGGCCGCTGATGCGAGCTTCACGACAGGACAGGTCTACGGTGCAGCCGGTGGGACCGGCCAGCCGTAGGCTATCTCTTGTCCGCTGTCCCAGGACGACATCGCCCGGCTTCGCTGCTCTGGGGAACAGGTGTGAACCCAAGGCCAATCACAGGCGATCGGGCGCGCAGCACTTCGATGCGATCAAAGGCCCGAAAAACACTTGCGGCGGCCCCACCACTCTGCTGTGGGCCGCTTCGCGCAGCGGTTTCGAACGTAGGGGTGCACATTTCGGCAGGCGCACCGCATGAACACTTCAGTTTGCACGCAGGATTAAGCCATGATCGGCACATGCATATGGATGACGTTACGATCGCGTTTGAGACCGGTGAGACCAGTCATGCGAGGTCGCAGTAAACTGCCGCAAACGGGAGGCGCCAAGTTGCAAAACGATGAAGAAGGCCAACAGAGGATTCGAGAACGCGCCTATCTCATTTGGCTCAGTGAGGGCGAACCCGAAGGGAGGGACAAGGAGCATTGGGAAATGGCGCGGATCGAAATACATAGAGAGACCCGTACTCCAAGCAATAAAGAGAGTACTGAACGTAGGCTCCCGCCAGACGATTCGTTGTGAAGGGCGACTATTCGCACTTGGGGTTCGGCCACAAGCCGGCTTATACAACAATGGAGCCTGATCGACTTGTCGATGTCCCATCATGATCTTCAGTCCTGCCTATAGCAGCGACTGAATCAGCGAATGTCATGCGTCGCAAATGTCAACTTTTTCAATAAACCAGGCCAAGAGCGGACATACCGCTTCAAGTCGCACAATCGTTGGGAACTGTTTCGCCCGCAAACCGATCCGCGATCCATTGCACGACGTCCATCGTGCTGGCCTGCGCCGCCCGGCCGTGGCCAATATTCGGTAGCATAACGAGCTTCACCTTGCCGCCGGCCTCGCAAAGCTTGTGCATGTAGTCGCGCGTAACGTCGGGACGGATGATCTGGTCCGTCGTTCCTTGTGCGAGAAACACCGGGATGCCCGGCGGCAACGGGCCGGGCGAGTTCTGTTTCAAGAGCGAATGCCAAGGCTCGATGTTGGCCGGTCCCTCAACAGTGAGGAAATATTGTTGCAACGGCTTTTCGGTTCGCTCCCGAACAGCAAGATCGAAAGGTCCTTCGATGCATTCACGCGCGAGGCGATCGATGGTAGGCATCGCGCGTGGGTCGACGATCTTGCCCAGCGGCGCCCCATAGACACGATGCCATGACCAGAGCGTCATGGCCGTGATATTCTTGCCCCCCACGGAGTTGATGTCATCGTTCATCAAAGTGACGAGATCGGTCGCGGGCGCGGCCGCGGCAACACCGAGAAGAGACAGTTCGGGCGCATAACTCGTTGCGATCAGGCCAGTGAAGAGCGCCGCCTGCCCGCCTTGGGAGTGCCCCCACACCACGAAGCGATTGCCTGCGCCAGCGTCAGGCATGGCGCGGGCGGCCCGTACGGCATCAATCACAGCGTGGGCCTCACTGTCACCGACGAGGTAAGGATGCGTCTCCGGCGTTCCCAATCCCGGATAGTCCGTCGCCGCCACGATGTACCCACGCTCGACGAACGAGCGCAGCCCCTGAATCTGCTGGAAAATGAATATCGCCAATGACGGCGCACAGCGGGGCGTAATGCCCGAAGTCGGATGCGCCCAAGCGACGATTGGACGCCCCTCCGGCGGTGGATTGCCCGATGGCACGATCACCACGCCGGAGACAAAAATCGGCTCGCCCCCCAGTCCTGTCGATCGATAAAGAACGCGGTAGGCGGCGGCGCCGAGCGGCGCTCCCTCTATTGGCTCCTGACGAACCAATGTTCCCGGCTGTCCCGGAAGCAGCGCTCGCGGCGCATCGTAGAACGGCGTCTGCGCCGATACGGCGCCAGCATGCCATCCCAGCGCAAGAAGCGTCGCAGCGAACAACAACAGCCTGGGCCATGCGAGAGATTGTCCGGAAAATCGACCTACGATTCGGTTCATGCTTCACATCCCGTACAAGATCCTTAGTGCGCCACTGGCATGAAGCGCGATCACGACGCCATCTGCCGACAGATATACTTTTTCGAGCTTGGCCGAAGCGAGATGCCCCTCCGTCCGGAAACCGTTCTTCAACGGCCGCGTCAGTCTCTCGCTCGCCGCGTTCAACAGGTTCTGGTACGCGATCCCGTAGTCGACGCTCGTCTTGTCGCGTAACCGGGCGATGAACGGATCGACCACCGATGCCAGTCGCGGATTGTCCGTGACCGCGCCGAGGTCGGCGAGCCGGACCGCGCGACCGTCGGCGTCTACCTGGATGGATCCCGTCAGGTACATCCATTGTCCCGCGGACGGATCGGTGTCCGACGCTTTGGAAATCCGTAGCCCAATGACAAGTTTTCCTGCCGACGGATAGACCTCCGCATCGCGCAGCGACATGGCTGATGCCGGCGCGACCATGTTCGCCGCCTGCAATATCTTGTCCTTCAGAACATCATAGCCAATGCGGACAGGCAGGATGACGTCGAATTCGCCGGGCTGGCTCACCTCATTGCCCAGCGCGGGCAGCGGCGTCGGGTCCACCGCTGGAGGTTGCTGTCCCACAAAAGTCGCAGCCGAAGCGGACAGTTCGAGCGAACAGCGCAGCACTTTCCCGTCGGCGCGGACGCCAGCAAAGGCGACACTTTGCGGAGTGAGTTGCAGCCATGTCGCGGGATTATCCGACAGCTGCACGGGCTCAAACGCGTGCCGCCATGCAGTTGCTGCCCTGCTTTCCACATCCAGCCGCCTGGCAGCGAGCCGCGCCCGTGCTCTCACATGCGCAAGCTCGGCACTGATCCTCGGTTCGGCGTATTTCGCGAGCGAGATCTCGCGCCCCAGAACATGAAGGATAGGCGGCTCGCTCCACCGGAAATGATCGCTGAAGTTCAGGTCGAGCGACCAGTCACGACCAAGTTTCGGACGCGCCTCGACTTCAATCACCGCACGCGCTTCCGTTTCACCGTGAATCCGCGCCGTAAATCTGTTCGCGCCCTGCCCCTCCAGCACACCATGGATCGGAAACGATCCGTAGACCCGGTCACCGCGCCCGTATAGCGACACCGGTCCGGAGCGCTCGATAAAGCCCCAGATGTCGCAATTGGCATTGACGCGAAACACCAACACCCTTCGATGAACGCAACTGACCTCTTCGTCGATCGTGGCGAGACGGCGGGGAATGTCCGCCTCGATCTCGTGGGCCAGCGCCGACAGGCCGAATTCGACGGTCGCCGAAATTCGCGAGGCGGTATTGAAGGAGGCGATGGTATCCGGCACCAGCGGCGGCTTCTCCGCTGCAACCACGTTTGAGCAGAGGCTCGCGACAAAAACGAGCGCGGCCAAAGCTGTACGAACAAAATGGGCCGCGACAGGGCGGCATCGGACGCACCACACCTTGACGGCCTTCATGACACGTTACCCTGATGACCGGTCGTGAAGAGGGACACCGCGCCGCTGCGCGATTTTAGCAACAACGCGACATTAACAACCGCCTATATGTTGCCGCCGAGGCTCAGACACGGCGCTGTCCGCACGCCTTCGGCGGTGTCGACCTATTTCCGGCCGCCGGCCGTGAAAGGAATATCCCAACAACGACCCACGGTCCCCGCCAATATCCCCGAGAACAGTCGTTCCAGCGCTAAGCGTCACGATACGCCCGAAGTACCCGTTCGGGTAGGGCCTCATCCGAACCTGCGGCAGGCGCCCACCTCCGCGATACTGACCCGCGCCGCTACCAAAGCCACGCTCATCTATCGCAGGACCGGCAACCTACGTGCGGTCCAGCTCCTTATAGGGCATCGCAAAATCGAGAGCACTGTCCAATAGCTTGGCATCGAGGTGGACGACGCGCTGGCCATCGCCGAGCAGGTGGATGTCTGAACTACCCGGCCAGAGCAGACTCACTCTGCCTTACTCTCAGGTCGCCTTCGTGCCAGGAGCTGACTATTCACCCAGCCTGACGGTAAGTTGATTTCCTTGGCGTCCGCAACACCGCGGCCCCACGAATCCGCGGCAATAGCTGAGGCTCGCATATCCGGTGCCGAGTACGCCGGCCCGTGAAACCCGCGGTTGATACATATCAAACGATGGCACGCACAATGGCGTAAAGCACACTTACAGTGTGCTGCTTTCTCACATCGGACACCTACATTTTTACCGCGGATATCGCCAAGCTTTGCCCAGCCAAATGAGACGCATCAAATGATCAAGGTCGCATTTTTTCCATGTCTCGCGGCCACCAAAGCTGGTCAGCCGATAAAGGCCTTGGCGTGGGCTGCAACGATGGCAGTTTGCCTGCTTTTCCCGTTCGCCGCCGTCGCCGACCCTATCACACTCAAGCTATCATTTTTCAGCTCCAACCGCTCAATGAGCTACAACGCGGCGGTCAAGCCATTCGTTGACGCCGTCAACGCCGACTCAAGTGGCTTAGTCCAAATCAAAGTTTATTTCAGCGGCGCGCTTGGCAAGGACATCGCTCAGCAACCGCAACTTTTACTTGATGGTGCATTTGACATTGCCTTCATCGTCCCTGGATATACGCCGGATCAATTTCCCGACAATCCGATCATGGAATTGCCAGGTCCGTTTCGCGACATGCGCGAGAGCACCTTTGTTTATACCCAGTTGGTCGCGCTCAACGCTCTGCGCGGATATGAGGATTTCTTCGTGATCGGGGCTTACGTCAGCAACCCGGAAACCATTCATGGAAGGACTGCGATCAACTCCATCGACGACCTGAAGGGCAAACGAATCCGCGTCAACAATCAAAGCGAAAGCTCCATGTTTGAAAAGCTCGGAGCCACCCCAGTCCCGTTGCCGGTCAATCAGATCTCCGAGGCCATCAGTAGTAAAGCAATCGACGCCGCCGCGATCGCACTGACGCCGCTGTCCGACTACGGTATCAAACGCGTCGTCACCCACCACTATTTGCTCGGAACAAGCGGAGCGCCGCTCGCCCTGCTCATGAATCGAAAAAGCTTCGGGGCGCTGCCACCAGCAGCGCAGGACATCATCCGCAAGTATAGCGGGGAGTGGGCGGCCACACAGTTCATTGATGCTTACAGCGCCTCCGACAGCAAGGTGATTGAGCAACTGAAATCGGATCCTCAGCGCACGTTGGTCTACCCTTCGCAGCGGGACCTCGACATCGCGCATAGCGCGTTCGAGGCCGTCACCGCGGAATGGTCCGCGAAAAGCTCCCACTATCGCGATCTTCTCAACCTCGTCGCGACGAGAACCGCAAAGCTTCGCTCATCTAACTGAAGGTACCGGATGATTACGTTCGCAATGATGCCGAAGCTTCCCGCCGCGGCGGCGCGTCTGTTCATCGATGCCGCGGCGTGGGCGATGGCGATTGTACTGACGTTGCCGTTCGCGGCAGCCGCGGAGCCGATTCACCTCAAACTGGCGTTCTTCGGATCCGAGCAGGCGCGGATGTATCAGGCCGGCATCAAACCGTTCCTGGATGGGATCAATGCCGAGGGAGACGGGATTTTGACGATCAAAGTCTATTCCGGCGGCGTCCTCGGCAATGCACTAGCCGAGCAGCCACGACTCATCATCGATGGCATTGCGGACATCGCGTTTGTCGTTCCCGGCCAAACACCCTATCGATTTCCCGACAACGAACTGCTCGAACAACCAGGGCTCTTTCGCAACGCGCGGGATGGCACGTTAGCATATACGCGCCTCACCGCGGCCGGCGCACTGCGCGGTTATCAGGACTTCTTCGTGATTGGAGCTTACACACCGGATCCCAACCTCATCCACAGCCGAAAACAGATCGAATCACTTGCTTCGATCAAAGGACAGAAAATTCGAGCTAACAATGCAACCGAGGCCGTGGCCATGGGGCATCTTGGGGCCGTGCAGAGCGTTCTGGAGGCATCAAAAATCGCAAGCGCAATCGACAGGGGCGCCCTCGACGGTGCCACTCTGAGTCCGACGGGACTGTTCGACTTCGGCGTAGCGCAGATTGCGACCAACCACTTCCTGCTACGTAGCGGCGTCTCACCCCTCGTACTGCTGATGAACCGCAAGACCTTCGACTCGTTACCAGAAGCTGCGAAAGCACTTGTGCGCAAATACAGCGGAGACCGCGCGGCGGCAGCTTGGATCGGAGCATACGGGGCCAGTGAGACGCAAATGCTCAATAAACTCAAATCGGATCCTGATCGCAAGGTCGTCGAGCCCAGTCCGTCTGATCACGAGGCTGCGGAGCAAATATTTCGGTCGATGATCGACGCCTGGGCCGCGAAAAGCCCCCACAACCGCGAACTCCTGGCCATGACCCAGGCAGAACTCGCAACAACCCGCGCCGGAAAATAGGTCGCACATGACCATACGCGGGATTCCATCCCTCTGGCGCTACCTCAGCATGCTGGCCCTAATTCTTGTCCCGCTGGTCGGCGGTACGTGGCTCACCGTCAAGATTACGTCCGATTACCTGCTTTATCGAAGCGCTACGAGCAGCGCGCAGAACTGGGCGCACTTTCTTGCCGCGAATGTCCTCGACCTTGAACAGATGGCGGCCGGCGAAACGCCGTCGTCCGCCAGCCTGGCGTTCTTTGATTCCACCCGCAAAGCCGGCGAGGTATTTCGCTACATCATCTTCAACCGCTATGGTTATTCAGTGCTGATGTCTGATCACGAAAAGATCACACCCGTTGAGTTCGCAGACTTAGACCAACACGCGGCCCGTTCGATCACCGAGAACCAGCCAATCGTCGATGCGAAGGACGGGCGCATAGCCGGCGAGCCGCTCTATTTTGCCGAAGCGTATGTGCCAATCCTGCTCGACGGCCGCCCAGTCGCCGTTGTCGCGGCCTATGTAGATCAGACCGAGGAACGCACCCGCATCTATCGGACCTTCCTAATCGCGTCCGTGGCTCTCTGCCTGCTGACTGGATTCTCCTTTGGTTTTCCAGCAATCGCTTGGTACTTCCGCACCAAGGAAAAGCAGCACGCAGATCGCCGCATCCACTTCCTAGCGCACCACGACGCTTTGACTGGATTGGCAAACCGCACGCGGTTGATTGAAAGGCTCGACGGCGCACTGGCCCTTCTCCCGACAACCGGCGGGATGGCGGCAGTACACTTCATCGACGTCGACCATTTCAAGGATGTCAACGATACGCTTGGTCACGACGGCGGAGATTTTCTGCTCAGGACACTTGCTCAGCGATTGCAAGACATGACACGACTCGAAGATCTTGTCGCGCGGCTCGGCGGCGACGAATTTTTGGTTATCCAAACTGGGGTCGCTGATAGGGCTGAAGCGGAGACTTTCGCGCACCGCATCGCGTCAGTTTTGAGCGCGCCCCTCATTTTTGAAGAACAGGAGATCATTCAACGCGTCACAATAGGAGTCGCAATCGCACCATCTGACGGAAAGACATCCGAGCGCCTGGTCAAAAGCGCGGACCTCGCCCTGTATAGCGGCAAAGCTGCAGGCCGGAACTGTATCCGATTCTTCTTGCCCGCAATGGACACGCAGATGCAGGAACGCCTCAGACTCGAAAAGATCATCCGCCGCGCAGTTTTACAAGATCAGTTCGTACTGCACTATCAGCCCATTTATGAAATTAAAGGTAAGCATCTGATTGGATTTGAGGCACTCGTGCGTTTGCACGCGCCAGATGGAACACTTATCCCGCCCGCCACGTTCATACCCATCGCCGAGGAAATTCACCTTATTGACAAAATAGGACAATGGGTCCTGAAGGAAGCGTGCCGAACTGCGTCGACTTGGCCGAAAACACTGACTGTAGCGGTGAACTTGTCACCCGCGCAATTCGCTTCCGGCACCATCAACGACATCGTCGCTGCCGCGCTCAAAGAGTCTGGATTGGGGCCAGGCCGGCTTGAATTGGAAATCACCGAATCGCTGTTGCTCGGCAACGACGAAGACACGATGGCACAACTCAAGCGGCTCAAGGCTTTGGGGACCTCAATCGCAATGGATGATTTCGGAACCGGCTATTCGAGCTTGCGCTATCTGTGGCTGTTCCCGTTCGACAAGATCAAGATCGATCGCAGCTTCATGCAAAGTTTCGGAAAGTCGGGTCGCAACGTCGAAACCGTCGTCAAAACGATTATCGCCCTCGGCCGCGAGATGAACATGCGGGTCACTGTCGAAGGTGTCGAGACATCCAATCAGGTCGATTTCCTCTACGATGCGGACGCGGATCAAGTGCAGGGCTTTTACTTTGGCCGACCCGTGCCAGCCTCCGAGATCGGCAGCAGTGTTCTTGCCGATGTCCCAATTATCAGGCCAGCCTCCGAGCCGGTGCATATTCCTGAACCGGAATTTGTGCTGACCTCCTAAACATGTTGGTCGGCCCATCTGAATCGGCATGCGGTTCTGCCGTTTGACGTAAGGCTTCACGTAGGCTGGTGGCATCAATCGCACGGTATGGCCGAGCGCCTTGAGTTCGCGCTGCCAATGGTGCGACGAGGCACAGGCCTCTATGCCGACCAGGCATGGCGGCAGCTTCTGGAAGAAAGCTACGACGTAGCGCCACTTCAACTGCCGGCGGATGACCACCTGACCTTCCGCATCAACGCCGTGGACCTGAAAAACCGACTTCGCGATATCGAGAGCCACTGTCGTAATCGTCTGCATGTTTGGCTACGCGTTTTCGCGCTGGTTCATGCGGGTTCAAATCGAAGGAACAATTATGGTACCCTCTCTACTGACCAAAATGATGCAGAACTTCCCGTGCCGGAACTTGGGCTGGGCTATCTGCCTTTATTCGCCATAGCGTGGGGACTCTTCAATGAAGGTCATCTTTTTGGACATCGACGGGGTGCTGAATACAACAACCACTCCCAAGCCGACACAGGACGCTCGCGTTGTCGACCGAACGCTGTTGTCTCGCCTAACAACGGTAGTGCAGCACACGGGTGCGCAGGTTGTCCTGTCTTCGACATGGCGACATGACCCCGATGGGCTAACAAGCGCTGAGCGGCTCGGCATCCCCTTTATGGATGTACTTCCGGACATGCGACCGCGCCCTCGTAATGAGGAGATAAAAGCTTGGCTTGGCGCGCATCCAAACGTCCAACGCTTCATCGTCATCGATGACGACGATGACGATCTAGACGCGTTTCCTCTCTTTCAGCCGTCTGCTTCAACCGGGATCACGGACAAGATTGTCGAAGCCGCTACTGATTACCTCAATTCGCGATCTGACCACGATATGCGGCGCAATGTCATTGTCCGCTGCCTTCAGCGAGTTCGGACCTACCTGAAGGGCCACAATGGCTAATCTCAAGGCAGCAATGCCTGCTTCCTTTCGCGAAGCGCGGCTAGCTCACACTTAATGCACCGATGGCCGTCGAAAGGGCCATTGGAGCTACGCCTCAAGCGCCGCCGTAACAACGCGCCTGGCGAGCGACTCCAGGTCGCATCGCTGCGCAATCTGCACCGCCGGTCACGCCGCGTCGCCACGGATGGAGCACCCCTCAATGTGTGCGTGCGATGTCGCAGCGACACGCGAACAATTACTTCCAACAATAGACCCTGCACCGGCGCGCGGTGACGCGCCCGCCGGCGTCGCATCGCTTTCGACCTCAGGCCCGGTGCCTTCGCGGCGGCCCGTCAGGCGGCATTAGCTGCAATAGTACCGGTGTATGTAGGGGTGGGTGTAGCAGCCGTCACCGTAGTAGTCGCCGAAGCCATATCCGCGGGCGTAGTGGCCATGGCCGCCGAAGCTGCGGCCGGAGATGCCGCCATGGAAGCCGCCACCCATATGTCCGCCGCCGAAGCCGCCGCCCATGTGTCCACCGCCGCCGCCATGGCCGCCGCCTCCGCCGCCACCGCCACGCGCCATCGCCGGGGCGGTCGCCATCCCGACGGCCAGCAACGCGGCTGCCACCGAGGTTATGATTCTCTTCTTAGACACCATGTAACTCTCCATTTCACTCTGCAGCCCGTGGACTGCGTTCCTTGAAAGCCGTGCGGCTGGGATTGCCTCGGCCACTACAAAGTCTGCGGGGCTTCCGGGCATCCTGGCGTCCGAATTGCGGCTGACCAGTTTGGTTGCTGCAAGGTGTTACGTCAGCGACTCGGACCAAGCCCGTGTGCATTCCCGAACATGGAACGTGTGCACGTCAGCACCGTTCTGCAACGATGGAGAACGTATGCGTGATATTTCTAAAGAGATCTTCATGAATCAGCCGATCGCTCCGATGAAGTCTGCGCACCAAGATGCGCGGCCGAGCCTGCGCAAGCGCTTCTATGAACGCGCGCAGACCGGCGGAGCCTCAGCAGAGGCGGGTTCCCCGTGCTGCTCGACGGCAGCCGGTGCCCACGCCCGCGCGCCGTCTGCTCGCCACGCCGGCATATGGGCTCGTCGAGCGCATTGCGGAGGAGTGAACGCACAAGAAGACGTGATTGATCCGGCACGCATGCCACTGACGCGGTTCGCCAATGCGATCATCTGATTCGGTCGCGGAGAAGGCGCAGGCCGTTGCCGATGCGATCGCGAAATATCTCGGTAGCGGTCTCGTCTGCCATCGCGCCGACAGGCCAGCGCGAACGGTGCGTCGCTGAGGAGCCTAATGCCCGTCCAAAGCGCCGGGCTTTTTCGTTTCAGGCCTTGCGCTCAAGCGCCTCCATGACCGCCAACGATATCTCCAGGTCCCTGGTGTCTCCACCTTCCGCCGCTTCGACGGCGAGACTCCCGATATGCTCCCATGCTTGCGGACGGCCCTCGGGATATTCGGAGCGGATGTAGTCGCGGATATCGGACAGGCGGCGGAATCGGCCGATCGGTTGGGAGAGAGCACGCGTCCACAACATCGACTCATATAGGGGCGCGGGGCGCACTTTGGGAGCCCGTCAATCGAATTTAGGTCGGTCTGTTGTCGTTAACCGCCAACCTCACCCTCCAAGACCCGCATGTTCTGATGGATGAGGATGCGCTGCTAATAGTAGCACGAGTTCTTCGAGGTCTCCGCCGTTGGTTGCGGCGAGCATGAGCTGTGCGGGTGTAGCGCCCCGAACAACTCGCCGAGCCGTTAAGGCCCGCCGGATCGCTCAGCCGCCTAAAGCGACCTTTGTCACGAGGCTCCAGCCCTTCCGGTTACCCGGCCGAGCCGCTCGTCAGCTACCAGATCAATCGACAACTCTCTGGGTGGAATCTTCCTCCACTGATGCTTCACGCCTTCGGGGCGCACTGCCAATAGCCGACATTCGCAGTGCGAGAAAACAGCAACCTTTCTCGCCGTCAGACCATCATGAAGTTGGCCACAGACCTGCCAAACGATGACCTGCAGCATTTGCGCGAGATGACGCTTCGCTCAGCCTAAGCTGTAAGCCGTCGTGGGTCGTATAATCGACCGGTTGGGACACCCTCGTTATTGATCTCGATCTGGAAGATCTCGGACAATCCCGCCCGTCCAGACGGTGTTAGTTGGAGTGCGCGACTGTTCGAAACGCGTTTGAACCATCCGAGCTCCAATAGACGATCCAATATCCGAGCCCCAACGAGCCCCTTGATGTGATATCGACGCTCACTCCAGTCGAGACAAGGCTGGCAGAATATCCGCCGGGTCCGCGGCCTCAGATCAGCGCCGAACGCAGAAAGGAAACGCTCGCCCGAAGACGTGACCTCACCGCCCTCATCGGTGAGAACGATGTGCCCCATAGCAACAAGTGCATCGGTCACCGCGACTCCCACCCGGCCAGCCAGGTGATCGTAGCAACTTCGGGCAAAACAGAGTGCATCTTCGTTTGCTGACCGCGGCTGACGGCGCGGTGGCACCTCTATGGCGGCGACGACCTTGATGCTCTCCAACATTGTCGCGACCAGCGGGGACGCGATCCGATAATAGCTAAAGCGGCGCTGGCGAGTGACAGTTATGAGCCGCGCGGCAACCAACTTGCTCAGGTGTCCGCTCGCCGTCGCGCGAGAGACATTGGCGCAGTAAGCAAGCTCAGTGGCCGTCCGCGACTGGCCGCCCATAAGGGCATTAAGCATCGTCGCTCGCGCAGTGTCACCCACGAGAGCGGCCACCTCCACCAGATTTGCCGCCGCGACCATCGTCAAACCCTATCGCTGATACCGAAAGCATATCAATCGAAAACAGTTTGGCACGGGCCGAACTGTTCGCGCGGGACATGTGCGAACCTCGCAGGTAGACGTCGACGACGTTCAACAACCGGAGGAACGCGTCGTGGCGATGGCGGCGGTGATCCATAAAAAAGGCGCACCCGAAAACTTCGTGTGGGAGGAGATTAAGGTCGGGGCTCCCGAGCGTGGCCAGGTACGTCTTCGCAGCACGGCGGTCGGCGTGAATTTTGCTGATACGTACCATCGTGCAGGTATCCCGCACCCGATGATCGTCGGCGATCCGCCGGTTGTCCTCGGTTTCGAAGGAGTTGGCGAGATCGAGGAGTTGGGTCCTGGCGTCACCGGGCTTTCCGTCGGCAAACGAGTTTGCACCTGCCTTCCCCCACTCGGCTCCTATAGTCAGGAGCGCCTTTACCCGGCTGACAAGTTGATCAAGGTTCCAAAGGGCTTGCCGTTGGATGACGTTCAACTGGCAGGACTAATCCTGAAGGGGATGACCGCACAGTATCTCTTGCATCGAACGCACAAGGTGCAGCCGGGAGATTATGTCCTGATCCATGCAGCTGCCGGTGGCATGGGCCATATCCTTTGTCCTTGGGCGCGATATCTCGGAGCCACTGTGATCGGTACTGTTAGTACCGACGAGAAGGCCGAGATCGCCCGAAATCTCGGTTGTCATCACGTTATCAATTACACGATCGAAGACTTCGTAGCTGTCACCCGTAAGATTACGGACGGAAAAGGCGTAGACGTTGTCTATGAGTCAATCGGTAAGGACACGCTGCAAAGGTCGCTCGACTGCCTGCGGCGAGTCGGTATGTGCGCAGCTTACGGCCAGGCGTCAGGCGTTCCTGATCCGATCGACATCGTCAAAGATTTGGGCGCTCGTGGGTCACTCATTATTACTCGTCCTGCGCTCTCGCATTACATATCGAACCGAAGCGAAATCGACGCCGCAGCAAAATCCCTGTTCGATGCCGTCGGACGAGGAATCGTAGCGAGCAACGTTGTAAAAACCTTTCCGCTTCGAGAGGCTGCAGCCGCGCACAAGTTCATCGGCGGACGCAAGACCACGGGCTCGATTGTCATGCTTCCATTTGCGTAAACGGCTCCAAAAAAACGATTCCGAGGCACTCAATCCACACAAAGAGAATATCATGTCGATCATACGCCACGAAATTAGACAGATATCAGACGAGAATCGCGGTCAGCCGATCGTTAGCCAGGCAGTCGTTCACCGCAACGTCGCCTATTTCGCCGGCATCACCCCCAACCCAATTGTCGGCGATATCAAAGCCCAAACTGCTCAAGTGCTGCGACGCGTCGATGCGCTTCTCAACCTCGCGGGGACCGACAAATCATAGCTATTAAGCGCCCAGGTCTGGATCGCTGACATGCGTCTGTTCGAAGATCACAATTCTGTTTGGAATGAATGGGTCGATCCAGCAAACCCTCCGGTGCGGGCTTGCCTCACCACGGACTTTTGGCGACCTGGGATGCTCGTTGAAGTTATGGTGGTTGCGGCCTTGCCGTGAAGCAGCGCCAATCCCGCTGGCTCTGGCGAACCAAGCCAATTTCGTCGCGCAGCGAGGAACAAAACCACGGCGACGTGGTCGCGCGCGCAATCGCGACGAAATCCCGTTGGCCGAAGCGGAAATATCCGTCAATGCGAAATCATCCAAGGACGGCTGGTCGGAAAACTCTTGGAGCCATCCTTGCCGCGGCGTGTCACACGCGAGGACTTACCCGAACAACAAGCGCAACCCGCGCCGTGGCTGCCCTTCTGGCTTGACAGCGTCTTGGGTGTGTTGGCGCTGCGCTCGTTGGTCGCATACGCAGACCGGCGCGCGGCCGACAGGCCGGAAACGTTCGGCGCGGTGAGATAGGCACGCGGCGCCGCGCCACCGCAGTGCGGGCATCCATGTGGAAGTTCGCATTCGGCCATGGCCCGCATGTCGGTGAATGGGCCGCAGTCCTCGCAGAGATAATCATAGATTGTGGGCACGGGCAAATGCGCCCCGGGCGCGATTTTTAAGTTCACCCTGCATCAAAACCGTGCTTCCTAAATTGGTGCCTCAGTCCTCCCAGGACAGCAGCTTTTGAGCTAGGGAGGAGGAACGCATCCGCAGCGACGCAAGGCTTTTTCCGGCTAGGGGCCGGTAATCGATCCGCGCTTGCTCGCCACATGACCGCATTGGGTCATGAGCCGACGTTGTAGCTCTCGATTGCAATGTCCGCTCTACGCTTCGAAGCAGGCATTGGCACCTAACGCTCGAATGCATGCTAGGGCGATCAGCTATCCCCGCGAACATGCGCCGGAACGACCAGCATTAATGCCTGCGCGAGTGTCAGCTCTCATGCCCAGCAATTGGCCAAAGTAGAAAACCGGTGACCTCCGGGAGGATGGCGTTGCGACCTGCTGTCACGCTCGGCCGTTTTGAGGAAACGCTAGACCCAGGAGTCGGCCAGCGGATACTAGTGCGGCAAGTGAGTATGATCAGTAACATGCAGCCCAACATGTTCCGTAGGCGCTGCACACGCGATATATCGCACTACCGCTGCATGCTCCTTGATCTACAAGCAGTGAAGGGATGGAGGCATCGGCATAGCCATCGCGATAGCCCGTCCAGTAACCACGATTAAACCCTCGGTAATATCCGTTAAAATAGCTAGGGTAGATAGAGGCACGTCCGTCATACGGCCCGCGCCGAACGCCGATGCCAGATTCACTTCCAACTGACAGTATCACTGCGGCGGCAACCCCTGGATAAAGGTTGCCTGCATGAGCGGCGTTCATACCAACGATACTAGCGATAAAAATAGCGAGTAAATAATTTTTCACGGCTCACTCGACTCGCTTAAATGTCCTTTCACTACCGTTCCGGTGGTGCACTGCCGTCGAGAATTCTGACGAGTTGCGGCTTTATTCTGTCGGCGACAAATCGCGAGGACTGAGGTGTCAGATGCCCGGTGTCAATCGATACGGGCACTCCGTCATCCACGGTCGTCCGGCACGGACCCTGATCGCACAGGACGTCTAAGATCGAAATTAGTTCGACCACATGCGCTTTGCCGTAGCGGATCTTCATTATTCGTTCTGTGCTTCCCACGCTGTCGAGCAACAAAGACGAGGGGTCTACCTTTCGGCCAGACAGGCGGTGAGCAAGGATCATTGGAAGGGGCATCTTGTAAACCGGAATTGTGCCTATCAGAACAATCTTAGTTCCCGTGCGTTGAAGGCGGTCGATCGTTCGGTCGAGCTCGTCGAGGGTGTCGAAGCCATTCCATGACGCCGAAAGTGCGACGATGTCGGGTTTTAACTTGGCAATTAACGAGAAGAAGTAATCGTTGATCGCAACGCAAAATGGCCTGTCTGGGTTTGCGTGAGCTAGCACCGGTGGACATGACGACGCGGTCGCCTGAAGGATTGAGACCGGGTCATCTTGGAACGCTGATTCTAGCCCCGGATAGTAGTGCGCGGCGAAGCTGTCGCCCCATAGAAGGATTGTCTTCGGCTTCCCGCGATTGTTGAGACATGTTGCTTCGTCGAATGCTGCGGGGCCTTGCTCCGGCGTGAGGAGGCACTGACCATCGCGAATGGCCGTATGAAAGGCAGCACCGTGGATCTCTTCGTAAGACGCCATCTCCCTAGCTTCGGCAGGGAAGCGCCAGGGTGCGCCGTTTGTGATCCGCATCGCTATGCCCAGCAAGAGCATCCCGGCAAGCGCGGCACCACCAAAAGCAAATACCCTGCGCCGATCCATGCCGCGCCGAAACGGCTGCTCAACGAATGCCCAAGTCAGGGCAGCAAGTCCGGTACTCGCGCCGATCAGAGCGATGGACAGGATGGGCCCAGGCGAGCCCACGAGATAGTAGCGCGTGAGCGAAAAGAGTGGCCAATGCCACAAATACAAAGAGTAGGAGATCAGGCCGAGCCACACCATCGGACGCCAGATCAGTGGCGGGATCATGTCGCCGTCAGCGTTTAGGCGCAGGATCAGAGCCACTCCAAGGCACGGAAACCACGGATCGGCTCCATAGATCATCGCATAGACGATAGACAGAAGGCCGGCCCATGACGCGGCTTGGGCAATTCGTCGATTGGGCGTCCACCACGTCACCGCGGCTACCGCGCCAAGCATTAGCTCCCATGCGCGAAACGGAAGCAGGTAAAAGGCGGCGCTTGGGTGGGCGCGATGTACGAACACATAGGCAGTCAGCGACACGGCGCCGATGCCGATCAAGAGCGGGGTCAATCGTTTCGTTCGGAACCCAATCCACATGATGAATGGGAATAAGACGTAGAACTGCTCCTCGACCGAGAGTGACCATAGGTGGAGAAGCGGCCGCAATTCGGCCGGCTGAGAAAAGTACGTGATCGACTGGAAGAAATGGATGTTTGCCACGAATGCCGCTGCGCTCATGACGTCGGTCGAGAGCACCAGAATATCCGCAGGAAACATCACCAAAAGAGCGCCGGAAACCGTCGCCGCGCAGACGACTGTCAGAGCGGGAATGATGCGTCGAATGCGGCGCTCGTAAAACTGCCACACTGAGAATCGGCCGGCCCCAAGTTCGCTGCGCAAAATTCCAGTTATTAGAAAGCCCGATATTACAAAGAAGATGTCGACGCCTAGATAGCCGCGGGAAACAAGCGATGGCGCAGCGTGGTAGAGCACAACGCCCGCCACTGAAATGGCCCGGAGTCCGTCGATATCCTTGCGATAGCTCATTACGTCCAGCCCCCGAAAAAGGGTGGAGTATATAGCCCCTTGAACTACTAGCCCGATGGTAACCGGGAAGCCGCCGAGCTTTCTGCCGTTCGCCCAGGCTGACGGCCAGCTCCTGTTCCACCTGGTCAGCCGCCTCTACGATCGCACCTCCGTCGTCGTCACCACCAACCTCGCCTTCGGCGAGTGGCCGAGTGTCTTCGGCGACGCCAAGACGACGACCGCACCGCTCGATCGCCTCACACACTACTGCGACATCGTCGAGACCGGCAATGACCGTTGGCGCTTCAAGAGCCGCGAGGATGACCAGACAACCCGCCAAGACCCGTCGCTCAAAAGGGGGCCCTTTAGCCCGCGGCGCAATTCAATTTCAGACGCCTCGACGCTGTCCCCTGATCAAGTTGACCAGCGCCCTCAATCCGGCAGGCACGTGCCTGCGACCGGGGTAATACAAGCACAGGCCGTAGGTCGACGGCATCCAGCCTTCAAGAACTTGAACGAGCTTGCCCGTTTGGAGATCTTCTGCGGGATATTTGTCAGCCAGATAGGCTAGGCCGAATCCGGCGCGCGCTGCTTCGTGCATGAGGTTCGGCTCATCCAGTGTAAGCCGCCCCGGAACGTCGATGGCAATGTTTTCTCCGTCCCGCGCAAATTCCCAGGGGGACAACGCACCGCTCGGCATGCGCGCGCGAACGCACTCGTGCCGCAGGAGATCGCCCGGCGCTTCGGGAACTCCGTGCGCGGCGAGATAGTCGGGTGAGCCGACAACAACGAAGCGCACCTCATTTCCGATCGGTACCGAGACCATGTCTCGCGGAACGGCACCTTCGGGCCGTATTCCTGCATCCCACCCGTCGGCGACGATGTCGACAAGGCGTCCGTCAGTCGCGATCACGACCTCCATGTCGGGGTAGCGGTTGAGATATTCGATCATCACGGACGCGATGACCCAACGCGCCGCGCCAGCCGAACTGTTGATGCGCAGCGTCCCTTTAGGCGTATTGCGCCAGTTGTTGGCGACATCCATCGCAAGGCGAATGTCCGATACCGCCGGCGCGATCTGCTCGACGAACTGCTCACCTGCCTCCGTCAAGGCAACGCTGCGCGTCGTGCGGTTGAATAGCCGGATGCCCAGTCGCTCTTCCAATCCAATCACGGCATTGCTCAGCGCGGAGGTCGACATGTCGAGGTCGGTGGCGGCGGCCCGGAAGCTTCGGTGATGCGCAACGGAGAGAACAGCCTCAAGTTCGACCAAAGCAGATCTGTGCATTGTCCTGATTATCCGGATTGCCTGTCGCGAATCGTCCCGACTATCGCTTTAGCCGAAATTCTTTACATGGGCGACATCGAAACCGAACCGCTCGAACAGGAACATCCAGATGCGTTCGATCGACACAGCCTACATCGACGGAGCCTTCGTCCCGGTGAAGGGGAGCGATGTGCTCGACATCATCAATCCGGCGAGCGAAGAGCGGATCGGCACACTGCGTCTTGGAAGCCGGAGCGACGCAAGCCGCGCGATTTCAGCCGCCTGCCGTGCCCAAACGGCCCTGTCACGCAGCACGAAGGCCGAACGGCTCGATATGCTAAAGAGCCTGCAGCGCGCGATCCTCAAGCGCTCCGACGCCATCCGCGACGTGACGATCGAGGAATACGGCGCGCCGATCAGCCGCGCCCGATGGATCAGCCAATATGCCTCAGATTGCTTTGGCTTTGCCGCGGAGGCACTCGAAGGCTATCAGTTCTGCCGCCGGATCGGCGACGCCGACGTGATAATGGAGCCGGTCGGCGTTTCCGCGCTGATCGCACCGTGGAATGCCGCTGCAGGGACCATTTGCAGCAAACTTGCGTCGGCGCTTGCCGCGGGTTGCGCAACGGTGATCAAGCCAAGCGAATTGAGCGGCCTGCAGGCCCAGGTCGTAGCGGAAGCCCTGCATGCCGCGGGGCTGCCCGCGGGAACCTTCAATATCGTCAACGGGCGCGGCGACGACGTCGGCGACGAACTCAGCACCAACCCCGGGGTTGCTCGTATTTCCTTCACCGGTTCGACCACGACGGGAAAGATGATTGCGCGGGCTGCGACCGAGACCATGAAGCGGGTCAGTCTGTCGCTATCCGGAAAATCCGCCGCCATCCTGCTCGACGACTCCGAATTCGCCGAGGCGGTACCTCTGGCGCTAAATGCCGGCTTCCAGAACAATGGCCAGGCTTGCATCGCGGGCACGCGCCTCCTCGTTCCGCGCGACCGTATGGACGAAGTCGACTCGATTGTGAGGTCGACGATGGCCAACCTGAAGGTCGGCGATCCCTCCGGTCCAGAAACGGTGATCGGACCGTTAGCGAATGCCGCGCAATATGACCGCATCCAGCGGTTCATTGCCCGCGGTATCGAACAGGGGGCAATCCCGATCGCCGGCGGTCTTGGCAGGCCAGAGGGGCTTGGAAGAGGGTACTTCGTCCGTCCGACCGTCTTCAGAGACGTCAGCAACGACATGGACATCGCCCGCCAGGAGATATTCGGCCCCGTCCTCTCGATCATCCCATATCGGGATGAGGACGATGCGGTCGAGATCGCCAACGATTCAATCTACGGACTGCAGGCCTACATTTATTCCACCAGTCCGGAGCGCGCCCGGAATGTCGCGGACCGGCTCTTCGCCGGTACGGTGCTGATCAACCGGACGACACCCGATCTTCGGGCCCCATTCGGTGGCGTCAAGCAATCCGGAATCGGTCGTGAGTTCGGCGTCTACGGGCTCGAATCCTTCCTGGAAGCAAAATCGATTGTTGAAGAAACTGTGCCCGCACCATGAAGATCGCACTGCCAGCTGATGCTGCAATCGACGCGGAAGGTGATCTCGGCACGAATGGCGATGCGTTTGGCCTTCAGGCTCGTCTCAATGTCAGCCTGCCCGGCTTGGAACCTAACACGACCCAGGCGGTGATCGATCGAGCGCATCTGATCTGCCCGTACTCCAAGGCCACACGCGGCATTATCGACGTCGCCATCGCGGCGGAGGCAGTCTCGATGGGGTCATCGAGTGCGGTCGGCCGTTAAACGCCGCTTATTTCGGGTTTATAAGGGGATATCGTCTTGAAGCGTGCCCAGTCCGACGGAAGCGCCGGGCAGATTGCATTCGGGCCTTTTGTGCTCGATCCCGGCAAGCGTCTTCTCAGCAAGAGTGGCTTCCCTGTCGAAATCGGAGGGCGCGCCCTCGATCTTTTGGTCGTTCTGGCGGAAAACCCTGGCCGAGTTGTAACCAAACGTGAGTTGATCAAACGTATCTGGCCGGATGTCGTCGTGGAGGACAGCAGCCTCCGCTTTCATATCGCTATGCTTCGCCGCATCCTTGGCGACGGTGAAGATGGGGCGCGTTACCTCAACACTCAGACAGGTGTTGGTTACGCGTTTGTCTGCGACACCTCACCTTCTGCATTCGTGAACAAGGCTGCATCGTCCGGCGGATTCACGCCCAAGCCCGCTGCTATTCGTTCGCTGCCCCCTCGTAGCAATATAATCGGAAGAGAAGACGACGCCCAATTGATACTCGAACGCCTTCGTGTCCCGTGCCTTATCACAATCTCCGGCCCTGGCGGTGTAGGTAAGACGACCATTGCCGTCGAAATGGCTCATCGGGTTGCCGCAGCAGCCGAAGGCATACACGTCCGTTTTGTCGATCTGGCCGCTGTGGCGGATTCGTCTCTGGTCTCGTCTACGATAGCCGGCACCTTGGGCATATCGGTACACGCGGACGACCCGGCCGTGGTCCTCATTCCTCATCTACGCACCCAGGCCTATCTGATCGTCATCGACAACTGCGAGCACGTCATAGACTCGGTCTGCGCCATCGCCGAACGCATTCGAGACGAAGCTCCTAATGTCAGGCTTCTCGCGACAAGTCGAGAGCCGTTGAGAGCGCGACACGAACAGGTCTATTGGCTTGACGCGCTGCGCTGCCCTTCAGACATTGCCGATCTCAGTATCGATGCACTCCTTGAATATCCAGCGATCTCGTTGTTCGTGCAGCGTGCCACGGCAAGCAGCGCGACCTTCGAAGTCAAAGCGCAGGATGTAGGCCAAATAGCCGAAATTTGTGGCCGCCTTGAAGGCATGGCTCTTCCGATCGAGCTAGCGGCAACTCGTGCTGCCACGCATGGTGTGCTCGCGACGTCGGAACTCTTGGGGAAACAGCTGAGTCTTGGATGGCGCGGGCGACGGACGGCGACCGCCCGCCAGCAAACGATGGAAGCGACGTTCGACTGGAGCTTCGATCTGTTGTCGCCATTGGAGCGTCGAGTATTCGAAAGATTGTCGGCCTTCCGAGGTCCTTTCTCTATCGACGCTGCAGCGTACGTCGTTTGCGATGAGAGGACAGGCAACTCCGCCGCGATCGCCGCCTTGGAGGCTCTCTGTGCAAAGAGCCTGGTAGCACTCGACCGTTCCGAAACACCAGGTCTCTATCGTCTGCTGGAGCTGACGCGGGTCTATGCAAGGGAAAAGCACGCCCTGTCTGGCAACGATGAAGTTGCGAAGACCAATGCACGTCACGCCGAATACTATCTCAGAGCGCTCGAAAAAGCTGTCCGCTCCCCAATGACGGCAGCCGAAGACGTGGCCGGCCTTGCGGGTCAACTTGGTAATGTCAGAAGCGCACTGGAGTGGAGTTTCGGCCCGAACGGCGAAGTCGGCCTCGCAATCCCTCTCGCGGCGGCGAGCGTTCCGTTATTTCTGTGGCTCTCGCAACTGGTGGAATGTCGTACTTGGTGCGCTCTCGCGGTTGAGAGGCTGGGAGCGGATTTCGTCGGATCCGCCAAGGAAATGGAGCTGCAGGCTGCGCTGGCTCTGACGCTCATGTTTACAAGGGGCAACATCCAGTTGGTTGAAAGCGCTTTGCATAGAGCGTTTGAAATCGCGGTGTCGCTCGACGATAATTGGAATCAGCTTCGTCTGCTGGGCCGAATGCAGATATTCTACGAGCGAATCGGCGAGTTTGAAAAATCACTGCTATGGGCTCGCCGCGCTGTAGACGTCGCCAAGACCATAGATGAGCCGGAGGCAGCCGCGGTGGCCGCCTCGCTGTCTGGTGTATCCCTCCATCTATTGGGAGATCAGCCCGGCGCCCGCCGCGAACTTGAACTTTCGCTTGAGCTTCACCCCGCGGCAAATCGAGCGCGCACGCTTTTCTACGGCTTCGATCATCGGAATCGCACATTGACCGCGCTTGGGCGCACGCTGTGGCTTCAGGGCCATGTGGATGACGCTCGGCGCCTCGCGGACCAAACTGAGTCTGAAGCTACGGCCTTGTCTCATCCGGTATCGCAATGTATCGCTTTGCTCTGGACCTTATCGGTCCATATGTGGGTCGGTGACTACGAGCGCGCATCGTCGACGCTGCGTAATTTCGCCGAAATCGCCGAACGCAACGCGCTAGGGCCCTATATCACGGCATCGCAAGGCCTCTGGGCAGCGCTGGACATTCAATTCGGATGCGCCGAGGAAGCCGTTGCCACAATCGAGGAATGTTTGAAGAAGTTGCGAATCGCTCGCTACGAACTGCTCACGACATCGCTAGAGATCGCCCTGACCGAAGGCCTTCTTATAATGGGTGATTCAAAACTTGCATTGGAGCGCGTCAACGGAGCGATTGCGCGTTGCCGCAAGAAGGGCGATGGCTTTAGCATGCCCGAATTACTGCGGCTCAAGGCTAAAGCCCTCAAACTGCGGGGAGAAGACGACGTTGCGATCGACGCCATTCTGGCAGAATCGCTCACTTGCGCGGCGTCGCAAGGCGCCCGTGCATGGGAAATGCGAACGTCACTCGATCTTGCCCGAGCCCTAATGGAACGGGGAGATTCAACGAAAGCAGTTCAGTTGCTAGAAACATTACACTCTGGTGCGGCAACAGAAAATGGCACAGTCCATTCCCGAGAGCTGATGACACTCTGGAGTGCGGCGCAATCGATGCCGGCTGCCCCGGCAAGCACTTCTCAGGTTCTCAAGTAGTCTCGGTATATCAGCTTCAGCAAACGTGCTCTTGCCGGCGCCATTACGGCCGGCTGCTGACGCCGTTCCAGCTCGATGCTTCCGCGAACGCCCCATGCACCAGGACAACGGTGGGCTTCTCAGGCTTGGCATATGCTCTCGAACTGCCGCAATCACAAGTCTTGATTGAAGCGGCTCCCTCCGATGCAGGGGCGGTCGAGCAACAGGTTGTCCCCCACGGTCACGGTGCGAACCGCGTAAAGACGAAGTCATGTCCTTTCACGCGGGCTTCGTGGCACGCAAAGCAGGTTTGATGCTGCGCCTCGTCGACAGGTTTGCCGCCGATAAATCTGCCAAACCCCCAGCCGCCAGTGGCTGCGTATTTCTTCGAGTCCTTGACCATGATTTGGACTGTTGTGGCCGCACCGGGAATCGAGGCGGGTTCAAATTCGGGCGATTGAGCGTGCTTCCAGGCGAGCTTCGCGAGAACGGTCCCATCCGGGAACGGCAGCGTTCCCTCGCGATACGCTTTGATCGCTGTCGGATTCCCGAGGACCGCACGAAGCTCGTCCAAGGGCGCTGCTTCCTGAGCTGGCGCGATCAGCACCCATTGCCGATATCCCGTGGGAATCGGGACACCGTAGATTGGCGATGCATCCTTGCTATCCGCACCACCTTCGGCTCCCTGCGCCGCGGCAAGCACAAGCGATGCTGTCGCAGCCGCAGTGAGCGCAAGATAAATCTGCTTCATCGGGCTGGCCCTTCCCTGCTAGCACTATCAAATGTGACGTTAGTTTGCATGGATAATCTCGCTATAGCTCTTCCGAGT
This sequence comes from Pseudolabrys sp., assembly GCA_036519015.1. Classification (GTDB taxonomy): domain Bacteria; phylum Pseudomonadota; class Alphaproteobacteria; order Rhizobiales; family Xanthobacteraceae; genus Pseudolabrys. The sequence goes on along the minus strand of DATDMA010000392.1, from coordinate 32,320 downwards.
TCTCGTATCGTCGAATGCCTCGCGGACCTGTCGTCCGCGGCGCCCAAACAAACGAGGGCTGAGCCAAACAGGACACAGCGCCTCGCCATTGGCATTCCGAGGGCTGACGCGTCACAGGCTATCGACGTCGATCACTGCTTTCGCGAATGCTTCAGGAGCTTCTTGAGGCGGATTGTGACCAATTCCCCCGGTAAATTCACGATGCTCGTAACGCCCCGTGAATTTCTTGGCATACGCAGCCGGTTCGGGATGCGGAGCGCCGTTCGCATCGCCTTCAATTGTGATGGTCGGCACGGTGATGGCCGGGAAGGTCGCAAGACGTTCCTCAAGGGAATCGTATTTTGACTCGCCTTTGGCGAGACCCAAGCGCCAGCGATAGTTATGGATCGAGATGGCCACGTGGTCCGGATTGTCGAACAAGCTTGCCGAACGTTCGAACGTGGCATCATCGAAGTGCCATCGCGGCGATGCCAATTGCCAGATCAGCTTGACGAAATCGTGTGTGTACTTCGCGTAGCCGGCTTCACCGCGTTCCGTGGCGAAATAGTACAGATACCACCACTGAAGCTCTGCCTTGGGCGGCAGAGGGTCTTTGTTCAGAGCCTGACTGCCGATCAGATAGCCACTGACGGACACCATGGCCCTGCAACGATTCGGCCATAGCGCGGCAATGATATTGGCCGTGCGCGCGCCCCAATCATATCCGGCGATGACGGCCTTCTCAATCTTCAGGGCATCCATGAACGCGATGATATCGGCCGCTACTACCGCCTGCTGACTGTTCCGGGGAGTATCAGATGAAACAAATCGCGTGGTGCCGTAGCCACGCAGGTAGGGAACGAGAACTCGATAGCCGGCCGCTGCCAAAATTGGTGCTACGTCGACATAGCTGTAAATATCGTAGGGCCATCCATGCAGCAGCAACACGGGCGGGCCGTCCGTCGGTCCTGCTTCAGCGTAACCCACATTGAGTACGCCCGCCTTGACCGTCTTCAGCGAAGCGAACTTTGTGCGCGAGTTCCTCACACCGCCGAAGTCCGACGTCTGCGATTGAGCCATCGCTCCACTAGGAGCGCCGAAATTGGCTGCCAAAAGCGCGAGTGCCGCGGCACCCATGATCTTTCGACGATGCTGATCGAATCTTGCCGACATAACCGGTGTCCTCCTGTTGATCTACCCCGACATAATGATGCGGAACATGTATCTTGGCGATGTTCGCTTCGGCCAGAATTGAAACCATCTGTAGTGTGCTGGCGGCCAGATACATTTCATTACAACAGCGGCACGGAACTCTTTAAATACCCATCTGGGCAATCGCCCCGATTAGCGGCCGCTTACGCTCTTGGAGTTCTGCCTGAAGGCTTTGTATCGAAACTCGGCAGGACTTTGCCGCGCGTCGCATTGGAGCGGTTACCGCGAGCACGGGTCATTCGGCTTTTAGAAATAATCTCTGGCCGCGGGTCTTCTCATTGAAGTCAGAACCGAAAATCAGTCGGAGCTAAGTCATACTCAAGCCGTGCCGCGTCATATTTCGTAGTCAGTGGAGGCCTTGCGCGAAGAGAGCACCTCCTTGGCTCAGCATTCCAACGGAAAGCGGGAGCCGGAAGTAGGCGGTCGGTTTCTGACGGCCGCCTACTTCTGTCCTTCGATTATTGGTAGTGGCGCTCGATATATTTTCTGATAGGGCCGTTGCCAACGGTGTCCAGAGCAGCGGACGGGTACCGCACGATTGAGTCACTCGGCGCGCTCGCCCAGTCCAAACTCCCCGCTCTGTGAGCCTTGTAAGCGAACGGCGCCACGTTGCCCGTCCCGAATTCCGGGTTGAGGGCTTGAGCCATCGCCGGAGTTGTTGCTGCAGTAAGAAGGGCCACAATTGCCAGATATTTTTTCATTCACGTCTCCTGTGTTTGAGTAGCATCGACACCAACAGAATGACGTTGGAAATGTATCTCGGCGGCGTTCGCGTAGGTTGGAATTGAAACAGTCTGTAGTATGGCCGCAGCCGTACACAATGCATTGCAAGTGGCGAGGCCTAGGCTTCGCATTATGGGGACGTGACGCAGTGTATCCGCGCCGTGTCGTGTCACACGGCGTTACATTTCACGCGAAGACCGGACACATCCCAGACAACTCCGCGCTCCAGCAAATCAGGGTTCTGAAACAGCCGCCCGCGGCGGCCTGAACCAAAGGAGCGTTTGATGAAGATTCAAAAAGTGCTTTACACGGCAATGACAACGACGACCGGTGGCCGAAACGGGTCCGCAAATAGTTCTGATGGCAAGCTTGATATCAAGTTGTCCGCGCCAGGCAGCGGGGGGGAAGGCACCAATCCTGAGCAGTTGTTTGCCGCGGGATGGTCTGCTTGCTTTATCGGTGCGCTCGGCATTGCTGCGGGTAAGCGCAATATGGCGCTGCCGCATGATGTGGCGGTCCATGCCGAGGTCGACCTCGGCACAACGGCCGGCGCGTACTTTCTTGCCGCTCGCCTTACGGTCAGTTTGCCGGGTCTGGATCGAGAATTGGCAGAGACACTGGTCGGGCAAGCGCACGAAACATGCCCGTACTCGAAGGCGACGCGGGGAAACGTCGAGGTTTCGATTAGCTTGTCTTAGCTCGGCGAGACTTCAACGGGACAAGCCTGGGCCGGCGCATGCCGGCCCAGGCTTTTGCGTATTCTTCAGTTAGACGAAAAAGCCGACGTTTGAGAGGTGCCCGGAAGACTGTTGTTGTTCCAGTCAAGGACGTCGACGTTACTGGTAGAGATGGCTCCAGGGGGAGACACTTCGCGAGGATCCGTGTCCCAGGCACACGGCGCGGCCATCAAGGCCAGTATGGCCGCGACGATGATGCCTACATTGGCAAGTTGCTTCACTCCAAACTCCTCAGTTTTATGCATCACACTCTGAAGGCGCGTTCTAGCCGAACGTGAAGGCATAGATCTCTGCGCTTGGATCGAAAAACTGAATCTCGAACGTTCGGTCGCGAACTCCGTCGGCCTGGCGAACCAACTGATAGAGGCGTATCTGCGAGGCCGTGCCATTGCCGCCCGCATCGATGTCGGCGCCGTGATCCGCGCCGGGAGGCACCCCATCGATTGTTACGCGAAACCGGATGGGTTGCTGCGCGGATCCGGGTCCAAACACGAGATGTAGGTCGCGTGCTTTGAAGCGGTATTTGACAGTGCCACCAGCACGGTTGACGACGGCGCCCTCGCTACCAACTGTCCATAGCCCGGCAAGGCCCCAGCGATTCAGCCGAGGATTCATCACTGTATACTCGGCGGGGCGATCTGGAATCACGCCTTCAGGCGACGCGAATCCTGTCGATTTCGCGTAGCCGAGATAGGTTTCATCGGATGCAATATGGTCGAGGTCTGCCGCTGCCTGCGCGCCTTTTGCCGCCGGCGCAACGACGCCATCGTCAGCGATGCGGCTACCCGTCGCTTCCGCCAGCAAATCCTGTATGACCCGCTCAGACTGCGCTGTATCTCCTTCGCCAAAGTGCTGGTGGCGGATGTGGCCGCGGGCATCGATAAAATACTGAGCTGGCCAGTAACTATTGCTGAATGCGCGCCAGATCTTGAAGTTGTTGTCGACAGCGATCGGATAACCGATCTCGAAGCGTTTTATGGATTGCTGCACGTTCTCGATGCGCTTCTCGAAAGCAAATTCGGGCGCGTGGACACCGATAGTCACAAGCCCCTGATCCTTGTATTTATCGGCCCATGCTCGGACATAGGGCAATGTTCGAATGCAGTTGATGCAGGAATACGTCCAGAAATTGACGAGGACGACCTTGCCGCGGAGTTGGTCTGCGGAAAGCGGTTCGGAATTTAACCATGTGACGGCGCCCCCAAAATCGGGCGCACGACCAAGGTCTGGTAGGTTACTACGGTAGGGCGTGGCGTCGACATCTATTCCGGTCGTCACCGGTATCTTGAAGGATTGCAGTTGCCCCGACGGAGTCGCGTTGGCGCTAAACTTGCTCAGAAGAGTCTGTTCGATGCTTGTGGTCGTGGACGACGAGATCCGCGCGAGAAGGCCAGTATCGAGGCCCAATGCGATGGCAGCGACGCCGGCGAGGGCAGCAACTCCCAAGGCCCGCCTAATGTTGCTTCCCAAGGGAAGAGAGCCTTTCATCGCGGCCATCACCTGGTCGCCGGCGAGCATGGCGAGCGCGAGCGACGTCGCCGCGCCGGCCGCATAGGCACAAAGAAAAAAGGTGGTCTTGATGTTGACGCCATTGAGTACGGCTCCCGTCAACAGCAATCCCAATGTAGGTCCTGCGCAAGGGGTCCAGACCAATCCTACCGAAGCGCCGAACAGAAAGGCGCCGCCGATGGACTTCCGCTTGAGGCTAGGCAATTGAGAAAGCCTGTTCCCTATCGCAACTACCGGCCGCGTGAGCCATGAGGCAGCCCTCGGCGACAGCAGGGTAATTGCGGATATCGCAAGGACTGCCAAAGCGGCATAGCGTCCAATCTCGTTCGCTTGTACAGCCCACCCGCCGCCTACGGCCGCCAAAGTCGCAACCGAAATGAAGGTCGCGGCCATGCCCGCGAGCAGCGGTAAAGTACTGTGGAGGAATGGTTGATCCGCCCGGGCAAAAACGAAAGGCAGAACGGGCAGAATGCAGGGACTGACGATCGTCAGCGCACCCGCGAGATAACTTATCAAGAACAATGCCATGACTGATCCTCCTTCGCCCGGCGTATGTCACCACGCCGGGCCACCTTCGGCGTATCGGATCAGTAGATCAGCGCGGCGTATCCCCATTGTTTCGTCGTGCACGCAAACTGTAACGCATTGTAGTTCAGGGCCACCTCGGATCGAACACGCCTGTGAGGGTATCGGCTACTTCGAGACCTCCTTGGCAGCCTCGACGATGACCTGAGCCACTTTCGCAGGTTGGGATACATAGACGGCGTGGCTGGCCTTGATCTCCCGTATCTTGCTTCCGGCCCGCATGGCCATCTCCCGTTCCAGCGCCGGATTGATAGATCTGTCGAGAGTGGCGACAATCGACCAACTGGGCTTCGACTTCCATGCCGGAGCAGATGATGGCGCGGTAAAGGCAGCCTTGGCCGCGAATACCTGCGAGCGGGCCAAGAAGTCCGATTCTGCCTTCGGTAAATCTGCCGAGAATGCGGCCGCGAACGCCGTGGGGTCGAGATAGAGGTAGTCATCCGCCGTCGCCTTGATGGTGCCGGGGGGCGCGTCAACTACGGGCATCCTTTCCGCAAGCGAAATGAGACTCTCGCCATCGGCCGGTTGGAATGCGGCAACATAGACCAAACCGTTCACCTTGGAGTCATTGCCTGCCCCGGTGATCACCATTCCGCCGTAACTATGTCCGACGAGAAGGGTGGGACCATCCTGAAGGGCAAGCACTCTTCGCGTGGCCGCGATATCATCTTGCAGCGAGTTCAGAGGCTGCTGGACGATCGACACCTGATACCCTTTGGCGGCGAGAAGCTCGGACACCTTCTTCCATCCGGAACCGTCGGCGAAAGCGCCATGCACTATGACGATGTTTCGGACCGTAGCGGCGTGAACCGGCGCCCATACCCCGGCGACCGAGAGAGAGAACGCGACGACGGCATATGAAATTAGGCTGCTCCGCATGGCAAAAATCCTCCTGTGCTGTGAAAACAATGGGCCATGCAAACCGCGCAAGGTTGCCCGCATGCCCGACGGCAGCCTGCCCCGGGGATCGCGTTTCTCCGATATAAGAATTGTCTGAAGTTGTGTCGGTCGGTCGAGTCGATACAGTCTGGTACAAAGTTGTCGGGTGCAGTAGAGATTTATGCTGCCGACAATTGCTATTTTCGCGGAAAGAAACCGGAAGATTACGTCGTGGACCACACCGACCATGTATTGATCGTCGATGACGATCGGGAAATCAGAGATCTTCTGTCGAGCTACCTGAAGAAGAACGGGCTTCGGGCCACTGTCGCTTCCGACGGCCGGCAAATGCGTTCTTTCCTCGAATCCGATCGCGTCGATCTCATCGTTCTCGACATCATGATGCCTGGAGACGATGGGCTCGTCCTTTGCCGCGAGATACGCACGGGCAAGCACAAAGCGACGCCGGTTCTCATGCTGACCGCCCGCAACGACGAAACGGACAGAATCGTTGGCCTCGAAATGGGTGCGGACGACTATCTGGCAAAGCCATTCGCCGCGCGCGAACTGTTGGCGAGGATCAAGGCGGTGTTGCGTCGTACGCGCATGCTACCGCCGAACCTGCAGATCACCGAGGCCGGGCAGCTACTCAAATTCGGAGACTGGCGCCTCGACACGACAAGCCGGCATCTGATCGACCACGAAGGGACGGAGGTGGTTCTGAGCGGCGCGGAGTATCGTCTTTTGCGCGTCTTTCTCGATCATCCCCAACGCGTTCTCTCTAGAGATCAGCTTCTCAATCTAACGCAAGGTCGAGAGGCGATCCTGTTCGACCGTTCGATCGACCTGCTGGTCAGCCGGGTGCGCCAGCGCCTTCGCGACGACGCGCGGGAGCCTTCTTACATCAAGACAGTCCGTAGCGAAGGTTATGTTCTCTCCATGCCGGTTGAGATCGTGACCCCGCGATCATGAGAATGCTCTCGGAAATCGGTCGACGCTTGCGACTGCCGCGCACTTTGCGCTGGCGGCTTTTTCTTATCATTTTTACGGGCCTCGTTGCAGCTCACGCCCTTTCCTTCGGCGCTCTTTTCACCGAGCGCACAATGAGCGCAAGAGCAACCATGTTGACGACGTTGGAGCGTGACGTCGGAAGCTCGATCGCGTTGCTCGACCGACTCCCGGTGCAAGAGCGTTCACGATGGCTGACGATGCTCGACCGGCCAACTTACTCCTACGAGATTGGCGCGGGCCTTCCCGGTGTGCCGGAATTGAGCCAACGCGCGATCGAAATCGCGGATACTATCAACGAGGCTGCCGCTCGGCGCTTCCCTGTCCGAGTCGAGAGCATACCGGGCGACACGATGCGGTTGCAGGCTCACGTGACCTTGAGCGACGGCTCAATCGTCACGATAGACATTCTGCCCGCGCTGATGCCTGTGGCCAGTTGGCTTCCCTACGTGCTCGTGGTACAGATTTGCGTCCTGATTTTTTGCAGCTGGCTAGCGGTCCGGCTCGCGATACGGCCGCTATTGCGGCTCGCCGACGCAGCGGAAGGCCTAGATCCGAGCAGGAAAAGTCCCCGGCTCGACGAGAGCGGCCCAACGGAAGTCGCTTATGCCGCGACCGCCTTCAATGCGATGCGGGATCGCGTAACGCATTATCTCCACGAACGCGTTCAAATTCTTGGGGCAATTTCGCATGATTTGCAGACGCCGATCACGCGAATGAAGCTTCGAGCGGAGATGGCCGAGGGAGGGTCGGAGAAAGACCGGCTCATCAGCGATTTGTCGGAGATCGAGAGGCTCGTTCGACAAGGCGTCGCCTACGCTAAAAGCGCGCAGGGCGATCTGGAGAAGCCGACGCGTCTCGATATCGGCTCCTTCGTTGAAAGTATCGCCTTCGATTATCAGGACATTGGCAAGCCGCTGACTGTAAAGGGGGCCGTCTATTTAGCTGTTCAGACCCGACCGCACGCACTGCGAAGAATTTTAACAAACCTTATCGATAACGCTCTAAAGTTTGCCGGCGCTGTGGAAATTGAAATCGAACTGAACGAGGCGAAGTCCGTTAGAATAGGGATTTTTGATCGGGGCCCCGGTATTCCTCCCGACCAACTCGAAGCTGTTCTGCAGCCCTTCTATCGACTGGAGCAGTCCCGCAATCGCGACACAGGTGGAACGGGACTCGGCCTAGCGATCGCTCAACAGCTCAGTTCGGCCATCGGCGCGACCCTTGTTCTTTCGAACCGGCCAGGCGGCGGTTTAGCGGCCATTGTGGAGCTAGGGTAGTTCCCTCCCGTTTTGCGCCTTTCTCCGTAGCTTGGTCGCCGTGTAGCGTCACTACCGGACGGCCGTAGTAGGGCATTACAGCGCGTCGCTAACAACGTCTCACAAGCTCTAACAACTGAACATTGGCATACGGTCAGCTGTTCAGGAAAAATGATGTCTGGGTTGGCCGCACGGCCGGGCCCGATCTATCAGGCACGAACAGAGGTGGGCCGAGTTATGAGCATTTCAAACGAACGCACCTGCGACAGGCCTCGCGATATGCGTGCGTCGCCCCAATGTGGTCAATCTTTGATGCCTTTCGGCGCAATCGAACCACATCGCCAATGCGCCGGTGCAAGCAAAGTAGAACTTTACGAAATGGCTCGCTTTCTTGCAGGCGTGTCGCATGACATACTTGCGCCGGTGACGCGTATGAAGCTCCGGATTGAGACATCGCAGCCTTTCCTTGGAATGGAGAAGTTTCAAAGGGATCTCGACGAGATCGAGCTTCTAATCAAAGAGAGTCTGAGGTTGGCGCAGAGCGGTCATCGACCGCATGCTAGCGCCACGCAACTTGACCTAGAAATATTTATTGAAGGCTTGGCTCGCGACTATCAGGAAACCGGTCGGGCCGTCACCGCATCGGGCGCGATCGTCGGGATGGTCGCAACTCGCCCCCTTCTGCTGCGGCGGATTCTTACGAATTTGATCGACAATGCACTGAAGTACGCTGGATCAGCGCAAATTGCGATCGAGTCGGATGGTAGTGATCGTGTCCTCATCAATGTTCTCGACTCTGGTGAAGGCATCCCAGAACAGCACTTGGCAGAGATAGTTAGGCCGTTTGTCCAATTGACTGAGCGCGCTCAAACGGACGCCGCTGGAGTGGGGCTGGGACTTGCCATTGCGAGAGAGCTTTCACAGGCGTTATCGGGGTCGCTGTCTCTGCGGAATCGAGTAAGTGGCGGGCTTGCCGCGGTTCTCTGCATTCCAAGGGAATTAACCTCTGCCACACCAGATTAGGGTTAGCGGGAGGCGAAGCGCCTCGCATCCGTCAAATTGACCGGGGAACAGCAGGCCCCTTCTTCGCCGTGATGATCGCTCACGGATGCCTTCTAGGCGAAACTCTACAACGCCACGGCGCAGGACGCTGAAAGGCGGAAGAAATTGCCGGACCGGTGGCCTACCTCGCCAGCGCCGAAGCCGGCTTTATCACCGGCTCTAGCGTGACGATCGATGGTGGTTATGTCGCGTGACATACTAGGTCTACATTCGGACCTTCCGCGACCTTCTAATCCGATTGGATAATGGCTGCTTCGGGTCAAAATGCGACTAAGCGCTTTTCAAGATGCCGCTGCTAACAGCCGGAGTGCGCTGAAACCGGACCTTCACCGTGCCAAAGCCACAGCCCGCCGAACCCCGCCAGTAAAAGACCCACAACCTTACACCGATCCGGTAGAGCCACCTCCCGGCGATCCCAAAGAGAAAGAGCCGCTCCGCGACCCCATTTTCGGCCGGCACTGTGCAACAGACCCTGCTTGTGGCCGACATGTGTAGACTAACAGCAGCGGCCAGCACCCCGTACATTGAAGCGCTGCTCGATGAACATGTTGACGTAGTCGCGCTCACTCATTGGGGCCGTGCCGGGATGGCGCGCCGCGTGGTGGACTAGGTACGCCCCATAGTCGGGCGCGCCAATGACCCTGAGCCAACCCTGGCGCAGTTGTGCGGCAGCGTCGCGCGCGCACGCAACGCATTCCTCAACCGTCGTCCCGGTGACTGCTCGGCACGACGGTAGAGGGTTCAGAACATTACGCAGCAGCACCGGCCAATCCTCCCTCCCGACTCTCGGGCGGCGTTTCAGCCGCACTCGGCATGGCGTTGCGCAACGCCTGCAGCGACATTCTCACCGTGAAATAAGCCATGACCACCACCAGCGCGACGAACATCACCGTGAGCGTGCCGCATACGTAATTGTTAAACGCCACGCGCTGCATCTCGGCAATGCTTTTGGCCGGGGCAAGCACCGTGCCAGCCGACGCCGCCTCGCTGAACTTGTTGGCCAACGCGTAAAACCCGATGCGCGGATCGGATGAGAACGCCTTCATCCACCCGGCCGTGAGGGTGCACACCAGGAGCCATGCCGTAGGAGCAAGCGTCACCCACGCGTACCGCTCACGCTTGAGTTTAATCAGCACGGTCGTGGCCAACAGCAAAGCAATGCCGGCCAGCATCTGGTTCGAGATACCGAACAGCGGCCAGATCGTATTCACGCCGCCGAGCGGATCGACGGTGCCCTGATAGACGAAGTAGCCCCAGGCGGAAACACACAGCACCGTGGCAACGACATTCGAAAACACCGACTCGGTGCGGCCGAGCGGCGCGTAGACGTGGCCGAGGAGGTCCTGGATCATGAAGCGGCCTGCGCGGGTGCCGGCATCGACCGCCGTTAGGATGAATAGCGCCTCGAACAGAATGGCGAAGTGATACCAGAAGGCTTCGAGTGCTTTGCCGCCGAGGGCCTGTGCCATGATCTGCGCCATGCCCACTGCCAAGGTCGGCGCCCCGCCGGCGCGGTTAAGGATAGTTCGTTCGCCCACATCGTTGGCAGTCTGGGTGATTGACTCGGGCGTGATCACCCAACCCCAATTGCTAATCACCTCGGCTGCCCTTTGCGGCGTGTCGCCAATCACCGCCGCTGGACTGTTCATGGCGAAGTAGATGCCCGGATCGAGAACGCATGCGGCGCAAAGCGCCATCATGGCGACGAAAGACTCCATCAGCATGCCGCCATAACCGACGAAACGGGCATCCGACTCCCGCTCAATCATCTTTGGCGTCGTGCCTGACGCGATCAACGCGTGAAAGCCCGATACCGCGCCGCACGCGATAGTGATGAACAGGAACGGGAATAACGGACCGGAAAACACCGGGCCACTGCCATCGGTGAATCGGGTCACCGATTCCATTTTCAGATCGGGTTGAACAAAATAGATGCCGAGCGCGAGCGCAACAATGACGCCGATCTTGAGGAACGTGCTAAGGTAATCCCGTGGGGCGAGAAGGAGCCACACCGGCAGCATCGAGGCGATGGCGCCGTAGATAATGATGGCCAAAGCGAGGGCGGGCGCGCTGTAGGTGAAAGCTGGCCCGAATGTTGCGTCCTTCGCCACGTACTGGCCAAACCAGATGGCGAGCAAAAGCACGACCACGCCGAATGCCGACGCTTCCCCCACCTTGCCTGGCCGGATGCTGCGCATGTAGACACCCATGAGCATGGCTGTCGGAATCGTGACAGCGACCGTGAATGTGCCCCACGGGCTTTCGCCTAATGCCTTCACGACAACCAAGCCCAGCGCGGCGAGGATAATGATCATGATGCCGAGCGTCCCAACGAGGGCAACGCCGCCCGCGACCGGGCCCATTTCCATTTTCACCATTTCGCCGAGCGAGCGGCCGTCGCGCCGCATCGAGCAGAACAGGATAACGAAATCCTGCACCGCGCCTGCAAACACCACGCCTATGAGGATCCACAGAGTTCCCGGCAGATAGCCCATCTGCGCGGCGAGCACCGGCCCCACCAATGGCCCTGCCCCAGCGATGGCCGCGAAGTGATGGCCAAAGACGACGTATCTATTCGTGGGCACGTAGTCGAGGCCATCATTATGGCGCTCGGCCGGCGTCATGCGCGTGTCGTCCAGCTGCAAAACCTTCTGGGCGATGAACTTGCTGTAGAAGCGATAGGCGATGAGGTAGACGCAGATTGCCGCGGTCACCAGCCAGGCAGCACTCACCGGCTCGTTGCGATTGAGCGCGATGCCGGCGAAAGCGAATACACCAAGCGCGGCTATACCCGCCCAGATCAACATGAAGATTATTCGCCTTGGCACCGCAGGATTTGAGAGCGCACGGTCCGACATGGCCTTCCTCCCGAGTTTTGCTCCAATGCGTTCACGAAGACATTTTTTACTGCGATCGAAGCTGCCGTCACTTGGCTACCGGGCCAGTTCGACTGGTTCGATCGTTGCGAGCCCTAGTCTGTCTGGCCAGCCTTTCCGACCTGCCGGTAATAGCGAATTGCCCCCGGATGCAGCGGCAGGAAGGAGTTGCGTTCGAGATTAGCCGGAACGGTAGCCGCTGCCGCGGCATGCGCCTCCATCATTTCCTCATGGTTCTCGAAGACTGCTCTGACCATGTTGTAGACGAGGTCGTCTGGCAAATCCGCGTTTGCCACCGCGAAATTGTATAGGCCCAGTGTCTGGTAGTGCCGCAGCAGCGACGGGTAGGTCCCCGCAGGAATGCGCGAAGGAGCCAATTCCGGCATCGCCAAACGCAATGTAGCGATCTGTTCCGGAGCAAACGCGATATACCGGACCTTGTCCTTCGCTTCGAGTTCGACGAACGAAGGAAACGGCACACCGGCTGCGACGGCGAGCACATCAAGCGTATGCTGGTTTATCTGTGCGGCGAGCTCCGCCCATTCACCAAATACAAGATTCACGGGAACTTTCAGCGTATTGAAGAACTCCGGAAAATAGGCTGCCGAAGTCCCACCGCGCGGGCCGACACCGACGCGCTTGCCAGCCATTTCGGTAATCGATCGAATCCCCGACTCCTGCAGCACGAGGAATTGGAACGGCGTATCGTACATTGGAAAGATGGCACGCATCGAACGGGCCGGCTTTTTGCCGGCCCAAACGCCGGTGCCGTTCCACGCCTGGAGCGCAATCCCGATTGTAACGAACCCGAGTTTGGCCTCACCGGCTTCGAGCAATTCGATGTTCTGTGCGGGGCCATCGGTGGCCAGCCTCACGACCGGGAGATCAAGCGTGCGGGTCAGAATCTTCGCCAAACCGTCGCCGTAGACATAGTAGGTGCCGCCAGGTGAGGCCGTCCCGATGGTAAGGTGATCCGGCCAGTTTGGCTCCCCGGAGCGCGACGATGCCGGCCACAAGAGTGCCGCAGCAGCAAAGATTGCGAGCCGAAGCCAATAGGCGTTCATGAGCCGCCTCCGTCGCGAATCTTAGGCCGGCATCGTCCGTTCGGGTGCGTCGGCCGCCAATTCGGTCTCGTGATCAAGTTGTTCGTGCATTCGTGCCTCGTCGAGCGCATCTTCCCATTTCGACACGACGATGGTGGCCACGCCGTTTCCGATGAGATTTGTCAGCGCGCGTGCCTCCGACATGAAGCGGTCAACCCCAAGGATGAGCGCGATGCCCGCGACCGGGATCGAGCCGACGGAGGCAAGTGTCGCCGCAAGCACGATGAACCCGCTCCCCGTAACACCCGCTGCTCCTTTCGACGTCAGAAGCAGTATCCCGATGATGCCGAGCTGTTGCCACAGCGTGAGCTCTGTGTTGGTTGCCTGCGCGAGAAAAATTGCCGCCATCGTCAGATAGATGCAGGTCCCATCCAGGTTGAACGAATAGCCGGTCGGAATGACCAGTCCGACCACCGACTCCTTGCACCCCAGATTCTCCAGCTTGTTGATCATACGCGGCAACACCGACTCGGAAGATGAGGTGCCGAGTACGATCAAGAGCTCTTCCTTGATGTACTTGATGAACTTCCAAATGCTGAAGCCCGTCAGCCAGGCAATCCCGCCCAGCACAAAGAAGACGAAGATGAGGCAGGTCACGTAGAAGGCTATCATCAGCTTTCCAAGGGAGAGCAGCGTAACAACGCCGTACTTCCCGATTGTGAACGCCATCGCGCCGAAGGCCCCGATCGGCGCCACCTTCATGACGATACCGACGATATTGAACAATGTGTGCGAGATGATGTCGATGAGGTTGAGGACCGGCTTGCCGCGCTCACCCAGCATGAACAGCCCAAACGAGAATAGGATAGCGAAGAACAGAACCTGCAATATCTCCCCTTCGGCAAAGGCTCCGACGACCGTGTTCGGAATAATGTGCAGAAGGAATTCGACTGTGCTCTGTTGGCCCGCCTTGGTCGTGTAAACCTGGATCGCTTTGGTATCGATGGTCTTGGCATCGGCATTCATGCCGACGCCAGGTTGGAGCACGTTAACGACCACGAGCCCGACGATGAGCGCCAGCGTCGTCAGCACTTCGAAATAAATCAATGCTTTGAGCCCGACGCGTCCGACCTTCTTCAAATCCTCCATGCTCGCAATGCCGTGCACGACCGTGCAGAAGATGATCGGAGCAATCAGCATTTTGATGAGTTTGATGAAACCGTCGCCAAGCGGCTTCATCTGTTCACCCAGCTGCGGATAGAAGTGACCGAGCAGGATACCGAGAACGATTGCGGTCAGCACCTGGGCATAGAGATGCGTATAGAACGGCTTGTGTGGCGCAGCCGCCTTTGTCGCTGTGCTCGCCTTCATGGCGTTCTCCCTATGGCTCTATATTCTCCGGTCTCTAAGCCTTGGCTCAATCGCGGAAACGCATATGATCTGGCGCGCGCTGGGGTCCACGGCCGTGACTTAGGAGATGGCTCGACAGCCGAACTGGACGTCGTGGACGGCCCTATTCTTGCTCAGAAACGGTCGCGTTGTCACAAGAAGAATATAGTGCGCGGCTCATGCCACCGCCCGCAAACGCGATTGTAACCAAGAAATCGCTGCGTGCGCTGCACGACTTCGGAAACACGAGGGTCGGAATTCGGACTTTTTGCACGGCGTCGCACTCGTTGCTGCGATGCACAGCGCTTCTCTTGCCTCTGGACAACCGCAAACGATTGGGACGATCATGCGAATGATAGATCGCAATAAACAAGGAACGAAGCAAAATGCTGGGAGGAACAAATGGGAGGGATATCGGACCCTGATACCGTTGAAACGAATGAATGGGTCGATTCACTTCGCGCCGTCTTGCATCACCAGGGCTCTGACCGCGCGACATTTCTGCTTGAGCGATTGACCGATGAGGCGCAGAACGCTGGCGCGGCCGCCGCGTTTGCCCTGAATACCCCTTACGTTAATACGATTCCCCCGGAGCGCGAGGAGCGCGCGAATTGGGACCGCGATATCGAACATCGCATCCGGTCCATCATCCGCTGGAATGCCATCGCGATCATTCTTCGGGCCAACAAGCTATCCTCCGAGCTCGGCGGCCATATCGCGAGCTTCCAATCCGCGGCCACGCTCTACGACATTGGCTTTGGTCACTTCTGGCACGCGCCCTCGGAAAAGCACGGCGGCGATCTCATCTACATCCAGGGACATTCAGCGCCAGGGATCTATGCCCGCGCCTTCGTTGAAGGCCGCCTCAGCGAGCAGCAACTCCTGAACTTTCGCCAGGAGACCGGCGGTGCAGGCCTCTCATCCTATCCGCATCCATGGCTGATGCCGGATTTCTGGCAGTTCCCCACGGTGTCGATGGGGCTTGGGCCACTGATGGCGATCTACCAAGCGAAGTTCCTCAAGTATTTGCATGGGCGCGGCATCGCCGACACCGCGTCCCGAAAGGTGTGGGCCTTCATGGGCGATGGCGAGATGGACGAACCGGAGTCGACCGGGGCGGTGTCGCTCGCCGGGCGGGAGCATCTCGACAACCTTATCTTCGTCATCAATTGCAATCTGCAGCGTCTCGACGGGCCTGTACGCGGCAATGGCAAGATCGTGCAGGAACTTGAGGGCGTTTTCCGGGGCGGCGGCTGGAACGTAATCAAGGTGCTGTGGGGCTCGGGTTGGGATCAGCTGCTAGCCAAGGATACCTCAGGCCTGTTGCACAAGCGCATGGAGGAATGTGTCGACGGCGAATATCAGGACTTCAAATCCAAGAACGGCGCCTATGTGCGTCAGCAGTTCTTCGGCAAGTATCCGGAGACTGCCGAGTTGGTGAAAGATTGGAGCGACGACGAGATTTGGGCACTCCGACGCGGCGGTCATGACCCGATCAAGGTATATGCCGCCTACGCTGCCGCGCTTAAGCATACAGGCCAGCCGACGGTGATCCTTGCAAAAACCGTGAAGGGGTACGGCATGGGCGAGGCCGGCGAGGGCCAGATGATTACCCATCAGCAGAAGAAGATGGGCCTGGAGTCGCTGCGCAAATTCCGCAATCGCTTTGCCATTCCGATGTCGGACGAGAAGCTCGAAGAAATACCGTTCCTGGCACTCAGCAGCGCCGAAATGAACTATTTGCAGGAGCGCCGTCAACAGCTGGGCGGACCGTTGCCGCAACGCCGGCGAAAGTCGACCTCGCTCGAAGTGCCACCGCTGTCCGCCTTCGCGGCCCAGCTTTGCAGCACGGAAGCGCGCGAGATTTCAACAACCATGGTCTTCGTGCGCATCCTGAACACGCTCTTGCGCGACAAGGCGATCGGTAAGTTCGTCGTGCCGATCGTGCCAGATGAATCGCGCACCTTTGGCATGGAGGGAATGTTCCGTCAGCTCGGCATCTTCTCGCAGGTCGGCCAGCTCTACAAACCCCAAGACGCCGATCAGCTGATGTTCTACCGCGAGGACAAGTCGGGCCAGATGCTTCAGGAGGGCATCAACGAGGCGGGCGCCATGTGTTCTTGGATCGCCGCGGCTACATCTTACAGCACGAGCGACGTGCCGATGATCCCATTCTATATCTACTATTCGATGTTCGGTCTGCAGCGCGTTGGCGATCTCGCCTGGGCAGCAGGCGATATGCGCTGCCGCGGATTCCTGCTGGGCGGCACCGCCGGACGGACCACCCTCAACGGCGAAGGACTGCAACACGAGGACGGTCACAGCCACTTACTCGCCGCCACCATCCCGAACTGCGTCTCATACGATCCGACGTTTTCCTATGAGGTCGCGGTCATCATCCAAGATGGGCTGCGGCGTATGTTCAAGGACCAGGACGACGTCTACTACTACATCACGTTGATGAACGAGAACTACTCGCACCCCGCGATGCCGAAAGGTGCGGAAGAAGGAATACGGCGCGGCATGTACCTGTTGCGCGATGCCGGCAAGAAAAAGGGGCCGCGTGTGCAGCTGCTCGGCTGCGGGACGATCCTGCGCGAAGTGATAGCGGCCGCGGAACTGCTGGAGCAGGACTTCGGCGTGCACGCAGATATCTGGAGTTGTCCCAGCTTCAACGAGTTGCGGCGGGACGGCCTGGAGGTGGAGCGCTGGAACCTACTGCACCCTGCGCAAGCCCCCCGGAAAAGCCATGTGGATGAATGTCTCGGCACTCGGCAAGGTCCAATCATCGCGGCGACGGACTATATGCGTGCCTTTGCGGATCAAATCCGGCCCTTCGTGCCCAGGCGCTATGTCTGTCTCGGCACCGACGGCTTCGGCCGCAGCGACTATCGCGTCGCGCTGCGCAAATTCTTTGAGGTTGATCGTCACTACGTCGCGCTCGCGGCGCTGAAGGCGCTCGCGGACGAAGAAGTGGTTCCCAAAACCAAAGTCGGGGCCGCAATTACCAAATACGGCATCGATGCGGAAAAGCCAGCCCCGTGGAAGGTGTGAGAACAGATATCGGTAATAGCGTGAATTGAAACCAACGCGCATCGATGGTCGCGACGGCGCTCAGACACGCTACCCGTCGGCAGAGGGCAATGCGATGAGCCAATCGACACAGGTCCGTGTACCCGATATCGGCGACTTCAAGGATATCCCGATCATCGAAATTCAGGTGAAGCCGGGCGAGCACGTGGCAGCCGACGCTCCACTGATCACGCTTGAGTCCGACAAGGCGTCGATGGAGGTACCTTCGCCGTCGTCGGGGGTCGTCAAGGCCCTTGCTGTCCATCTTGGCGATAAGGTAAGCGAAGGCTCACCCATCCTGACGCTAGAGATCGACGGAACCGGCGACGCCACGGATCCGGTGAAGCCTGCCGTATCGGCGCCTCCGGCGCCGACAAGCGCGCCTGCCGGCGTTGCTGAGGTCCGCGTTCCCGACATCGGCGATTTCAAAGACGTGCCGATCATCGAAATCATGGTCAAGCCGGGCGACACGATCAAACCGGAACAGCCACTCGTTACGTTGGAATCTGACAAAGCCTCGATGGAGGTGCCGTCTCCGCTCGGCGGCGTGGTGGCGGACTTAAAGGTCAAGCTCGGCGACCGCGTCAGCGAAGGTACCGTCATTCTCGCGCTTTTGACTGACGCCGCGGCAGCGCAGCCCCGTCCGGCTTCGCCGCCCGCGCCGTCGCCGGCCGCCACTGAGCCGGCGGCCGCACCAACGTCTGCGCTGGCCACGCCGAGCGTGCCGGATGCGGCGTTCGATATTCCTTATGCCGGACCGTCCGTGCGCAAGCGCGCGCGCGAGCGGGGCATCGATCTGCGCCAGGTCAGGGGCAGCGGCCCGCGCGGCCGTATTCTGCCCGCGGACGTAGAAGCCTTTGCCACGGCTCCCGCGGCGGCCGCCCCGGCGAGCGGGCCAGCGCGCGGGACGGCAGCGGCCGGTCTCGATCTGCTTCCGTGGCCAAAGGTCGATTTCGCCAAATACGGTCCGATCGAAACTAAGCCGCTCTCCCGAATCAAGAAGATCTCGGGCGCGAATCTGCATCGCAACTGGGTGATGATCCCGCACGTCACAAATCACGACGAGGCCGACATCACTGAGCTCGAAGAATTCCGCGCACGGCTGAACAAGGAGATCGATAAATCGGGCGTCCGGGTCAGCATGCTGGCTTTCATGATCAAGGCGGCGGTATCGTCGTTGAAGAAATTCCCGGAATTCAATGCCTCCCTGGAGGGTGAGAATCTCATTCTCAAAAAGTATTTCCATATCGGCTTTGCCGCCGACACCCCGCAAGGCCTTGTGGTGCCAGTCATTCGGGACGCCGACAAGAAGGGCGTGATCGATATCGCGAAGGAAATGGGCGATCTGGCGAAGCTCGCCCGCGACGGCAAGCTCAAGCCCGATCAGATGCAAGGCGGGACGTTTACGATCTCCAGCCTCGGCGGCATCGGCGGCACGTATTTCACGCCGATCATCAATGCGCCCGAAGTCGCTATCATGGGTGCCTGCAGGTCGTTTCATAAGATGGTCTGGGACGGCAAAGAGGCGACGCCGCGCCTGATCCAGCCGCTGTCGCTCTCCTGGGATCACCGTGTGATTGATGGCGCGGCGGCCGCCCGATTCAACGCCTATTTCTCGAGCCTGCTGGCTGACATGCGCCGGGCCCTCGTCTAGAGGTATTGAACGATGGCAAACCTCATCGACGTGAAAGTCCCTGATATCGGCGACTTCAAGGACGTGCCGATCATCGAGGTGCTCGTCCAGCCGGGCGATCGGGTCAAGGCCGAAGACCCGCTGATCACATTGGAATCAGACAAGGCCTCGATGGACGTACCCTCGCCGGTCGACGGCGTGGTGACGGAGCTCCAGGTAAAGGTCGGCGACAGGGTTTCCGAGGGCTCGCTGATCCTCATCGCCGAAGCCGAGGTTGCGCCTGCGGGCGCCGCGCCCCGAGAGAAAGTCAAGGAAGGCGGGCATTCGACTGGGGAGGGCGCGCCGGTTGCCGACTACGGGGCGGCCTCCGGCGTTTACGAAATGATCGATGTGCGGGTCCCCGACATCGGGGACTTTAAAGATGTGCCGATCATCGAGGTGTCGGTGAAAAACGGCGACAAGGTCAAGCCGGAAGACCCGCTGATCACGCTGGAGTCCGATAAGGCCTCGATGGAGGTCCCCTCCCCGTCAGCGGGTACGGTCAAGGACGTGAAGGTCAAAGTTGGCGACAAGGTCGGCGAAGGAAGCCTGATCCTGACGCTTGAAACAGGCGTCGCGGGCGCCGCGCCTGCTGCGACGCGGGGATCGCAAGCGATGCCTACGGAGCCCGCACCGATGGCAGCGCGGCATACCGGTGGGGCCGATATCGAATGCGACATGCTGGTGCTGGGTGCCGGCCCTGGAGGCTACTCGGCCGCATTCCGCTCCGCCGATCTCGGCATGAACACGGTGCTGGTGGAACGGTATTCGACGCTTGGCGGCGTGTGTCTCAATGTCGGCTGCATCCCGTCCAAGGCGCTGCTGCACACCGCGGCGGTGATGGATGAAGTGAAGGGGATGGCGGCACACGGCATCGCCTATTCGTCGCCGCAGATCGATCTCGCAAAACTGCGCACCCACAAGGAAAAGGTTGTCGGCAAACTGACCGGCGGGCTCGCTGGGATGGCCAAGGCGCGCAAAGTCACCGTACTCGAGGGTGTTGGCAGATTCCTTGATCCCTATCACCTCGAAGTCGCAGCGAGGAACGGCGCGGGCCGGAAGGTGGTGAAGTTCGATAGGGCGATCATTGCCGCCGGCTCGCAGGCGATCAAGCTGCCGTTCTTACCAGACGATCCGCGTGTCATCGATTCGACCGGCGCGCTCGAACTGCGGCAGATACCGAAATCCATGCTGGTCATCGGCGGCGGCATCATCGGGCTCGAGATGGCGACCGTCTATTCTACGCTGGGCACGCATGTCGACGTCGTGGAGATGCTCGACGGGTTAATGACCGGCGCCGACCGCGACCTCGTGAAAGTTTGGGAGAAGAAGAACACTGGCCGTTTCGATCGGGTCATGCTGAAGACAAAAACAGTGTCTGCGGAGGCGACGCCGAATGGCATCAAGGTCCACTTCGAGGGCGAGAAGGCGCCGGCCGAGCCCCAAGTCTACGAGATGGTGTTGGTGGCCGTCGGGCGCAGCCCGAACGGAAAGGCGATCGATGCAGGGAAAGCCGGCGTGGCGGTGAGCGAGCGGGGAGTCATCCCGGTCGACAAGCAGATGCGGACCAACATGCCGCACATCTTCGCTATCGGCGACATCGTCGGTCAGCCGATGCTGGCGCACAAGGCTGTGCACGAAGCACACGTCGCGGCGGAAACGGCCGCCGGCAAGAACAGCTTGTTCGAAGCGCGCCAGATCCCGTCGGTTGCCTATACTGATCCCGAAGTCGCGTGGGCGGGTCTCACCGAGGATCAGTGCAAGGCGCAGGGGATCAAGTACGGTAAGTCCGTTTTTCCCTGGGCGGCGTCCGGCCGGGCTATTGCCAATGGCCGGGACGAGGGCTTCACCAAGCTTCTGTTTGATGTGTCCAACCACCGCGTGCTCGGCGGCGGCATCGTCGGAACCCATGCCGGAGACCTGATCGGCGAGGTCTGCCTCGCGGTCGAGATGGGCTGCGATCCCGTCGACATCGGCAAGACCATCCATCCCCACCCCACTTTGTGTGAATCGATCGGGATGGCTGCGGAAGTGTTCGAGGGCGTGTGCACCGACCTGCCTCCAGTGAAGAAGAGATAACGTATCCCGCCTACGCGATGCTGCGGTAAGATGGGAGAAGCCAATGGAAGAGCAACTGCGCCGCGACGCATTGGACTATCACCGGCTTCCGACTTTCGGAAAGATCTCCGTTACGCCAACCAAGAGCTTGCTGAATCAGCGCGACCTCGCGCTCGCATACTCTCCCGGCGTTGCCTATGCGTGCCTTGCGATCAAAGACGACCCGAATGAGGCGGCCACCCTCACCTCGCGCGCCAATTTGGTCGCGGTGATCACCAACGGCTCCGCCGTGCTTGGGCTCGGCAATATCGGCGCACTCGCCGGCAAGCCGGTGATGGAAGGCAAGGCCTGCCTTTTCAAGAAATTCGCCGGCATCGACGTGTTCGACATTGAGATCAACGAGAGCGATCCGGACAAATTCGTAGAGATTGTTGCAAGCCTCGAGCCAACCTTCGGCGGGATCAACCTTGAGGACATCAAGGCTCCGGAGTGCTTTTACATCGAGCGCGCATTGCAGCAACGCATGAACGTTCCGGTCTTCCACGATGACCAGCACGGCACCGCGATCATTGCCGCTGCGGCTGTGCTCAACGGACTGACGCTCGTCGGTAAGGACATCCGCAACGTGAAGCTCGCGTGCTCGGGCGCGGGTGCTGCGGCAATCGCCTGTCTCGATCAACTCGTCAGCCTGGGGTTGCGGACGGAAAACATCCTAGTCACCGATGCCAAGGGCGTCGTGTACGAGGGCCGAACCGAAGGAATGGACCCGATCAAGGCGCGTTACGCCAGGCCCACGTCGGCTCGCACGCTCGGGGACATCATCGAGGGGGCAGACGTCTTCCTCGGGTTGTCCGCGGGCGGAGTGCTCAAACCGGACATGGTCAAGAAGATGGCGCGAGATCCGCTGATCCTGGCGCTCGCAAATCCGACTCCGGAAATTGCGCCGGAAGATGCCAAGGCAGCCCGTCCAGACGCGATCATCGCGACAGGTCGTTCCGACTACCCCAATCAAGTGAACAATGTTCTTTGTTTTCCATTCCTGTTCCGCGGTGCGCTCGATGTCGGCGCGACAACGATCAACGAAGAAATGAAGTCGGCGGCCGTGCGCGCCATCGCCGAACTGGCGCATGCGGAGCTGTCCGACTTAGTTGCGACCGCCTATGGGGATCAACGTCTGGAGTTCGGGCCCAACTATCTGATACCGACGCCATTCGATCCCCGCCTCATTGAGCGTATTGCGCCGGCCGTTGCCAAGGCTGCAATGGACAGCGGAGTGGCCACGCGGCCGCTCGCGGATTTCGGAACCTATCGCCGGCGCATGGCGCGTTTCATGTATCAATCCGGCGCCAGCATGGAGCCGGTATTCGCCGCGGCCAAAATCGTACGCAAACGGGTGGCATTTGCGGAAGGTGAGGACGACCGCGTCTTGCGCGCAGCACAAGTCATCATTGACGAAGGCCTCGCGACGCCGGTGCTCATCGGCCGCGCCGAAGTGATCGGCGCGCGTATCCAAAGCTTGGGTTTGCGGCTTAAGCCCGGCGCCGATTGTGAAGTCGTCAACTTTGAGAATGACGTCCGCTATGACGAAGCTTGGCGCGAATACTACCGGTTAGTGCGGCGTAGCGGCGTGACGCAGACCTTGGCCAAGGACGCCATGCGCAACCGCTCGACATTGATCGCCGCAATGCTGCTGCGTCGTGGCGATGTCGATTCCATGCTGTGTGGCACGTCAGGGGCGTTTTACGATCATCTCAACTACGTCTGCCAAGTGATTGGGCCGCGCGAGGGCGTGCGTACATGGGGGACGATGAACATGCTCATCGTCGGGGGGCGGCAGCTTTTCATCTGCGACACCTATGTCAACCGCGATCCGACGTCGGCGCAGCTTGCCGAGCTGACTTTGCTTGCCGCCGAGGAGATGCGCCGCTTTGGACTCACGCCGAGCGTAGCTTTGCTTTCGCATTCGAGCTTTGGCAGCTTAGACTCGCCGTCGGCGCAAAAGATGCGCGATGCCCTTGCACTCATCCAAGGGATGGCCCCGGATCTTGCGGTCGAAGGCGAGATGCATGGCGATGCAGCGCTATCCAAACGGATTCTCGACCGCGTCTTCCCCGACTCGAGCCTGACGGGTGAGGCCAATCTTCTGATCATGCCGAATCTCGATGCCGGCAACATCGCGTACAACCTCCTCCGGACCGGCGCCGGAGGCGGCGTCACGGTCGGTCCGATTCTCCTCGGGGCGGCCAAGCCCGCGCACATCCTTACCCAAACCGCGACCGTGCGGGGCATTCTTAACATGACGGCCTTGGCGGCCGTCGATGCCGCCCAGACGGGCGCCCGTGCAATGAGGCTCGCTGCCGAGTGACAATATTCCAGGCGAGCGCTGGATGGCGGAGCGTGGAACAGTAGTGATGACGAGCGACAGCTCCAACCTTCATCACATCATCGTCGTCGGTGGCGGCGCCAGCGGCCTTGAGCTTGTCACGCGGCTCGGCGACAAGCTCGGCCGACACAAGCTCGCCGACATCACGCTGATCGATAAGTCGCGCACGCATCTATGGAAGCCGCTGCTGCACGAAATCGCTGCGGGAACCATGGATTTCGCCGTGCATGAGATCGACTTCCTGGCACAAGCGCACTGGCATAGCTTTCGCTACCGCATTGGCGAGATGCTCGGCCTCGATCGGCGGCGGCGTGAAGTTCAGCTGGCCCCCCATGTCGACGAGGAGGGTCACGAGGTAACCCCACGGCGCTGCTTTCGTTACGATACGCTCATCATCGCCGTCGGCAGCCGGAGCAACGATTTCGGCACTCCGGGCGTGTGCGATCATGCAATCTCGCTTGATACGCCGGTCCAGGCCAAGCGCTTCCATGGCCGGCTCGTGAACGCCTACATTCGCGGGCATGCGCAGCCAGAACCCTTGCGGACCGAACAGCTCCAGGTCGCAATCATCGGCGCAGGCGCCACCGGAACGGAGTTGGCAGCGGAGCTTCACTACACGACGCGCCAGCTGGTCGCGTATGGCCTCGACCGAATCGATCCGGAGAAGGACATCAAGATCAATCTCATCGAAGCGGCTGATCGCATCCTACCGGCGTTGCCAGAACGCCTTTCCGATGCCGGGTTGAAGTTGCTGACGAATCTCGGTGTGCGAGTGCACACCTCTTCGAAAGTCGCGGAAGTCAGCGCGACTGGAGTGACGCTTGCAAGCGGGACCTTCATTCCCGCTGAGCTCGTCGTCTGGGCGGCGGGGGTCAAGGCGCCGGATATCCTCGCGAATCTTGACGGCCTCGAGAGCACCCGCAGCAACCAGCTGGTCGTGCTGCCGACCTTGCAGGCGACGACCGACGAAAACATATTTGTCATCGGCGACTGTGCCGCCTGCGAGTGGGCAGGTCATCCTGGCCGTTATGTCCCACCGCGCGCGCAGGCAGCGCACCAGCAAGCCACGCATCTCGTCAAGCAAATCAGGCGACGTCTAGCCGGCAAACCGCTGCAACCATGGCGTTATCGCGACTTCGGCTCGCTCGTTTCGCTTGGCGAATATTCGACGGTCGGCAACCTGATGGGACCGATAGGCGGCAATCTGTGGATCGAAGGGCTATTCGCGCGTCTCATGTACCGCTCGCTCTACAAGATGCACGAGTACGCGCTGCATGGTCCGACCAAGGTGACGCTCGACACCCTGGCCCGCCTCATCACGCGGCGCACCGAGCCGCACATAAAGCTGCATTGAGGTGTGCGATGAGCAACCCGGTTCCGCTTGAATACATCACCAGCTTCGCGCAGACAAACCAGGCGCTGATGCTGCACCTCGCGGCCCCGCTGCTGACCCGCGGCGAGCATGGCGCGGATTTCAACCAGTTCGCCGAAGTGGCGCAGGCCCAGCAGGACTACCTGCAGAGAATGAGCGCGCTGTGGCTAAACATCATGACGCATGCCGCGACCGCGTCGATCCTACCGGCAAAGGGCGACCGGCGGTTTGCAAGCGAGGAGTGGAAAAAAAGCCCGCTCCACGACTTCCTGAAACAGTCCTATCTCATCAACACTCGTTACGTGAACGACCTCATCGACCACTCCTCCGTGGACGAGAAGACCCGCAGAAGGCTGAGATTCTTTGCGCGCCAAATCCTGGATGCCCTGAGCCCCGCAAATTACCTCGCCACCAATCCGCGATCGCTTCGGCTTGCCATGGAAACGGGCGGCGACAGCCTGGCGACAGGGATCAAGAACCTGATCGACGATTTCGGCAAAGGCCGCATCTCGATGACCGACGAAAAGGCGTTCGAAGTGGGCGGCAACCTCGCGGCGACCCCGGGCGCCGTCGTTTTCGAGAACGAGTTGATCCAACTCATCCAGTACAGGCCGCTCACCGATGAAGTAAGCGTGCGGCCGCTCGTCATGGTCCCGCCCGCCATCAACAAGTTCTACGTGTTCGATCTGCAGCTGGGCAATTCGTTCGTCCGCTATGCCGTCGAGCAGGGGCTCACGGTATTCATGGTCTCATGGCGCAACATCACCGCCGATCAGGGTCATTTGACCTGGGACGACTATCTCGAGTTCGGTGTCATGCGCGCGATCGATGCGGCGCTCTCGGTGACGGGGGCAGACAAGGCCAATGCCCTCGGCTTTTGCGTCGGCGGGACGATGCTCGGCTGCGCGGCGGCCGTGCTTGTGGCGCGCGGCGAGGACAAGCTCGCCAGCCTGACGTTCCTCACCACGATGCTCGACTTCAGCGAGGCCGGCGAGATCGGTCTGCTGATCGACGACGCCGGCGTGGCCGCGCGCGAGCAGACGATCGGACACGGCGGAGTCATGCCCGGTCGGGAGATCGCCTTCGTCTTTTCGACCCTGCGCGGCAACGACCTGATCTGGCCCTACGTCGTGGGCAACTATCTCGAAGGGCGGCAACCGGACGCATTCGATATCCTCTATTGGAACGCCGACAGCACCAACCTGCCCGGGCCGATGTATTGCTGGTACGTGCGCAACACCTATCTCGAAAACAACTTGCGCCTCCCCGGAAAGACCATGCAGTGCGCGGCCCCGGTCGATTTCATGCAGATCGACGTTCCCACCTACGTGCTCGCAAGCCGCGAGGACCACATCGTTCCTTGGCAGAGCGCCTACTGCACGACCAGAATGGTTTCGGGCGACGTCCGGTTCACGCTTGCGGCGAGCGGACACATTGCGGGCGTCATCAATCCGGCGGCGCGCAACAAGCGCAGCTTCTGGATCGACGGCGAGTTGGGCAAGCGGCCAGAGCGTTGGCTGGAGACTGCGTGCGAGGTACCCGGGAGCTGGTGGACGGATTGGAGGGCGTGGCTGCGAACTCAAGCCGGCGAGCAGGTCCCGGCACGCACGACCCTGGGCAATTCAGAGTTTAAGGAGATCGAGCCGGCGCCGGGCCGTTACGTCACAGCACGCACCAACTGAGCCGTTCGCTTATCGTTTCGTGCGCGACCATATGAGGAGATCGAGCCATGACGGACATTGTTATCGCATCCGCTGCCAGAACGCCGGTCGGATCATTCAATGGCGCATTCGCTAATACACCCGCGCATGACCTCGGCGCAGTCGCCATCAAAGCTGCGCTCCAACGCGCAAAGGTCGAGCCGGGCGAAGTGGACGAAGTCATTCTCGGCCAGGTCCTCAGCGCTGGGCAGGGTCAGAACCCAGCTCGTCAAGCTGCGATGAAGGCCGGTATTCCGCAGGACAAGACTGCCTGGGGCCTCAATCAGGTGTGCGGCTCCGGCTTGCGCGCGGTGGCGCTCGGTATGCTGCACGTCGCGAGCGGGGACGCCAACATCATCGTCGCCGGCGGCCAGGAGTCGATGTCGCTTTCACCGCACGTGGCCCACATGCGTGCAGGCACCAAGATGGGCGACGTGAAGCTCGTCGACACCATGATCAAGGACGGCCTGTGGGACGCATTTCACGGCTATCACATGGGCACGACGGCGGAGAACGTTGCACAGAAATGGCAAATCAGCCGCGGGGAGCAGGATAAGTTCGCGGTCGCTTCGCAGAACAAGGCCGAGGCAGCCCAGAAATCCGGCCGCTTCAAGGATGAGATCGCGGCCGTGACGGTGCCGTCGCGCAAGGCCGAGATCGTGGTCGATCAGGACGAGTATATCCGCCCGGGAACGACGCTCGATGCCGTGTCCCAGCTCAAGCCGGCCTTCTCCAAGGACGGCACGATCACGGCCGGAAACGCGTCGGGCCTCAATGACGCTGCCGCAGCGCTCGTCGTCATGAGCGCGGCCGAGGCCAAGCGCCGGAACGTCACGCCGCTCGCACACATTGCATCGTGGGCAACCGCCGGCGTCGATCCGAAAATCATGGGCACGGGGCCAATCCCGGCCTCTCGCAAGGCGCTCGAAAAGGCAGGCTGGCAGGTCGCCGACCTCGATCTTATCGAAGCAAACGAAGCGTTCGCCGCGCAGGCGATCGCGGTCAACACGGACATGGGATGGAACACCGGCATCGTGAATGTCAACGGCGGTGCCATCGCCATCGGCCATCCGATCGGTGCTTCTGGCGCCCGCATCCTCGTAACGCTGCTGCACGAGATGCAGAAGCGCGATGCAAAGCGTGGCTTGGCGACATTGTGCATCGGCGGCGGGATGGGAATTGCGCTCGCCGTCGAACGCTGATCGCGGGTTCATGACTAAGCGACTTCGGCAATAAGACAGGGAGGACACCCATGCGTGTTGCAGTCATCACGGGCGGAATGGGTGGGCTTGGCGAGTCGATCAGCACGAAAATGCACGGGGCCGGCTACCGGGTCGTGGTGACTCACTCGCCCGGCAACACGAAGGCAAAGGAATGGCTCTCCGAGCACAAGGCCAGCGGTCGCGATTTCAGCGCCTACCCTATCGACGTTGCGGACTTCGATTCCTGCAAGGAGTGCGTCGCACGCATTGCCAAAGACATCGGACCCGTCGACATTCTGGTCAACAACGCGGGCATAACGCGCGACACCACGTTCAAGAAGATGAGCAAGGGCGACTGGGATTCGGTCATTCGCACCAATCTCGACTCGGTGTTCAACATGACCAAACAGGTCATGGATGGCATGGTCGACCGCGGCTGGGGCCGTGTCGTCAACGTATCCTCGGTGAATGGCTCGAAGGGTGCATTCGGACAAACCAACTATTCAGCCGCGAAGGCAGGCATGCACGGCTTCACCAAGGCATTGGCGCTCGAAGTTGCGCGCAAAGGGGTTACGGTCAATACCATCTCGCCCGGCTACATCGGCACCAAGATGGTCATGGCGATCCCGAAGGAAGTGCTCGATACCAAGATTCTGCCCCAGATCCCGCTTGGACGCCTCGGCGGGCCCGATGAAATTGCAGGTCTTATCATCTACCTGTGCTCGGACGAAGCGGCGTTCGTGACCGGCGCCAATATCGCGATCAATGGCGGCCAGCACATGCAATAGCGGGCACTCTCAAGGTGTGAATATGTGAACTCAAGAGTAGGCAGGAGCTATCAGATAAAAACTGCAACGATCAATCCGGACGAGATGCTCAAGTCTATGGCCGCCGAAGCGGTAAAGCAGCACACACAGATACGCACCACCATTCGCGATCTCACGCTTGGGGCGATGCAGATGCGCGAACTGAACCTGAAGCAAATCAATAGTGTGGTGCGCAAGGTCACTGAGGCATTAACGTTGGCGTTGAAGGCGGCAAGATAGATATGGAAAAAGCCCTCTCTGACGCACTCGCGGGATGGATGAAGCCCTGCTCAAGGTCGTCGAAGCCAACAAGGTCGCCCTACAGAAACTGACCGAAGGCGGCACGAGCTTCGAGGACTCGAGCGTGAAGAAGGGACTCGATGAGCTCAAGGCGTTTGAAGAGAAGTTCCTCGACGGCGTCTAGCAAGCTACCCAGGGGGCGAGCGACCGCACCAAAGAACAATTGAAATCCATTCTCGACAACATCCCGCACGGGGAACCGACACAGGCGCGCAGGTCAAGGAGACGCTCAGGGCGCACGCACGGGATGCGCAGGCTGCCGTGCGTTCGTCGCGCGAGGCTGGATTGAAGTTCATGCACACCCTCACGCAAAATTGCACCACGCTCGTGAGCGGAGTGCTGATCGGCCTGTCGGAAGCCATCGAACACGGAAAGCCCAAGACCAAGCGATGAAACCGCGGCCGGTATCAGTCCAGCAGACCTGCCACATCGGTACATTCGGAAAACGGTGAAAGCACCAGCGGCTTGCTCCATGTCGACCACTCTTAAAGTGTTGCTCGTTGAGGACGATCCGGAGATGCTGCTCGGCACGAAGCAAGCATTGGAGCTTGCTGGTTTCGAAGTCGAGCCACTCACTGATGCGGAAACGCCGCCAAAGCGCCCTCAGGTGCAGACATTGGCCGGCACGACCGGCGGGCTGGTTAGTTTAGTGCCACAACCAGACTCATGCACCGCAGTAATGACGAAGCGATGTCCTCATTTCGGCAGACCCGCGGCCTACAAAGCCCGGAGGTTATCTCATCGCAGAGTTTTGGGCCTGAGCCTCGAGGGAGAGTTCCAGGAAGACGCTTGCCGCGTCGAGTGTTCAAGCAAGGCCAACTTCTTTGCCTGGCAATGAACGCCGATCGGGTGTCCGATCGCTTTCGCCAAAGCTCTCAAATCTCGATCTCAGTGCCAAATTCCACCACTTGTCGCGCGGGCACGCCGAAGAAGGTTGCGGAGCCTTTGGCGTTGTGCTGCAGAAATGCGAAGATAGTCTCGCGCCAGACTGCCATGCCCACGACTTCGTCACTCGGGATGATCGTCTCGCGGCCAACATAATAAGTGATATTTGCAGGATCGATGCCGCATATTTTTCCTTGATCGCAGGCGGCCTGCAATCCTGCTGCGATCGTGATGTTGCTTTCCATGAAGCCGAAGTGGAGAATGACGCGGGTAATACCCTTGATCACTTCAATCACATCCACGCGATTCTCGTCGGCGATACGCGGCGTCTCCTCTATAAGGACCGTGAGGAGTATAATACGCTCGTGCATCACGTGATTGTGCCGGATGAATTGCGTCAGCGCGAGCGGCACGCCATTGGCCGCGGATGCAAGAAACACGGCGGTACCGGGTAGTCGCGCAGGGCACCCGCTGATGGCGGTCTCGATCAGGTCTGCTTCCGGCTGACGCAAATTGCTACGGGCCCTTTCGACAAGCCTGGCGCCGCTTCGCCAGGTCAGCATCAGGAATGCAACCGCGCCCGCGAGCGCAAGCGGAAACCAGCCGCCCTCAAACAATTTGGTCGAATTCGCCGCAAAGAAGATGAGGTCGATGATAAAAAAGAAGCCGTTGACCGGGATGACGACGATCGGATGGTAGCCCCATTGCAGCGCGACCAGCGCCGCAAGCAGCGTAGTGATCGCCATCAGCAATGACACGGCGATTCCATAGGCGCCCGCGAGCGCGTCGGATGTGCCGAAGCCAATCACGGCGCCCAGCGTCGCCACCGCAAGCAGCCAGTTCACAACGGGCACATAAATCTGGCCGATCGTGTGACTGGTCGTGTGCCAGATCTGCATGCGCGGCAGGAAGCCGAGCTGGATCGCCTGCTGCGTCAGCGAAAACACGCCTGAGATAATCGCCTGCGAGGCGATCACCGTTGCGACGGTTGCGAAAGCAACAAGCGGGTAATGCGCCCAGTCTGGCGCAAGCTGATAGAACGGACTCTCGAGCGTGCTCGCGTCAGTGATCAGCAGCGCAGCCTGCCCGAAGTAGTTGAGCACGAGCGCAGGCAGGGCAACCGCAAACCATGCAAGCCGGATTGGCACCTGACCAAAGTGTCCCATATCGGCATACATGGCTTCGCCGCCGGTCACCGCGAGAAAGGCGGCGCCGAGAATGCCGAAGCTGATGTGGAAATCCTGGTGGATCAGAAAATTGAAGGCATAAAGCGGGCTCACGGCGGCGAGCACATCGGGAGCTCGGACGATGCCGTAGATGCCGAGCAATGCAATCACAAAAAACCAACCGAGCATCACCGGCCCGAATATATTGCCGATGAAGCCGGTGCCTTTCCGTTGCATGACGAAAAGCCCGATCAAGATGATGACGGTGAGTGGCATCACAGCAGGCGCCAGTGACGGCGCATCGACTTTCAGGCCCTCAAGGGCGCTGAGCACGGAGATGGCCGGCGTGATGGCGCCGTCACCATAAAGCAACGCCGCACCAACGAGGCCGACGATCAGGAGTTGCGCGCGCCATGTTCCGGGCTGCGCATTCCTGGCAGAGAGCAGCGCCAGCAACGCAACGATCCCGCCTTCGCCGCGGTTGTCGGCGCGCAAAATAAGCAGCGCATATTTAACTGAAATAATCAGGATCAGCGCCCAGAGGATCAGCGATACCACTCCGAGGATCGCCTCATGGGTGAGCGGGCCGCCATGGGTGGCCGCCTTGGCCGCTTCCTTCAGCGCATAGAGAGGACTTGTGCCAATGTCGCCATAGACGACGCCGAGCGCACCCAGTGTGGCTGCAATCGCACGACCTTTGGTGTGTGCCGCTTCACCTGGGCGAGGAACAGTCACTGTTTCCCCCGGTCAGCATTTTTTCGCTGCACAGTCTGCATCCGGCCGACGCGAATTGCTAGCGGCGATGTCGATTGATCTGCGGGTTCACCATCATTACGTGCGGGTTTGAGTTTTCGGCACACACAGCAGGGGATATGGCTCAGTAGAGCTATTCTCAGGTGTCGCACAACCGCCGTTTCGCGACCGTAGTATTTTGCGACACGACAGTCCGTTCGTCAAAAGGTGCTACTTTCGCTAAGGGTCCTGAACGGCCCAAAGGCGATGTGCGTGTTGAGTGCGATTTAGGCCCCAAGTGCGGACGTCCACCGGCAAGGCCGACACGTCGCTTTCGTGCCCACAAACGGACACAAGGATTATCAAGCTCGGTGGCTATTAGCGGCCTCCTATCAGTCCCAGGTGCGCCGGACGGAAAAGCGGCCGATTGGCGTCTTCACGTTGCAACCGCCTCATGGCGCTCTCTTAGACGTTCGAGCGTGCGGCGTGCAATCTCGGCCGGCGCTTCGTCGGGTATCGCGAACACGCAGCTCACGTTTATTTCGCAGAGGACGTAGGTGTCTTCGCCCCTATCGGTCCGTGGCCCATAGAGAAAGTCAGCATCCCAGATGATGGGAAGCGCATGCGCGTCGAGACCGAGGACCTTCATCATTTGCGGCGTCCACTCCGCCTCCATCTTCGTCCGGAGGGCCTGAAATGGCGCGGCATTCG
>DATDMA010000391.1:0-2329 GCA_036519015.1 Pseudolabrys sp. | reverse complement strand
ATGTCGGCGCGGCTGGCGCAAGTGTCGCGCGACTACGGTCTGCCGCTCGATCCCAAGCGCGAGGTGTGGCGGCTCTCCGTCGGGGAACGCCAGCGCATCGAGATCGTGCGCATGCTGATGCAGAACCCGAAGCTCTTGATCCTCGACGAGCCGACCGCGGTGCTGACACCGCAGGAAGCCGACCAATTGTGGATCGTCCTCGAGCGTCTTAAAGGCGAAGGCCGTTCCATCCTCTACATCAGCCACAAATTGGATGAGGTGAAGCGGCTGTGCGACACGGCCACGATTTTGCGCGGCGGTAAGAAGGTCGCCACCTGCGATCCGCGGCGCGAGACCGCCGCATCCCTTGCGCGCATGATGGTCGGCGCTGAGATCGGCGAAGTGAAGGCGCCGAGCGGACGCAAGACCACCGTGCCGCGGCTGGTCGTGCAAAATCTCTCCCTTGCGCCCGACGATCCGCACGGCGTCTATCTCAAGGGCGTCTCGCTCGAAGTCAAAGGCGGGGAAATCTTCGGCATCGCGGGCGTCGCCGGCAACGGTCAGGACGAGTTGTTCGCGGCGCTTTCCGGCGAGCGCTTGGCGCCCGGCAACGGCAACGTCATCATCGACGGCAACGGCGTCGGTACGCTCGGCATCACGGAGCGCCGCCGCCTCGCTGCCGCCTTCGTGCCGGAGGAACGACTCGGCCACGGCACCGCCCCGCGCATGAAACTGTCGGAGAACGCTTTGCTCACCGGCCACGCAGCGAGCGGCATGGTCAAGCGCGGCTTCATCAACAAGCTCGCAATGCTCGCCACCGTGGACAAGACGACGGAAGCCTTTGACGTGCGCAAGGCCAAGCGCGATCCGGAAGCGGTGAGCCTCTCGGGCGGAAATTTGCAGAAATTCGTGGTCGGCCGCGAGATCCTGCGCGAGCCGGGCGTGCTGGTCGTCAGCCAGCCGACCTGGGGCGTCGATGCGGGCGCTGCGGCGACCATCCGTCAGGCGCTGCTCGATCTGTCGAGCCGCGGCGCCGCCGTGCTTGTAATCAGCCAGGACCTCGATGAACTGGCCGAGATCGCCGACCGCGTCGCGGTGATGTTCCATGGGCATCTGTCGGAGGCGCTCGATCGCGCGCAGGCGACGCGCGAGAAGCTCGGCCTGCTGATGGGCGGCAGCAGCGCGGAAAGCTCGACGGCCGCGGCGGAGGCAAATCATGCAGTTGGTACTTGAGCGGCGGGCGGAGCGATCGACCGTGATCGCCGTCGCGTCGCCGTTGATCGCAATCGTGTTGACGTTGTTGACGATGTCGTTGTTGTTCGCGTTGCTGGGGAAAAACCCGGTCGCCGCGCTCAGCGTCTATTTCCTCGACCCGCTCACCGATGCTTATTCGCTGCAGGAGATCGCCGTGAAGGCGACGCCGCTGGTGATGATCGGGGTCGGGCTGTCGCTGTGCTATCTCGCGAACGTGTGGAATATCGGCGCGGAGGGACAATTCCTCATGGGTGCCGTGTCCGGAAGCTGGCTCGCGGTCATCACCAACGGCACCGGCGCGGGGCACTGGGTGCTGCCGGCGATGCTCGTGCTCGGCGCGCTGGGCGGCGCGCTTTGGGCGATGATCCCGGCGATCTGCAAGGTGCGCTTCGGCGCATCCGAGATCCTCACCAGCCTGATGCTGGTCTATGTCGCCGACCTGTTCATGGATTATCTCGTGCGCGGGCCCTGGCGCGATCCCAAAGGCATGAACTTCCCGACCACCGCCCCATTCGATCCCGTCGCGACGGTGCCGACCTTGATCGAGGGCAGCCGCCTGCACGCGGGCGCCATCCTCGCGCTTATCGTGGTGATGCTGGCGGCCGTGATGCTCGGGCGCACCATCAAGGGCTTCGAGATCCGCGTCGTCGGCGCCGCGCCCAAGGCGGCGCGCTTTGCCGGCTTCAATTCCAACCAGCTCGTGCTGTTTACGTTCGCGGTGTCCGGCGCGCTGGCCGGGCTCGCCGGCATCATCGAAGTGGCCGGACCCGTGGGCCTTCTCCAGCCCGGCATCTCGCCGGGCTACGGCTTCACCGCCATCATCGTCGCCTTCCTCGGCCGGCTCAATCCGGTCGGCATCCTGATTGCTGGCCTGTTTCTTGCCCTGACATTCATCGGCGGCGAGAACGCGCAGATCGCCATGAAGGTCCCGCTCGATCTCACCAAAGTGTTTCAGGGAATGCTGTTGTTCTTCGTCCTCGGCTGCGATTCGATGATCCTCTACCGCGTCCGTCTCGTCGGCACGCCGCGAAAGACCGCGCATGGGCTTAGCTGAAGCCATCATCCTCTCGGTGATCGCCGCCTCGACGCCTTTGCT
>DATDMA010000390.1:0-3564 GCA_036519015.1 Pseudolabrys sp. | reverse complement strand
CTCCTCGATGGCGTTGAGCGCATCTTCCGTCGGATCCTTCGATTTCTGCGGGATATTCGCCATTTTCGGTCGTCGCCTCGTCGTTACGCCGGACACACTTGCCGAGAGCCCGGACCGTCACAAAAAGCGGGCCTTAACGCGACGCGCACCAACCTTCGCAGGCCGGTTATGCCGCATGATCAAGCCCCGTTTCGCCGCCACGGTTAACTCTATCGCCTTGAGTGTGCGAAAGAAACCACGGTGGTAAGAAGTCTTTAATCATCGTTAACAGGCGCTAACCATGATTGCCCCGAGTTCCAGTCCCTCGTTAGCGCCGTTGCGGGAGCATGATGCCCGCCGAAATGAGGCCGCGATGCGGCCACCAAGCCGCCACGACATTCAACTTACCGCCAAACTGTGCCCGCGGTTACGCCGCCGTTAATCGTTGGTGCCCAAACTACGCGGCGAATAGGAGTTCCGCGAAGACGGGGGAACGCGATGGCCCGGGCCATGAAAACTGTGGACGAAGCGGTTCCGGTGCCGGATGCGGCGGACGTGACGATCGACCACGAGCATCTCGCGCGCATGACCTTCGGCGACCGGCGACTTGCCCGCGAGCTTCTCGAGCTGTTCGACCGGCAGGCCGCGCTCCTGATCGACCGAATGGCGGGAAGCGATCCGGCGGCGGTCGCCGCATTGGCGCATACGCTGAAAGGTTCGGCGCTGGGGATCGGCGCGGGGGGCGTGGCGCGGGCGGCCGAAGCTCTTGAGCGGGCTATGACGCCAGGCGAGCGGGGAAGAGCCCTCGATAACCTCACCCGGGCCGTGTCTGCCGCGCATCGGACAATCGCCGAAATGCTGCGGCCTTGAGCATGTTGTTTTCGGCGGCAGCAAGGGATGGCGCCGCGGAACGAATGACTATATAGGAACTTCGCTCGCACCAATCCCGGCGCGGGCTTTCCCCGTATTCGCCGCCCTATGCCGAAGATCACCTATATCGATTCCAGCGGAACCGAACGTGCCGTCGAAGCCGAGCTCGGCTCGACCGTGATGGAGACCGCGATCCGCAACAACATTCCCGGCATCGAGGCCGAATGCGGCGGTGCCTGTGCCTGCGCGACCTGCCACGTCTATGTCGACGAGGCTTGGCGCGAAAAGACCGGCGGGCCGTCGCCCATGGAAGAGGACATGCTCGATTTCGGCTACGACGTGCGCGAGAACTCGCGGCTGTCGTGCCAGATCAAGGTGACCGAGGCGTTCGACGGGCTCGTGGTGCGCACGCCGGACAAGCAGGCGTAGTCTCTTTCGTCATTCCGGGGCGCACCACCGGACCGGCGCTACGCGCCGTTCGGGAGTGCGTGTTTCTGGAATCCGGATCGCCGTTAGCGCGGCGTTTGGAATGACGGGGGGAGACACATGGCGACGCAATCCATCAAAACCACCTGCTGCATTGCCGGCGGCGGGCCGGCCGGCATGATGCTCGGCTTCCTGCTGGCGCGCGCGGGCGTCGCGGTGACGGTGCTGGAGAAGCACCCTGATTTCCTGCGCGACTTTCGCGGCGACACCATCCATCCTTCGACGCTCGAACTGATGTACGAGCTCGGGCTGCTCGAGGAGTTCCTCAAGCTGCCGCACTCGCGCGTCGAGCGTCTGAGCGGGCAGGTCGGTGCGACGACCATCACGCTCGCCGACTTCTCGCATCTGCCGACGCACTGCAAGTTCATTGCGCTGATGCCGCAATGGGACTTCCTCGATTTCCTCGCTGATCACGGCAAGCGCTATCCGGCGTTCGACTTGCGCATGCGCGCGGAGGCGACCGATCTGATCGAGGAGGGCGGACGCGTCGTCGGCGTGCGCGCGAAGACGCCGGAGGGCGAGCTCGACATCCGCGCCGATCTCATGGTCGCCTGCGATGGCCGCCGTTCGACGCTGCGCGAGCGCGCCGGCTTGCAGGTCGAGAACCTCGGCGCGCCGATGGACATCCTCTGGTTCCGCATGCCGCGGCGCGAGGGCGACACGGCGGAGACCTTCGGCCACATGGAAGCGGGCATGATGATGGTCATGCTCAACCGCGGCGACTATTGGCAATGCGCTTACGTGATCCCGAAGGGCGGCATCGATCGCGTCAAGGCAAAAGGCTTGCCGGCGTTCCGCGAAAGTGTCGCCTTCATGTCGCCGTTCCTGCGCGACCGGCTCGGCGAGATCAAAAGCTTCGACGACGTGAAGCTCTTGACCGTGGCGGTAGACCGGTTGCCGCGCTGGCACAAGCCGGGACTGCTTTGCATCGGCGATGCGGCGCACGCGATGTCGCCGATCGGCGGCGTCGGCGTCAATCTGGCGATCCAGGATGCGGTCGCCGCGGCCAATATTCTCGCTGTGCCTTTGAAAGAAGGCCGCGTGACCGAGGCGCTGCTCGACGCCGTGCAGCGCCGCCGCACCATGCCGATGCGCGTGATCCAGTGGCTGCAGATTCAGATTCAGAACAACGTGCTCAGCGCGGTGCTCGGCGCCAACGAGCGGCCGAAGCCGCCCTTCGCGGTGAAGTTCTTCAACTGGTTTCCGGTGCTGCGGCGCATCCCGGCGCGGCTCGTCGGGCTCGGCGTGCGCCCGGAACATGTGAGGACGCCGGAAGCGCAGACTTAATGCGCGATAGCTCTTACGCGTCCCGGTATCTCCACTGTCCGAGTTGGGCGACGGTTTCCTCCGGCAAAGGCCGCGGTCGGCGGCTCGTCATGTCAACCATCACCAAGGTGGCGCGGCCCGCCGCCACGCATTCCTCATCGCGAAAGATCGCCTGCGTGACCGTAAACGAACTGCGGCCGAATTCGGCCAGCGCAGTGCCGACGACGACTTGGCCCGGCCAGTGCAATTCGCGCAGAAAGTCGATCTCCTGGCGGACAAGGACAAAGGTTGCGTTGGCAACCCCGATGCCGAGATCGGGATTGCGGAACATGGCGACGCGGCCCGACTCGAAATAAGTCGAAAACACCGCGTTATTGACGTGGCCCTGCGGATCGAGGTCGCCGAACCGGACGACGTCCGTCACCCGGTGGGGATAATTGGCGAGCTGCGGCGCCGGCTTGCGGGGCCGCGCAGTCGGCTGCGGCATGACCGTTACGGCTTCATCCCCGCAGGCGCGATCTGCGACGACGTGAGCCCCATCTCGTCGAGCGAGCGGCGCACGAGGCCGGAGGCCTTCGCCTCCTCGATGAACTCGCTCACGGTGGCAAGCGCCGCCGGCTTGCCCTTCGGCACGCACACGGCAGTCGAGGAATTCAGGAATGCGTCATCGAGGATGCGCGAGCCGGGGATCTTGCCGACGAGTCCTGACAGCGACTCGCGCGACAGCGCGATGGCTTGGATGCGGCCTTCGAGCATGGCGGCGACCGCAAGATCGACCGTGGCGAAAGCGATATGCGTGGCGTTCGGCGTCGCCTTGATGGCGGCGCGGAACGTCGCGGTGTTGGCGACGCCGCCGATACCCATCCCCTTGGCATTCGCATCGTTCACCGATTGCATCGCCGAGCCGGGCGCGACCAGGAACGTGCTCTGCAGCAGGTGATAGGCATTGCCGAAGTCGACGAA
>DATDMA010000389.1:0-2950 GCA_036519015.1 Pseudolabrys sp. | reverse complement strand
CGACACCTGGCCTTGCGTATTGACCGTGAAGCCCGACGAGTTCTGCGGGACGGTAATCGTCGGCTGCACCAGGTTGCCTTGCGCGGTGACGAGGCGGCCCTGTCCATCGGTGGTGAACGAGCCGTCGCGCGTGTAGGAGTACGTGCCGTCCGGCATCAGGATCTTGAAGAAGCCGTCGCCGCGAATGGCCATATCGTACGCATTGCCGGTCGGCGACAAAGTCCCTTGTGTCATCAGCTGCGGCGTGCCGACGGTCTTGACGCCGGAGCCGAGGTCGATGCCCACGGGGAGCATGTTGCCTTGCGCGGAGCTCTGCGTGCCGAGGCGGGTGACATGGTCGTAGAGAAGATCCGTGAATTCCGCGCGCTGGCGCTTGTAGCCAGTGGTCGTCATGTTGGCGAGGTTGTTGGCGATGACCTGCACATTGAGCTGCATGGCCATCATGCCGGTCGCTGCGGTACTGAGCGCGCGCATGGATTACATCCCTCTCATCAATTCGGTACTTCGGCGAGCTTGTCGAGCGACTGCTGTCCGAGGTCGTACTGTTGTTGCAGGATGCCGGCGACCTGCGTGTAGCTACGGGTGAGTTCGATCATGCGCGACATCTCGACGACGCCGCGCACGTTGGATTTCTCGACCGCGCCCTGAATGATGCCTGCATTCTTGGTGTCTTGCGGCTGCGCGCCCTGGGTCGCGTTGAAGTTGCTGCTGCCGTCCTTCTGGAGCTGCTGCGGATTGTCGAAGGTGACGACGCGCAGATGGCCGCGTGCGGAATCAACAGTCGCGGTGCCTTCGCGTACGCTGATCGTGCCGTCGCGACTGATCTGCACCTGATGATCGGTCTGCTGGAACATGATCGGTCCGTTATCGCCGAGTACCGGAAAGCCTTCGTTGGTGACGAGCTGGCCGGTGTTGTCGATCTGGAGGGCGCCGTTGCGCGTATAGCGCTGGCCGGCCGGCGTCTGCACCGTGAGGAAGCCTTTGCCGTCGATGGCGACGTCGAGCGGATTGCCGGTGCGATCGAGCGGGCCCTGGCTCATATCGTGAAAGACGCCGCGATCGCGCACGAAGCTCACGCGCGCGCCGGTATCCCCCGCGCGCGCATTGCCCAACAGATATTCCTCGAACAGCGCACCGTCGGCCTTGTAGCCGGTGGTGTTCATGTTCGCGATGTTGTTGGCCACCACGTCGAGTTCGCGACCGAGCGACATCTGACGTGACAGTCCGACGAGCGTGGTATTCGCCATCGGTCTTCTCCCCTTCGTCGTGCGACCAGGTGGCCCTCCCGAGGCCGGCCTCGTCGTTTCATCTCTCACGCACCAGGCTCTCCCAAGCCGGGTGGCTGCCAAGGGTCTTTGCAGCCGCCGTGCCAAGACAAAAAATGTTTGTGGATCATAAGCTTAGATGAAAGTCGGCGCGCCGCGGCCAAGGCAAAAAGCGCACTTCTTCCCGGCCGACCCGGCAAAACTTTCCCGGTTGGGGAACTCTGGAAAGTATCTGTTAACCATACCCACCTACTTTCGATCTTGAGGGGGGCGGTGGTCGCGATCCGCGGCAATAGCCTTTGCGCGAGTGCCGCGCGCAATCCGCCCACATGGTTGGAATCGGGGTGATTCATGGCAGCGAAGGCGAAGAAGGCGGATGCGGAAGAGGCGGACGCCGAAGCCGACGGTGCAGCAAAGCCGAAGAAGAAGCTGCCGCTGAAGATGATCGTCATGGCCGCGGCCGGTGTTGTGGTTCTCGGCGGCGGACTGGGGGCCTATCTCTTCCTCGGGCGCTCCGGAAACGAGACGCCGAAGGAAGCCGTGGCGAAGCCCGCGACCTTCGTCGATCTGCCGGACGTGTTGGTCAATCTGTCGACGACCGGCAGCGACCGGACGCAATATCTCAAGGTGAAGATCGTGCTCGAACTGCCCGATGCCGGGCTTGTGTCGCAGATCCAGCCGCTGATGCCGCGCGTCATGGACGCCTTTCAGACTTACTTGCGCGAGTTGCGGCCGACCGATCTCGACGGCTCCGCCGGCCTCTACCGGCTGAAGGAAGAACTGACCCGGCGGGTGAATGCCGTAGTCGCGCCGAACCGCATCACCGCTGTTCTGTTCAAGGAGATCGTCGTCCAATAGCGGCGGCGTAGCCAATGGCGCAACAAAAAGACCAGATCGATCAAGACGCGCTGGCGGCCGAATGGGGCCTGGCGCTGGAAGCAGAATCGGGCGCGCCCGCACCGAACGTTGAAGCTGCCCCATCAAGCGGCGTCGATGAAGCCGCCGCGCAATGGGCGGCGATGGTCGACGACGGCAGCGGCCTGCAAGGCGCCAAAGGCGGCGCCGAGCGCATCCTCAATCAGGAGGAAATCGACAGCCTGCTCGGCTTCAGCCTGGCGGATGTCACGCTCAACGACAATTCCGGCATCCGCGCCATCATCGACTCGGCGATGGTGTCCTACGAGCGCCTGCCGATGCTGGAAATAGTCTTCGACCGCCTGGTGCGGCTGATGACGACCAGCTTGCGCAATTTCACCTCCGACAACGTCGAAGTCTCGCTCGACCGCATCACCTCGGTACGCTTCGGCGACTACCTCAATTCGATTCCCTTGCCGGCGATCCTGGCGGTGTTCAAGGCGGAGGAGTGGGACAATTTCGGTCTCGCCACCGTCAATTCGAGCCTCATCTATTCGATCATCGACGTACTGCTCGGCGGCCGTCGCGGCCAGAGCACCGTGCGCGTCGAAGGCCGGCCCTACACCACAATCGAGACCAATCTCGTCAAGCGCATGATCGAGGTGGTGCTTGCCGACGCCGAGCTCGCCTTCAAGCCGCTGTCGCCGGTGAAGTTCAACATCGACCGGCTGGAGACCAATCCGCGCTTCGCCGCCATTTCCCGCCCCGCCAACGCGGCCATTTTGGTGCGGCTGCGCATCGACATGGAAGACCGCGGCGGCAACATCGAA
>DATDMA010000388.1:0-3864 GCA_036519015.1 Pseudolabrys sp. | reverse complement strand
CCGTCGGCGCGCTCCAGCAGCATGTCGTGGAACCAGGCGCCATTGCGGCCCTCGGGCGCGATGTAAAAAGTGCGCTCGTCGACGACCTTGAAGCCCATGTTCTCCAGCACCGGCACGCGCGCGGAGAGCGGCAGCGGCCGGGCGAAGCTCCACACCTTCAGGCCCACCGCCTTCTGCACTTCCTCGAGACGGTGATGGAAATCGACGCCGAGCGGCCGCTGCTCGCTCAAGCCCTCGATCACACGGATGTCGCCGGCCGCCACCGTCGGCGGATAGGCCTCATGGAAGCCCTCCGAGAACGCATTCATGTAACGGCTGAGCAACTCGCGCGCTTTGTCCGGCGGATTGGCAAGCGCCAGCGCGTCGGCAAGACCGTCGATCCAGCTCCGCACGATCTCCGTCACATCCTGTTCCAGCTTGGCGCGCTCGGCCATCACAAAAGCACCGCCGATACGCCGGATGATGAAATGCACGCGCACCAACGGCCCTTCCGGGAAGAACGGATAATAGGCCACGACGTCTCCGCCGAAGGTCGCGGCGAGATAGTCGCCAATTTTCCCGCGTACGGTGCTGTCGTAGCGTTCGCGCGGCACGAACACGAGCACCGACACGAAGCGGTCGAAGCGGTCATGGCGCGCCAGCACACGCACGCGCGGCCGCTCATCGAGC
This sequence comes from Pseudolabrys sp., assembly GCA_036519015.1. GTDB lineage: Bacteria > Pseudomonadota > Alphaproteobacteria > Rhizobiales > Xanthobacteraceae > Pseudolabrys. The sequence goes on along the minus strand of DATDMA010000388.1, from coordinate 3,195 downwards.
TGCAGGATGGCGAGCGCGAAGTGATAGAGCGTGTCTTCGTCCACCTGGAACAGCTCATCGCGCGGATAGTGCTCCAGCACGTTCACCAGAGCTTTGCCGGAATGGCTGTTCGGGTCGAAACCGGCGCGCCGCTGCACATGCGCGATCTTGCGCCGCAGATAGGGAATGCTTTGCGCGGTGCGCGTATAGGCCGTCGAGGTGAACAGCCCGATGATGCGCTGCTCGCCCACCAGATTGCCGCCGGCATCGAAGCGCTTGATGCCGATGTAATCGAGATAGACGCGCCGGTGCACGCGCGCGCGGATATTGGCCTTGGCGATGATGAGCGGGCGCGGCTCCTTCAGAAACGCCATGATCTCCGGAGTGTATTCGACGAGCTCGCTGCCGCGCCTGAGCACGCGCAGCTCGCGCGCGCGCATGATGCCGAGCGCCGAATCGAAGTCTGGCTCCAGCCCACTGCCCTCGAGAATGTAATTGCGCACGCCGAGGAAAGTGAAATTGTCGGCCAGCAGCCATTGCAGGAACTGGACCGCTTCGGCGATCTCGTCCACCGGTAGCGGCGGCGGATTGGTTTTGAACTCGTCAACGATCGCGATGACGCGCTCGCGCATCGGCCGCCAGTCCTGCACCGCGAGGCGCACCTCGCCGAGCACGCCGGCGAGCGCCGCGGCGAGATCGGCGCGCAGAGATTCGTCCTCGATCGGATCGAGATGGATGTGGATGAAGCTCTCGCGATTGCCGGGCACTTCATCGGCTGGACCGATCTCGACGAGCGCGGCGCCCTCGCGCCGTACGCCGAACATCGGATGCGCGACGAGGCGCACAGCGAGCCGCCGCTCGGCGAGTTCGCCCATGACCGAGTCCACCAGGAACGGCATGTCGTCATTGACGATCTCGACCACCGTCGCCGCCTTGCGCGGGCCGGAGTCCTGCAGCGCCACTGTCTCGCAGGAGATTTTCGGTGCGCCCGGCGCGCGCTCGCGCAGCGCCTCCCAGGCACGCGCGGCCAGCATGGCGAGATCGGCCGGCCCAAGCTGCGCCACGTCTTCCGGTACAACGCGGCCGAAAAGCTGCACGACGAATGCCGGCGGAATGTCTGGATGACGCTCGGCGAGCGTAGCGGCAGCCTGCGCGATGATCGATTGAGCGAAGCCTTGAGCGTCGCTGCCCGGCAGTTCAACGGCCATGAAAAACCTCGCGATGGTTGGACGGAATCGGTCGAGGCCGGATGGGAGTGTTCACGTTCTTCGGCAGGCCGTCGAGAGCAACACACCATTTGGTGACGACGCGGTGACGGGCCTGCGAAAGACCGATATTCCGACGATAAGACGTTGATCTTACACGAACATCGATGGCGATTGGGCGGTATCGTCCCTTTCAAGAACGATATAGTCTTTGCCGAGCGCGTAAAGAAACGGACAGGGCAAGGACATAGGCACGAAATGGGCAAGGCCGAGAAGTCTTTGAAAGCCAAGGCCGCACCCGGCAAGGATAGACCGGACCTGCACGCCATCAAAGGCGGCAAAGCCGCGAGTGCGAAAGCGCCGGCGCCGGCCGTCCCCGACGATGCGCCGGTGATCGCGCTCGATCTCGCCGCTGCGAAGCTCTCGCCGGCCATGATCGCCTATTTCAAGAAGTGCCAGGACAAACTCGGCTTCGTGCCCAACGTGCTCGTCGCCTATGCCTTCGACACGGTGAAATTGGAAGCCTTCGTCGCCATGTACAACGACCTGATGCTTGGCGAGAGCGGCCTCTCCAAGCTCGAGCGCGAGATGATCGCGGTCGCGGTGTCGTCGCAGAACCGCTGTTACTACTGCCTCGCCGCGCACGGTGCTGCCGTGCGGCAATATTCCGGCAACTCGCTGCTCGGTGAACAGATCGTGATGAACTATCGCGTCGCGCGGCTGAATAAACGCCAGCGCGCCATGCTTGATTTCGCGGTGAAACTCACGACTTCTCCTTGGAGCGTCGAGGACGGTGACCGCGAGAAGCTCCGCCGCGCCGGTTTCACCGATCGCGACATCTGGGACATCTCGGCCGTTGTCGGCTTCTTCAATATGTCGAACCGTGTGGCCTCGGCCACAGACATGCGACCGAATGCGCAATATCACGGACAGGCAAGGTAGCGTGGTGCATGGACGTGAATAAGAGTGGTCGTACAGAACGGATGCTGTCGTCCCGGCCGAGCGAAGCGAGCGCCGGGACCCATACTCCGCAGTCTATGGAGCGTGCACGGCGTATGGGTCCCCGCCTTCGCGGGGACGACAAATGAGAGTTCTCTGCAAGTTCGTTTTCGTCGCCCTGCTTTTCACCGGCGCCGTCGCCCTGGCGCAATCGCAGCCGCAGCTTGCCTCGACGCTGCGCACCATCCCGCCGGCCCATGGCGTGCTCGCCCAGCACGGCATGGTGGTCGCGCAAGAGGCCCGCGCCGCCCGCATCGGCGTCGAGATCCTCGACCGCGGCGGCAATGCGGTGGACGCAGCGGTCGCCGTCGGCTTCGCCATGGCGGTGACCTATCCGCGCGCCGGCAATCTCGGCGGCGGCGGCTTCATGGTGATCCATCTCGCCGACGGCAACCGCAACACATCGATCGACTATCGCGAAACCGCGCCGGCCGCGGCGACGCAGGACATGTTTCTCGACGCGCAAGGCAATCCCGATCCGAAGAAGTCGCGCGACTCCGGGCTGGCCGTCGGCGTGCCGGGTACTGTCGCCGGCCTGGCGCTGGCGGAACAAAAATACGGCTCGGGCAAGTTCACGCTGGCCGACCTGCTCGCCCCCGCCATTGGGCTGGCCGATAACGGCTTTGCGGTGGAGGACGACGTCGCGGATTCGCTTGCGACCAGCCGAGACCGTCTGGCGCAATGGCCCTCCTCGGGCATCTTCCTCAATGGCAGCGAGCCGCTGCACGAGGGCGACCGGCTGATCCAATCAGATCTCGCCGATACATTGCGCGCGATCGCAAAGGACGGCCCGCGCGCCTTCTATGAGGGCAGCACGGCCGAGCAGATCGCAGATGCCGTGCGCAATGCCGGCGGCATCATGACCAAGGACGACCTCGCCCATTACCGCGCCATCGAACGCCCGGTCGTGCGCGGCACCTATCGCGGCTACGACATCATCTCCATGCCGCCGCCTTCGTCCGGTGGCGTGGCGCTGATCGAGATGCTCAACATTCTCGAAGGCTACGATCTC
>DATDMA010000387.1:0-2363 GCA_036519015.1 Pseudolabrys sp. | reverse complement strand
GTCCATCGTGTCGCCGGCCTTCAGCGTCGCCAGCGTGACATTGGCGGTGACCTTGTCGTGTCGGCGTTGCGGCGCGAGCATCGCGTTCTTGAGCGTGGCGGCGATGCGGCGGACAACGACATGGGCGTGACGCAGATCGCTCTGGCTCAGCGCGATCAGCAGCGTGCCGTCGTCCTCGCGGGTGGCGAAATCGACCTCGCGGATCAGACGCGTCAATAGCCGGGCGCCATCGAGGCTGGCGCGCGGATCGATCGGACCGTCGAAGGAAAAGCGCGCGACCGACAATGGTTGGCTGTGATCGGCGGCGTCAGCGATCGCCTGGGTGAGAACGCGCCAGAACGGATCACGGGTGAGCAGGCCGGTCTCGGGGTCGAGCATGCCATTGGCATCGAGCGACGTCGCCATGCGCTTGAGCCGCTGCTCGAACGCATACATGCGGACCAGCGGCACCATGCGTGCGACCAGACGCGACGGATCGCCGTCGACATGGTCGACATTGGGCAGCGCCTCGGCAAGCTCCAGCGATGCCTCGCCGATCACCGCCACCGGAAGATCGCGGAAGCGCGTGTCCTGCGCCAGCACGGTCAGAAAGGCCTCGACCATGCGCGGCGAGAAGCCGTCGCCGACGACGATGCCATCGATCTCACGCGCATTAAGGTGCTTGGCGGCGCTCTCGACGCTGAGCGCACCGATCATCTTTACGCGTTCGCCGATGGCGACGCTGAGCGCGGGATAGAGCGGGCCACGCCCTGCGATCAGCACGGTTGCGTCGTCGAGCGGATCGCTCAAGGGAAACTTCGGAGCGTCGTTGCTTTGAAACATCTCGATGCGGCGAAGCACGGTTTCATGCAGCGCACGCACGCGCATCGCCGATTGCAGGCGCGCGATCAGCCGCTCGACCGGAAGTCCGGCATCGGCCGGCAGCGCGATCGGAACTGCGGCATCATGCTCGCTATCGACCATCGCGATGACCGGCACGATCGGGCCCTTCAGCGTGGCGATCTGCAGGCACAGCATGCGCGCGGAGGATTCGCTCGGCGGCTCGCCCGGTTCGGAAATCACCACACCGGCGGGCTTGACCGAAACAAAGGCGGTCGGCGCATCGGCCCAATTGGCTTCGACAATGGGGAAGGCCCCGGCAGCGCCGAGCGCTTCCACGAGGCCGGGCGCCGGCTGTTCGCCGACCACGATCAACGGACCTTGAAGCGACATGAGACGCACGCACGCCGGTTACAACACCCCGGTACTTTAGCGGGTGCGCCTTAACGCCTCGTCAACGACAAAACGAATTATGCCGCGTCGGCTTCGTTGCGCCGGCGAAAGGCGGCGGCAATCAATGGATTGGTGCCGCGCGCTTGCAATTCACTTTCGGTGCTCGTGCGGTCGGGCGTGGTGCCGGCCAGGCGCTCGCCGAGCAGCGCATCGGGCAAAGCGACAATGGTCGCGGCCGGATCGGCCTCGGCGACGGAAGCGTCCACGTCGTTCTGGCGGAAGCGATAGCCACCGATAGTGGCGAAGCCGCCGGGTGAGCCGGTTATGGTCAGCGTGTTGAAAAGGTCGTCACGCTGGCAGGTGAACCCGGTGTCGACGAAGCCGGTCTCGTCGACAACGAGATAAGGCTCATGGCCGCGCTCGGCACCGGGCGGGAAGGCCTGCGCCGGCACCATTGGTCCGCGTAGCGCCAGCGTGCCGGCATTCGTGCGCAGCGTTTCGACCACCAGCGTCGAATGCGGAGAGCCATGCGGGATCGGCGCCGGCAAGCCGTCGTCGCCGCGCCGGGCCGCGATCACGCCGATCTCGCCGAAGCTGCTGATATCGGTCAGCGTCGCCGCGCCGGTCCAGGCCTCGCACGTGGCAAGCCGTTCCGGCGCGCGCCAAAGGCCGACGACATTGCTGGCGGCGTCGAGCACGCCGGCGTGCGCGAGCGGGGTAAGCGCTGCGCCGGGCAGCACGATGGTCGCGCCTTCAAGCGCGCCGCATTGTTCGGCGAACGTGTCCGCGTCGAAGGCGTGGTGGAGATGCAGCGCGCCGCCGCCGAGCAGCCACGGGACCAGCGTCGCCGCGAGTCCCGCGAACGAGCCCAGCGGAATGGTCGAGAGCATCGGCGCATCGGGCGCGAGGCCGCTCTCCAGAGCGACGATCGCGCCGCCGGCGATCAGCTCGCTATGGCTGCGCGCCGCGGGCACGAAGCCGCCGCTCGTGCTGTCGAAGGTGACGGCGGCCAGGTGTGCGGCAGGATTGCCGGACCGGGCTGCGGCCGCGACGAAATCGGCCTGTCCCGGAGCGAAGATGTCATCGAGCGGCACCATCCCGTCCGGCAGGTCCTCGCCGAAGGCGCAGATCGCGCGGATCGGAAAGAGCTC
>DATDMA010000386.1:0-5093 GCA_036519015.1 Pseudolabrys sp. | reverse complement strand
AGCCCGAGAAGCGCGGATTGCCGCGCGCCGCGACCGGCGAGGCCTCAGTGATGTCGATTTCGTGCACCGCCTTCACGCGCGCCGGCCGGCCGCTGAGCACCACGACGCGTTTCGAAAGCGCCACCGCCTCGTCGATATCGTGCGTGACGAGCACGACGGTCTTCTTGAATTTCTCCACCGCGTCCTTCAGCACGCCTTCGAGATAAAGGCGCGTCTGGTAGTCGAGCGCGGAGAACGGTTCGTCGAGCAGCAGGATGTCGGGGTCCATGATCAGCGTCCGGATCAGTGCCACGCGCTGGCGCATGCCGCCCGACAATGTCTTCGGATAGGCGCTCTCGAATCCCGAGAGGCCGAATGACGCGAGATGCTGGCGCGCCTTGTCGACCGCCTCGCGGCGATCGACGCCGCGCATTTCGAGGCCCAGCAGCACATTGTCGAGCACCGTCCGCCAGGGAAACAGCAGATCCTTCTGCATCATGTAGCCGACATGGCCGCGCAGGCTCGCGATCTCTTCATTGCGATGCAGCAGGGTTCCGGCGTCGGGCGAGATCAGGCCGGCGATGATGTTGAAGATCGTCGATTTGCCGCAGCCGCTGGGGCCGATGATGCTGACGAAGTCTTGCTCGCGAATGTCGAAGTTCAAGCCGTCGAGGACGTGGACGGTGCCGGCTTTGCCGGGGAACGACTTCTGGATATTGCGAACGCTGAGCTGGACTGACGCAGACGCCATGGCTTCTCCTATTTCGGCGTTCTCACGCAACATGCGTGCCAGTTCCTCCGAACGGGAAAATCCGCGCAATGGCCGTTATTTAGGCGCCAATCTAAGCCTCGCCGCGTGTTTTATGCCGCTCGGTTGTGCAAGTCGAGTCCGGCACGCCGCTCTGTTGTGCAGATGCGCCGCCCGCACGCAAAACTGTCGCGAAAGCATGACGTTACGCGCCGCCCGCGACGCCATGCCGCGCGGCGGTAGGCCTTCAGTGCCGGCCCCCGCGGTCATGCTTCGGCCATTCCGAATCGCCTATAAGGAACCGGCATTTCGCGAAACGGCGCAGGGGCGCTGCTTTTGCGCCAGCGAGGGGTGAATCGCATGTCGATGGCCGCCGACGAACCCGTGGTGCCGCCGGATGCACCGGGCTTGCGCCCGTTGCCGCAGCTCATCTTCTCCTCGCGCTGGCTCCAGCTCCCGCTCTATCTCGGCCTGATCGTGGCGCAGGGCGTCTACGTCGTGCTGTTCCTCAAGGAGCTGTGGCATCTCGTCCTCGGCGCCATGCAGTTCACCGAGCAGGAGATCATGCTGCTGGTGCTCGGGCTCATCGACGTGGTGATGATCTCGAACCTGCTGATCATGGTGACGGTCGGCGGCTATGAGACGTTCGTGTCGCGCTTGGAGCTGGAACGGCATCCCGATCAGCCGGAATGGCTCAGTCACGTCAATGCCAGCGTGTTGAAGATCAAGCTCGCCATGGCGATCATCGGCATTTCCTCGATCCACCTGCTGCGGACCTTCATCAATGCCGGATCGCTCGGCAGACCGGATGTGCCCTACACCGAGACCGGCGTGATGTGGCAGACGATCATCCACGGGCTGTTCATCCTGTCGGCGATCGGCATCGCCTATGTCGAAAACCTGAGCCAGACGGCCTACGCCAAGTCCACCAAACACTAGGACATCTATTGCGGATTACTGCAGCCATCCTTGTCGCCATCGCGCTGCTGATGCCGGCGCCGAGTTCTGCGGCCGACGCGGCGTTCCAGCAATGGCTGCAAAGCGTATGGCCGCAGGCCGAGGCGCTCGGGGTGTCGCGGGCGACATTCGATGAGGCGATCCGCGGCTTGGAGCCGGACTATTCGCTGCCGGATCTCGCCATCCCCGGCCGGCCGGAAAAGCCGCCGCCGGGCCAGCCGGAATTCGTGCAGACGCCGTCGCAGTATCTGCGCGAGGCGACCTTCGACCGTCTCGCCGCGCGCGGCCGCCAGCTCGCCACGCAATATCGCGACACACTTTCGCGGATTGAGCGCGAGATCGGCGTGCCGGGCAATGTGGTGTTGGCGATCTGGGCGCGTGAAACCGATTACGGGGGCTATTCGCTGCCGCACGACGCCATCCGCGTGCTGGCGACGCAAGGCTTTGCCGGCAAGCGCAAGGACTTCTTCCGCAACGAGTTCCTGCATGCGTTGAGGATGCTGCAGGACGGCACGCCGCGCGCCGACCTGCGCTCGTCCTGGGGTGGCGCCATGGGCCTCACGCAGTTCCTGCCGTCCGAGTACTACAAATACGCGGTCGACTTCGACGGCGATGGCCGCGCCGACATCTGGCGTTCGGTGCCGGACGCGCTCGCCTCGGCGGCCAAGCAGCTCGCCGGCAAAGGCTGGCAGAGGGGCGAGCGCTGGGGCTACGAAGTGCGCGCGCCGCAGACCGCCGATTGCAGCATCGGCGTGCCCGAAGTGACCATGCCGATCGGCGAGTGGATGAAGCGGGGCTTCGCGCCGTTGGGGCGCAAGCTCAGCGCGGCGGAGCTCGCGCTATCGGCCTCGCTCTTGCAGCCGGAAGGCAGCTACGGGCCGGCGTTCCTGGCGCCGAAGAACTATTTCGTGCTCAAGGATTACAATTACTCCGATCTCTATGTGCTCTTCGTCGGCCATTTGAGCGACCGCATTGGCGGTGCGGCATCCTTCGTCACGCCCTGGAGCAAGAACGCGCAGCTCAAGACAGCCGACGTGGAGCTCATGCAACACCGGCTCACAGCGCTCGGGCTCTACAAGGACAAGATCGACGGCAAGGCGGGGATGCTCACCCGCGCGGCGCTCGGCGCCTATCAGAAGAAGAACGGCTTGACGGTGGATTGCTGGCCGACGGCCGAGGTGCTCGCGCACATGCGGCGGTAGATGGTGAGACGGCCTCTCTCCAAAACAAAACGCCCGGCTTTAGGCCGGGCGTTTGTACGTCTTGAGCGAGGGCGGCTTTGCGTTAGTCGCAAACCTGGACGCGGCGATGCTGCCAGCCGTAGCCGTCGACCCAGATCCGGCGACGTTCGACGTGGCAGACCGGGCCGCCGTCGTATTCCTCGACGTAGCGCGGTGGCGGCGGCGGTGGCGGCGCGACATAGACGGGCGCCGGCTGGCTGTTGGCGATCGCTCCGCCGATGATGGCGCCGGCGGCAAGACCGCCGACGACACCGGCGGCAACGCCGCAGCCGCCACATCCGGCCTGAGCGGAAGAGGGTAGGGCGGCGGCAACCAAACCGGCCGCCGCAAGTGCGATGATCGTGTGCTTCATTGACAGTTCCTTACGGCCAAGTGAGTTGGCCGGATGATGCGCCCCCATCCCTTACGCGAAGCTTAAGGGCAGATGAATCGCGGGCGGCTCCAGCCCACGAAGTTCCCCCAGCGATCGTGCAAGGGGCGGCGCGCCCAGTACCCGCCCGGGCAAGATGCCGGATAAGGTGCGGCATAGCCGTTGTAGGCGACATAGCCGGGACCCGGCGCATAGTAGCGCGGCTGACTATTGGCGATGGCGCCGCCGATGATTGCGCCCGCGGCGAGGCCGCCGAGGACGCCGACGCCGACACCGCAGCCGTAGCAGCGGGCGTCAGCCGCCGTCGGCGCGCTCAGCGTGCCGACAGCAATGGTCGCGGCGGCCGCAGCCGCCAGAAGTGTCTTCTGCATGTTCATGGGAGTTGTCCCTCTAGGTGACGGCGAGGCTGTCGAATCCTGGCCGCCCGTCCCCGCAGCCATGAGAGAAGTGTTCCAATATGTCAGAATTTTGGTGGGTACTATCGTATTTCCTCTGAAAAAGCCCGGATTCGTTGACGAATCCGGGTTCTTTCGTCGTAGCCTCGTCGGGCTTAGGCCTTAGTTGCAAACCCGCACGCGCTGAAAGCGCCAGCCCCAGCCGTCCCACACCCGCTGGCGGGTCCACCAGCACGAGGGGCCGTAATAGACCGGCGCCGGGCCGTAAGCATAGTAACCGGGGCCGTAACCATAACCGTAAGGCCGCGCAGCGGCCGAGCCGATGATCGCGCCGGCGGCCAGGCCGCCGATGACGCCCGCGGCAACCGCGCCGCCGCCGTACCCCCACCGTGCCTGCGCGGGTTGTGGCGTAGCCACGGCCGCGAAGCCGAGCGTGGCGACAGTTGCAATGGTCGTCAGGGTCTTGGTGATCGTCGTCATAGCGCACCTCTCCAGGTTCGCGGGTCGTATGGATTGAACGACCGGGTTGCTCAAGTCCTGCGATTTTGGTCCGCAGGAATAACGTCGCTCTTGCGGGCCAAGTTCCGGCTTTTGCGGTGAATGCGGGCTGAATGCCGCGTTTCAAAAACGCTATCGGCGCGGCCGCAACGGATTAAATTTTCGCAAGACTTGCGGCGCGATTGCGGCCGCGTCGGCAAACTGTGGCAAAGCTCCGCCGAAATTAGGGGACGTTCCGCCTATCGCCTGGCGCGCTTGCTCTTGGCCTTGGGCAGTGGCCGCCGCTTCGTCGTCTTGGCGTGCGAGTTCGCCTTGCGCACGGTCCGATGCTTGCGCCGCACAAGCGCGCGGCCGACGCTGCGCAGGAACAGCTTTTCGAGCGGATAGCTTAGCCGCTGCACGGCGGCCGGCAGCGACAGCCATTCCACCGCGGCGATGTCCCGCATGAGATCGCGGCTTGGATTGGCCGCCGCCTGCATGTGCCAGAACTGCACCAGCTTCGGCCGGCCTTGCGCACGGTAGGTGATGGCGCCAAGGAATTCGCGCACCTCCACGCGGTGGCCGGTTTCCTCGAAGACCTCGCGGCGCGCGCCGACGACCGGGCGCTCCCTCACCTTGAGCTTGCCGCGCGGCAGCACCCAGCGATCGTCCTTGCTGCGCTGAACGATGGCGATGCGCGGGCTCGCACCCTTGCGCACCACAATCCCTCCTGCCGCCTGTATGGGCTTCCGCGCCATGTCGTTGCGATTCCCCCGAACGCCAACGTATCGTTTAGCAAAATTGCACCCGCCCTTGTGGGCGAAAATGCGTGCGGCTGTGGGTTTGTGGGGATTTCTTCGACGCTTGGCCCACGTCACATTTCTGTCGTGGCGAAACAGGCAGGCGCTCGGGCTTTTCTCCTCATC
>DATDMA010000385.1:0-2368 GCA_036519015.1 Pseudolabrys sp. | reverse complement strand
GCGTCTCCCGGCCCGCGCGACAGTCATTACCTGTTCACGCGCTTCGTCGACATGATGCGGCAGGCGAAACGGAAGATCGCGTAAGGTAGCACCCATCCAGTGTCATGGCCGGGCTTGACCCGGCCATCCCGTCGAGGCGGGCACTGCAGCGAGCATTGCATGGACTGGATCAGCTTCTACGACTTCAAGCAGTCGGTGATCTACGTGAATGCGCGTCACCGCGACGTGCATTACCGCACCATCGCGACTGATATCCGCGCGCTGGTGCCCTCGCCCGATGCCAATGTGATGGACTATGGCTGCGGCGAGGCGACCTCGGCGGACCTGGTAGCCAAAGCCAGCGGGCACCTCACGATGGTGGAGGCCGCGCCGAACGTACGTGCCGCCCTCGCCGCGCGTAACGCGGACAACCCGAAGATCTCCGTGCTCACCCCGGATCAGGCGGCGGCGCAGCCGGCGGGCTCATTTGACATGATTGTCTTGCACTCGGTGGCGCAGTATCTCTCCGGCGCCGAACTCGACAAGCTGTTGGCGACATTCCACCGGCTGCTCAAGCCGACCGGCGTGTTCGTCCTCGGCGACATCATCCAGCCGCGCCTCGCCGCGCCGATGGCTGCGCTCGCGCTGCTCCGCTTCGGCGCCGCCAATGGATTCTTCTGGGCGGCGGTCGGTGGGCTGATCCGCATCGTCGTGTCGGACTATCTCAAGATCAAAAGCGCGGTCGGCCTCTCGCACTATGAAGAGAAGGCGATGCTCGAGAGGTTGCGGCAGGCCGGCTACGCCCCCCAGCGCGCGAAGAAGAACATCGGCCACAATCAGCAGCGTATGACATTTCTAGCGCGGCCGGTAACCAGGCGTTAACCGCGACCGACGTGGCCCGGTGGCGCCACGCCGCCGGTTACCTTGCGTCAAGGCTCTGCACCTTATTGCTGGCGACGGCCCGGTGGCGGAGTGGCGACGCAGAAGCCATGCAAGGTCTTCCAGCCTGGTTCGATTCCAGGCCGGGCCTCCAATTTGTCTCTTGCAAGTACGTGAGTAAGCGACGGCCCAAACGGCGTGCAAATTAAAGCATGCTAATGCCGTATGCGCGCGGGCATGCGACGTCTGTCCTCAGGGGGACGCCACATGACGCGCATTAATCCGTCACACTGCATCTCGGTTCTTTGGGCGGCATGTCTTGGTGTATCGAGTCCGGCGACCGCCGCCGACGTTTCGATGCCAACAAAGGCGATCGTCGCACCGGCACCCGCGCTCGAAGCCTGGTCGTTCACGTTGACGCCCTATGTCTGGTTGCCGTCGCTCGTCGGATCCTCAACAGTCAAAGGCCGCACGACGGATGTCGATGTGACCTTCGTCGACATCCTGGATCATACGAAGATTCCGAAGGACCTCTTCGGCATCATGACCTACTTCGAAGCGCGCAACGGCCGCTACTCGTTCTTCGGCGACGTCGTCTACCTGAAGGTCGGATTGAACGGCGACATGGTGCGAAGCCGCGGCACCGACGCCGTCAATGCCTCGGTCGGCGCGTCCGCGGGATTGAAGCTCGAGATGGTCATTGCCGAGTTGGCGGCGGCTTACGAAGTCGCAAGATGGTCATCGACCAGCGGGCCAGGCTCAAGCACGGCCGTCGATCTTTACGGCGGCGTGCGCGGATGGTGGCAAAAGGCCGATGCCAGCGTCGATCTGGGCGGAACGGTCAACGTCGGCGATCTCTCGCGCACCGGCGACCGGACCCTTACCGCCTCCGGCGACGTCTCGTGGCTTGATCCGTTGGTTGGCGTGCGCGTCCGCCAGCAATTCGCGCCCGGCGCGGACCTTGTCCTGAGCGGCGATGTCGGCGGCTTCGGCGCCGGCAGCAAGTTCACATGGCAGGCGCTTGCCGCTTTCAATTACACGCTGCTGGTCCGCAACAACATCACATGGAGCGGCATGCTCGGCTATAGGGCGCTGCACGTGGATTACTCGCAAGGTACAGGTCTCAACCACTATGAATACGACATGACCATGCACGGGCCGATCGTCGGCCTCACAGCCCGGTTCTGAATTTGGACTGACGTCGTCGCGACGTCCGCCGCCTCTTCACCGCGCCAGCCGCGCTGGCGATCGATCTCGTCAACAACAGGGAGCCGTGCTCATGGCTAAGTTATTCCTTTCAGTCGTCGTGATAGCAGCCTTGCCGCTGGTCATCCCGGTGAGCGCTACGGCCCAGTCGCAATGGGCGCAAGTCGGCGCCCTGAGTTGCACCATGGCGCCGACCGTCGACCTCATCGTCGTGGCGAAGGAGAGGATGAAGTGCCGGTTCACGCCGCAGACCGGGCCGGTCCAGAGCTACAGCGGCGCACTCACAACCGTCGGCGTGGACCTC
>DATDMA010000384.1:0-9863 GCA_036519015.1 Pseudolabrys sp. | reverse complement strand
CTTCGTCCGCCGCCGTCGGTGAGCACGTCGATGCGATGCGCGCCCGCGTCGAGCGCGTTCTCGACGAGTTCCTTCACCACGCTCGCCGGCCGCTCGACCACCTCGCCGGCGGCGATGCGGTTGACGATCGATTCGGAGAGTTGGCGGACGGGCATGAACGGGCCTGATTCGGATTTGACCCGACTTTATCGGCCGACAGAGGCGCCCGCGAGGCGCCGGGCCGCCCTTCCCCCGCTATTCAGGACTAATCCATCCCCGGCTTGCCGCCGCGCAAACTTTTGATGCTACCCCGGTGCTTCTTCGCGTCCAGGCGCTGGCGCTTGGCGGCCTTCGGCACCTTGGTCTTCCGCCGCACCGTGGGCTTCACGGCGGCTTCACGGATCAGGTCGAACAGGCGTTCGCGCGCCTCCGCGCGATTGCGGGACTGGTCGCGTTGCGCTTGGGCGACGATGACGATGACGCCGTCCTTGGTCAGGCGGCTCCCGGCGAGCCGCATCAGCCGGATGGCCACGTCGTTCGGCAACGACGGCGAGCGGCGCACGTCGAAGCGCAGTTGCACCGCCGAGGACACCTTGTTGACGTTCTGCCCACCCGGCCCCGAGGCGCGGACGAAGGCTTCCGACAGCTCGGATTCGTCGATGGAGATGGTGTCGGTGACCGGAATCATGACGCCATCATGCGTCATTCCGGGGCGCGGGCGAAGCCCGCGAACCCGGAATGACAAAGCGCTACCCCTCCAGGTACTTCTTCGCCAGCACCTTGCCCTCTTCCACCGCCGGCTGGTCGAAGGCATCGATGCCCATGAGCTGCGCGGCGATGATCGTCTCCAGCATGAAATGCATCAGCAATTCGCCGTGCGTCTCTTCATTCAAGTGCGGCACATGAATGGTGCGCACCGGACAGCCGTTCTTAGCCAGAGTCTCGGCGGTGGCGCGCCCTTGCGCGCCGACGAGGTCCCCGATCGTCTTACCGCCGAGCCCTGGCTCCCCGCCAAGCTCCGCTAAGTCCTTGTCCATGCGGGGGCCGATGCCGGCACGGTCCACCGTGATCACCGTGAACAGCTTGTCGCGCGGGCCCCCAATAAAAAGCTGCAACTGGCTGTGCTGGTCGACAGGCCCAAGCGCCGCGATCGGCGTCGTGCCTTTGCCCTGCTTGCCGAGGCTCTCGGCCCAGAGCTGCACATACCAGCGCGCGGTGCGCTCGAGCCGGTCGGCGTAAGGCATCATCACGCTGATGGTCTTGCCCTTGCTCTCGTAGAGCGCCACCGCGAGCGCGGCGCCGACAGCCGCCGGCACCTGGGCGGCTGGCTTCTTCGCCAGCACCGGCGCCAGCGCGAGCCCCGCGCCCTCGCGGATCGCCGCGATATCGAGATCGAACACCGCCGCGGCCAAAAGCCCGCAATTGGTCAGCACCGAGAAGCGGCCGCCGACACCGGTATGATGGTCGAGGATCGGCACATGATACTTGCCGAGCAGGTCGCGCAGGCCGTTGCGCTTGCCCGGCTTGGCCGGTTCGGTGAGGCCGAGGAAATAATCGGGGATGCGCGTCTCCAGGCCTTCGGCCTTCATCGCCGAGATCGCCGAGATCGTCTGCATCAGCGTCTCGGCGGTGCCGCCGGACTTGGAGACTGCGACAAAGCGCGTCGTCGTGTGCGGCAAGCGCTTCATGAGGATGCCGAACGTCTCCGGATCGAGATTGTCCATGAAGTGGACGCGCGGCGGCTCGCGCAGCGCGCCGATGCCGGGCACGCCGTGGCCGGCAAGCTGCGCCAGCGCCTGCCCGCCCAGGCTGGAGCCGCCGGTGCCGAGGAAAACGACGTCGGTGGCGCCGAGGACGAGCTTGCGCCCGGCCTCGCGCGTCTCAACCAGGTCCTCGTGGCTTTCGGGCAGCCGCAACAGCGGCAGCGCGCCGTCGGCGTGGCGCGCGCGCAGCCAGTCGAGCGCGGCCTCGGTGCGCGCGAGCGCGGCCTCGAATGTCTTGGGGGCGACGCCGTGTGCGCCGATGGTCTGTTCGAGAGCGCTGTCGATGGATTGGATGATGGCCATGGTCACTCGTCTGGCGTCGTCATGTCTCGCATCGAGCGAGACCATAACGGATGGGAGGGCTCCGGGCTATTAGCGGAGAGTTGAACTGCCTGAGAATACGGCAGTCCAACCAACGTTCGGCCTACTCGGTCGTTCCAGTCGAGGTCAGCCCCTTCGGCCGGCCCGCCACCGTCACCAGCATGCCGCCGCCGTACAGGCGCTTTGCGACCCGCTTGGCGTCGACGAGGGTGACGCCGTCGATCAGCGCGCCGCGCTTCTGGATGTAATCGATACCAAGTTTATCCAATTGGATTTGTGTCAATTGCGCCGCGATCTTGGCCGAGGTGTCGAGGCCGAGCGCATACGACCCCTTGAGGAAGGACTTCGCCGCCGTCAGTTCGTCCTGCGTCGGGCCCTCGTCGGCCATGCGTTTGGTCTCGTGCTCGATGATATCCAGCACATCGGCGGTGCGGTCGGCGCGCGTGGCAGTGCCGCCGAGCACGACGGCCGACTGGCGGAACCACACCAGGCTCTCCGAGACGCCGTAAGCCAACCCGCGCTTCTCGCGCACTTCCCGGTAGAGGCGCGAAGAGAAGCTGCCGCCGCCGAGGATGTGGTTGACGACATAGGCCGCCATGAAATCGGGATCGTTGCGCGCGATGCCGTTGCCGCCGAAGTTCATCACCGCCTGCGGCACATTGACATCGATGACGATGCGCTTGCCGAGGCCAGCCGAGGTTGCCTGCGGCACCGGCTGCAAATCGTTCGCCGCCGGCAGGCCGGCAAAGGCGCGGTCGATCAGTTCGCCCGCCGCCTTGGCATCGATATCGCCGACGATGGAGATGGTCAGCTCTTTCCGCGCGAACACGCGGCGCACATAGTCGCGCAGATCGTCGGCGCTGATGCGCTGCATCGACTCCAGCGTGCCCTTAGGCTCGCGTCCGTAAGGATGCCCGGGGAATGCGACCTCCCACCAGCGGCGGCTGGCGAGATCGTTCGGATTGGTCGTGTCACGCCGCAGCGCAGCCAGTTCCTGGCTGCGCACGCGCTCCAGCGCGTCCGCATCGAAGCGCGCCTTGGTCAGCGCCAGGCGCAACAGGTCGAAGGCCTCGTCGCGGTGTTCATTGAGCGTGCGCAGCGAGCCGTGGAAATAATCGCGGCCGACCTGGAAGCCGAGCTCGATGGCCTTGTTCTCCAGCCGCTCGTGATAGGCCTTGCTGTCGAGATCGCCCGCGCCTTCGTCGAGCATGTCGCCGGTGAGATTGGCCGTGCCGCTCTTGTCGGCCGGGTCCTGGCTGGAGCCGCCGGTGAAGGCATAGTTGAGCGCGACCAGCGGGGTCGACTGTTCACGGACAAGCCAGGCGTCGATGCCGGAGGGGCTGGTGATCTTCTCGATCGTCATCGCCGAAGCGGACGAGGCGCCAACGCAAAACGCGAAAGCTACGAGCGCGAGGGAAGCGATTGTCCGCATCATGAGCGCTTCTCCGCCTGCGGGCTGGTGTCCTTGATCAGGTAGCCGGTGACGGAGCGGCGCTTGTCGAGCCATTGCCGCGCCGCGTCCTGCACATCCGCCGCGGTCACCGCACGGATGCGGTCGGGCCAGCGTTCGAGGTCCTTGACGGTCGCGCCCGTCGTCAGTGCGCTGCCGTACCAGCGCGCCATGCTCGCCTGGTTATCCTTGGTATAAACCACGTCGGCGATCAGCCGCGTCTTGGTGCGCTCGAGCTCTTCCGGGGTGACGCCCTTGTCGGCGATGTCGGCGATCACAGCGTCGGTGGCCGCTTCCAGGTCCGGCAGCGCGACGCCTGGGCGCGGCGAGCCGAAGAGCGTAAACTTCGACATGTCGTAGGCCGAGCTGTCGTAATAGGCGCCCGCCGACACCGCCATCTTCTTGTCCACCACCAGCGCGCGGTATAGCCGGCTGTTCGACCCGGTGCCGAGGATATGGGAGAGCACTTCGAGCGCTTCCGACTGCCCAGGCTTGGACGTGCGGAATGACGGAACGAGATAGGCGCGCTCCAGCACCGGGATCTCCACGCGCGCATCGGCGAGCGTAAGCGAGCGCACCGCCGCCGGCGGCGGCTCCTGCGGCCGGTTGCGCGGCGGGATGACGCTGCGGCGCGCGACCTTGCCGTAGGTCTCCTCCGCGAGCTTGAGCGCATCCTCCGGCGTGACGTCGCCGGCGATGACGACGATGGCGTCGTTGGGCCCATAGAAGTGGCGATAGAAGCCGATGGCGTCATCGCGCGTGAGCTGCTCCATCTCGTGGCGCCAGCCGATCACCGGCTTGCCGTAAGGATGGTTGAGATACAGCGCCGCATCGATCTGCTCGGAGAGCCGCGCGCGCGGATTGTTCTCCATGCGCTGATTGCGCTCTTCCAGGATGACGTCGCGCTCGGGCAGCACCACGTCATCGGTGAGCACGAGGCCGGTCATGCGGTCGGCCTCGAATTCCATCACGGTCTTCAGCTGGTCGCTCGGCACGCGCTGGAAGTAGCCGGTGTAGTCGTTGGTGGTGAAGGCGTTCTCCTGCCCGCCGATGCGCGAGACGACTTGCGAGAACTTGCCGGCGGGATTCTTCGCCGTGCCCTTGAACATCAGATGTTCGAGGAAATGCGCCAGGCCCGACTTGCCGGCCGTCTCGTCGGCGGCGCCGACCTTGTACCAGATCATGTGGGTGACGACGGGCGCGCGATGATCGGGAATGACCACCAACTCCAGCCCGTTCGCCAGCGTGGTGTCGGTGACCTTGGCTCCGCTCGGCTCGGCGGCAAAGGACGGCGTGGCAATGGCGGCGGCGAGAAGCGCGGCCGCGACGAAAGGAAGTCTATGTTTGATTGGCACGTCTGAACCCTTGCGGTTCTCGGGTTGGCGCGCCCCGTGCGCCATCATGCCGGCAGCGCGGACCGGCACGACGATCTCGCGAGTCAGATGAGCGCCGCGATCAGCGCTCCAATTCGCCGAAGGTCCCGTAGTAATTTGTCGCCTTCGGAGCAGCCGCCTTCTGGGTACCGTACGGTTGATCCGGCGACGGCGTCTGATATCCCGGCGGCGGCTCGGTCAGTGCGGTCCGCGGCGGTTCTCCAGTGAAGCGAACGACCTCATCTTTGTCCTTCTTGCCGAAGATGTTGTCGAACATGCCTCCCTTGTAGCCGAGTTGCGACGGCGACAGCGGGTTGGCGAAGTCGCCCCGGGGCGCCTGATACCCATCGTCCTTGTGCGCCTGGCGATTGGGAGCACCGCCGGGCGTAAGTTCGTTCTCGCTCAAGCGATTCTGCTCGCGCTCGCGCTCTGCGCTGATGTTGCGGTTGCGGTCGTAGCGCTCTGCTTCCTTGCGGCGGACGACGTCGGGGTCTTTCGGCCAGGCTGGGTTGTTGGCGACCGCCGCCTCGCTCTTTTCCGGCGGCGGCAAGTCGAGGCGCGGCGGGATCACCAGCGGCGCGCGCTCCTGGTAGTTGATGGTTTCGCCGTCCCGCTTCAGGCCGAGGCCTTCCATGAAACCGCGGATCAGCTTCTGGTCGATGGAGGGCTCGTCGTCGGCGGCACGGGCGGGAGCAGGCGCGGCCAGCATGGCGGCACCGAGGGCCAAGCCGCAAAGAGCAGCGCTTGCGCGGAATATCGTAGAAAGGCGTGTCGGGCGCATCGAATTCATCCGATCCTGGCCTTGGGAACGCTGAACCCCCACGAGATCAGCGGATTTGGCGGACTATATTGCGACGGATCAGGGCGCTTTTGCGGCGCGTTCCCCTGCCAGGGAGTCATACAACAGGCCGATGACCCCGGCAACGATGGCGACATCAGCGAGGTTAAAAACGTACCAGTTGAACCGCCAAGTCCCGGCGGAGACGTGGAAAAATACGAAATCGGCGACCCAGCCATAAGCCAGCCGGTCGATGGCGTTGCCGATCGCCCCGCCGATGATCAGGCCTAGGGACAGCGCGGTTAGCCGGTCGCGCGCCCGCGCCAGCCAGACCCAGAGCACGACGACCGCCACGATCTTGAAGCCGAGCAGCACCCATTGGCCGAGCGCGCCCTCGGTCTGGAACAGGCCGTAGCTGATGCCGGTGTTGCGGGTGAGCACGAAGTCGAAATATGGCCCCACCCGCACCGGGCCATTGGCGGCGAGATCGAAGACGAACAGCAGATAGAGCTTGGTCGCCTGGTCGATGGCGAGGGCCAGGATCGCCACAATCGCCCCAAAGCACGTCAGCGGGCCGGAGAGGTAATTAGCGCGGGGTAAAACAGCGGAACTCATATCGCTGTCGTCCCCGCGAAGGCGGGGACCCATACGCCGTGCCAGCACAAATTCAACGAAGCCGTTGTCGCGGAACGATTCAAGCCTTTGTTCGCATCGTGAGTCCAGGGGTTATGGGTCCCCGCCTGGGCGGGGACGACGGCAACAATAATGTCCCGCCCGCGCGGAAACGATAGAGAAGAGGCGCTCACACAATAAGATGGCTGAGGTCGCGCCATTCGAGATTCTCCTCTTCGATGAGCCTGATCTTCCAATCGCGATTCCATTTCTTCAACTGCTTCTCGCGACGAATGGCATCCTCGGCATTCTCGTATGGCTCGACGTAGACCAGACGATGAACGCCATATTGTTTGACGAATTTGGAGCCTACGCCAAGGCGGTGCTGCTCCGTGCGCGTTCGCAGGTCATTTGTCACACCGATGTAAATCGTGCCGTAACGTCGGCTCGCGAGGATATAGACGTAATACATGACACTGTCGTCCCCGCGAAAGCGGGGACCCATACGCTGTGTCGCATCAATTCGACAAAATCGTCTTCATAAGAATAGCGATCCTATCTTATCGAAAGTTCGGTGGGTATGGGTCCCCGCCTTCGCGGGGACGACAAAACACAATCTCCCTTGCGTTAAATCTTACTCCGCCGCCTTGCGCATGGCGTCCCATTCGCGCAGGGCCTGGGCGTCGCGCGGCGAGACGTCGGGGTATTCAGGGTCTTCGCCGATGCTGGTGAGGATCTTCCACGAGCGCGCGCATTTGGTGCCTTCGGCGAGGCCGGACACCACCGCGACGCCCGCCACGTCCGGCAGGCGGAACGCATCCGCCGGGCCTTCGTCCTCGACCAGCGTCAGGGCCGAGGTGATGCATACTTCCGCGAGGTCGACATCGACCACCGCCTCGTACAACTCCGCGTTCGACACATGCACGATCGGGTGCGCTTCCAGCGACGAGCCGATGCGCTTCTGCGCGCGCTCGATCTCGAGCGCGCCCGTGACCACGCGGCGCACCGTGCGCACCTTGCGCCATTTCTCCGCGAGCTTGTCGTCGCGCCAGGCGGCCGGCACCTCGGGGAAGGGCTCGAGATGCACCGACGGCGCGTCGGCGCCGTAGCGCGAGAGCCACGACTCTTCCGCCGTGAAGCACAGCATCGGCGCGAGCCACGTGACCGTGCAGCGGAACAGATGATCGAGCACGGTCAAGCAAGCCTTGCGATTCGCCGACGAGAATGGATCGCAGTAGAGCATGTCCTTGCGGATGTCGAAATAGAAGGCCGACAGATCCGACGTCATGAAGCTCGAAAGCGCCGCGAAGATGCGCTTGTAGTCGAAGTCGGCATAGGCCTGCCGCACCAGGGCATCGAGCTCCACCAGCCGGTGCAGCATCAGCCGCTCCAGCTCCGGCATCTTCTCGAGCTTGACGCGGTCCTCCTCATGGAAATGCGCGAGGTTGCCGAGCATCCAGCGCACGGTGTTGCGCAGCTTGCGATAGGTCTCGACCGTCGTCTTGAGGATTTCCGGCCCGATGCGCAGGTCGTCGGCATAGTCGGACGCACAGACCCACATGCGCAGGATGTCGGCGCCGGACTGCTTGATCACGTCTTGCGGCGCGGTGACGTTGCCGAGCGACTTCGACATCTTGCGCCCGTTCTCGTCGAGCACGAATCCGTGCGTGAGCACGACGTCATAAGGCGCGCGCCCGCGCGTGCCGCAGCTCTCCAGCAGCGAAGAATGGAACCAGCCGCGGTGCTGGTCCGAGCCTTCGAGATACATCACGGTGTCGTCGCCGCCGTCGACCTTGCGCTTGATGCCGGCGAGCGTCGGGAAATGCTGCGGGTCCTCGAGCACGAAGGCGTGCGTCGAGCCGGAGTCGAACCAGACATCGAGAATGTCGTCGACCTTCTTCCAACCCTCATCCGCACGCTTGCCGAGGAAGCGCTCGCGCGCGCCCGGTTTGTACCAGGCGTCGGCGCCCTCCTCCGCGAAGGCCTCGACGATGCGCAGCTCGACCTCCGGGTCTTCCAGGATATCGACCGAGCCGTCCGGCTTTTCCTGGATGAACACGGCGATCGGCACGCCCCAGGCGCGCTGGCGCGAGATCACCCAGTCGGGCCGGCTCTCGATCATGCCGGTGATGCGGTTCTGCCCTTGCTCGGGCACCCAGCGGGTGACCTCGATCGCGTGCAGCGCGCGCGCGCGCAGCGTGTCGCCGGGCTTGTCGATGCCCTTATCCATGGCGATGAACCACTGCGGCGTGTTGCGGAAGATGACCGGCTTCTTCGAGCGCCACGAATGCGGGTATTGGTGCTTGAGGCGTCCGCGCGCGATCAGCATGCCGGCGGCAACAAGCGCCTTTATCACAGCCTCGTTGGCGTCGCCCTTTTCACCCTTGTCATTGATGACGCGCGTGCCCGTGAAACCGGGCGCGGCTTCGGTGAGCGCGCCGTTCTCGTCGACGGTGTAGGGGATCGACGGATTGATGCCGCGCGCCTCTAACGCTACGCGGTTCGCGGTCCAGATGTCGAAGTCCTCCCGGCCGTGTCCCGGCGCGGTGTGCACGAAGCCGGTGCCGGTGTCGTCGGTAACGTGATCGCCGGCGAGCATCGGCACGGTGAAATCATAGCCATGCCCGGCGAGCGGATGCCGCAGCGTCATGCCGGCGAGCATCTCGGGGTTCACATCGGCGAGCTTGTCGTAAGCCGCCACGCGCGCCTGCTTGAACACTTCGCCGGCGAGATTTTCCGAAAGGATAAACAGGTCGCCGAACTTCGCCCAATTGTCGGGCGCGGCATCGGTGACTTTGTAGAGGCCATATTTGATCTTCGGCGAGAACGACACCGCGCGATTGCCCGGCAAAGTCCAGGGCGTGGTGGTCCAGATGACGACCGCCGCATTGGCGAAATCGCCATCGCCATTTGCGACCGGAAACTTCACCCACACCGTATCGCTGGTGTAATCCTCGTACTCCACCTCCGCCTCGGCAAGCGCGGTCTTCTCCACCACGCTCCACATCACCGGCTTCGAGCCGCGATACAGCAAACCGTTCACCGCGAACTTCATCAGCTCGCGCGCGATCTGCGCCTCGGCGAAGAAGTCCATCGTCGTGTAAGGATGCTTCCAGTCGCCCGTAACGCCGAGCCGCTTGAACTCCTCGCGCTGCACGTCGATCCAACGCTGGGCGAAAGCGCGGCATTCCTGGCGGAAGGCCACCAGCGCGTTGGGGTCGGAGAAGTCGGGCTTCTGCTTGCCCTTCGCGCGGTAATTCTCCTCCTCGATCTTCCACTCGATAGGCAGGCCGTGGCAGTCCCAGCCCGGCACGTAGTTCGAGTCGTAGCCGAGCATCTGCTGGCTGCGCGTCACCACATCCTTGAGGATTTTGTTGAGCGCATGGCCGATATGGATGTTGCCGTTCGCGTAAGGCGGCCCGTCATGCAGGATGAACTTCTCACGCCCACGCGCGGCGGCGCGCAACTGGCGGTAAAGATCAGTGTCCTGCCAGCGCTTGAGGAGTTCGGGCTCCTTCTGCGGCAGGCCGGCGCGCATCGGGAAATCCGTCTGCGGCAGGAACAGGGTCTCGGAATAATCGCGTTCG
>DATDMA010000383.1:0-9711 GCA_036519015.1 Pseudolabrys sp. | reverse complement strand
TCGCGATCATCCTCAACGTCGTCATCCAGGGCGTGCTGACCGGCCTCGTCTACGGCCTGATGGCGCTCGGGCTGTCGGTCATCTTCGGCGTCGTGCGCGTGGTGAATTTCGCGCATGGCGAGTTCGCCGTGGTGGCCATGTACGCGACCTATCTGCTGTTCGTGACGCTCGGCCTCGACCCGATCATATCGCTGTTCCCGATCGCCGTAGCCTTCTTCGCCATCGGCTATCTACTGCAGGCGACTTTGATCAACCGCTTCGTCGGCCGCTCCGAGCATGAGCAGTTCATCCTGCTCGTCGGCATCGCCATCATTATCGTCAACGGGCTGCTGATGATCTTCGGGCCGGATGCGCGGCCCACCAACCTTCCGTACGCCGTGGAAAGCTATCTTGTCGGTCCGCTGTTTATCGACAAAGCGCGGGTCTATGCCGCCGTCGGCGCGATCGTCGTCTCCTCGGCGCTGTTCGCCTTCTTCCGCTACACTGGGACCGGAACGGCCATCCGCGCCTGCGCAGACAACCTCACCGGCGCCGCCGTGGTGGGTCTCAATGTCCGCCGTCTCTATGCGTTCACCTTCGGCTTGGGCCTCGCCTGCGTCGGCGCCGCCGGCGCGCTGATGGTGACGATCGCCGATGCCAGCCCGCTGCTGGCGCAGTCGTTTACCTTGCTGGCCTTCACGATCGTCATCGTCGGCGGCCTCGGCTCGATGGCCGGAGCGCTGGTCGGCGGCGTGCTGATTGGCGTGTCCGAAGCCGTCGCGAGCTTTTACTTCGCCCCGTCGATGAAGAGCATGTTCTCGTTCGCTCTGCTCGTGGCGGTGCTGGTGCTGCGGCCGCAGGGCCTGATGGGGCGCCGCGCATGACCAGTCTGTGGTCGGCCTTGCCCGTGCGCGGGCGCGTGATCCTGCTCGTGCTGATCGCGCTGCTGCTGGCGGCGCCTTTGGCGCTCGACCGCTATGTCATCTCGATCTTCATCTTGATCTTCTATTTCGCTTTCGTGGGGCAGGCGTGGAATTTGATGATGGGGTTTGCCGGACAACTGTCCCTCGGTCATGCCCTCTACGCCGGCCTCGGCGGCTACGTCTCGGCGCTGCTGTGGTTCTATTTCGGCATTGGCCCATGGCTCGGCGTATTCGCCGGCGTCGCGGTCGCTACGGCCTTCGGCGCGGTGATCGGCTGGCTCGGCTTCCGCTTCGGCATTCAGGGCGTCTATTTCGCCCTGCTGACGATTGCCTTTGCCGAATTCACGCGCATCGCCTTCGACAACATGGCCTTTACCGGCGGCGCCGGCGGCCTGTTCCTGATGTACGAGCCGCAGCGCGCGGGCGAATGGTGGAACCTGCGTGGCGGGCCTCTGCTGTTCTATTATCTCGGTTTTCTGTTGGCGGCGGGGGCGGCGGTGCTGACGGCTTGGCTCGCCCGCTCGCGCATCGGCTATCAATGGCTGGCGGTACGCGAAGACGAACAGGCGGCGCTGTCGCTCGGTATCAATGCCTTTCGTGCCAAGATGATCGCCGTGCTCATATCGTCGGCCATGACCGCCGTCGGCGGTGTCTTCGCCGCCTTCTATTACAACAGCCTGTTTCCGGCACAGGCCTTCGACATCGGCCGCTCCATCGAGATCATCCTCGCGCCGATCATCGGCGGGCTGGGCACGATCTTCGGCCCCATCGTCGGCGCCTTCATCCTCACGCCGCTGGGCGAGATCCTGATCGCATTGACCGAGAAGCTCGGCATCGATGCGCCGGGCGCCAAGGCCGTGTTCTACGGATTCACGCTGTGCCTGATCATTGTGCTGCGTCCGGACGGCATCTGGCCGTGGCTCAAGCGCATCCTCGGCCTGACGGAGCCGGGACGATGAGCGCGCTGCTGAAGGTCAACACCATCAGCAAACGCTTCCGCGGCCTGCTCGCGGTGGACCGTCTGAGCTTCGAGGTGCCCGAGGGCAGTATCTTCGCGGTGATCGGCCCGAACGGGGCCGGCAAGACTACGCTGTTCAACATGATCGCGGGTGTCTTTGCGCCCGACAGCGGCGCCATCACCTTCGCCGGGGAACGCATCGACGGCTTGACCGCCGACAAGGTCTGCCGGCGCGGCATCGGCCGCACCTTCCAGATCGTGCGGCCGTTCCCAGCGCTGTCGGTCGAGGACAACGTCGTCGTCGGCGCGTTGCTGCACCGGACCCATGCCGCCGACGCGCGTAAGCATGCGCAGGAGGTGCTGCGCCGACTCGACCTCTACGACAAGCGGGCGCAGCGCGCCTCGGGGCTCACGCTGCCCGACCGTAAGCGGCTGGAAGTGGCCCGTGCGCTCGCCACCGATCCGAAACTTTTGCTGCTCGACGAGGTGATGGCGGGCCTTCGCCCGACCGAGACCGACCGCATGGTCGCCATCCTGAAGGACCTCAATCGCGAGAGCGGCCTGACCATCCTTCTGATCGAGCACGTGATGCGCGCGGTGATGGCGCTCGCCGAGCGCATCCTGGTGCTGCACCACGGCGCGGCCATCGCCGAAGGCGTGCCGGCCGAAGTCGTGCGCGATCCGGCGGTCATTCATTCGTACCTCGGCGCCGAGGCAGTCGAATGATGCTCCGCATCGACAACCTCGATGTCTTCCATGGCGATGCGCAGGCGCTCGACGGCGTCTCGCTGGAGATCGCCGAGGGCGCCATTGTCGCCATCGTCGGCGCCAACGGCGCCGGCAAGACCTCGCTCATCCGCACCATTGCCGGCATGCACAGGCCGGCGCGTGGCCGCATCCTCTATCGCGATCAGGACATCGCCGGCTGGCCGAGCCACAAGGTCTGCGATCTCGGCATCGGCCAGGTCGCCGAAGGCCGCCAGGTCTTTCCGACGCTGTCGGTGGCCGAAAACCTCGCCATGGGCGCCATGCTGCCGCGCGCCCGTGCTGCCCGCGCCAGCAATCTCGAGAAGGTCTATGCGATGTTTCCGGTGCTCACCGAGCGCCGCAATCAGGCCGCCGGTACGCTCTCGGGCGGCGAGCAGCAGATGCTCGCCATTGGCCGCTGTCTCATGGGCGCGCCCGACCTGGTGATGTTCGACGAGCCGTCGTTGGGCCTTGCGCCCGCCATGGTGCAGGCCGTGCTCAAGACGGTGCGCGATCTCAACCGCGATGGCCTCACGTGCGTGCTGGTGGAGCAGAACGTGGCGGTGTCGCTCAAGCTCGCCAGCCATGCCTATGTGCTCGAGAACGGGCGTATCACACTGTCCGGGTCGGGCGAGGCGCTGCTCGGCGACGACCGCGTGCGACAGGCCTATCTGGGGCTATAGGGGGCGGCTGTCCCGGCGCCGGCGGCGCAGCAAGAAGTCGAGCGCCGCGACCCGCATGGTCAGCGTGGCGTCCGGAAACCGGTTCCGCAGCAGCTTGAGCGCCTCGGCGTCGGTGGCCGGGGCGAAACCCATGATCCGCGCCGCCATGTCTTCAGGCGTCGGGACGAGGGTGACCGGAGCGTTGTCATAGGTGAAGGCCTGGCCCATCGGCAGAATTCCTTGCGATTCGAATCGCACTGCGAAGCCCGGCAGCTTCAGTGTGTGGCCCACCCGTTAGGAAATCGTTAATCAACCCAACCGGCCGGCCGCAGCCTCAACAAACAAAACGGCCGGCGGTTCCCACCGCCGGCCGTCTTTACCCCTATACCTAAGCGTTACTTCAGCGGCTGGCCAATGGTGACGGTCAGCTTGCCGACGCCTTCGACCTCGCATTCCAGCTTGTCGCCGGCGACGGTCGCAGCGACCCCCGCCGGGGTACCGGTCATGATGATGTCGCCCGGCTCAAGCGCGACCATCTCCGACAGGTTGGAGATGATTTCCGGCACGTTCCAGATCAACTGGTTGAGGTCGCCGTCCTGACGCAGCGTGCCATTGCACTTGAGCGTGATCTTGCCCTTGGTCGGGTGACCGGTTTCGCTGGCCGGCTTGATCGGGCCGCAGGGGGCCGAATGGTCGAAGGCCTTGCCGACTTCCCACGGACGCTTCAGTTCGCGCGAGGCGATCTGGAGGTCGCGGCGGGTGAGGTCGATGCCCACCGCGTAGCCGTAGATGTGATCGTTGGCCTTGGCGACGGGGATGTTGCGGCCGCCGGTCTTGATCGCGACCACCAACTCGACCTCGTGATGCATGTCCTTGGTCAGCGACGGATAGGGCACCGTGCCGCCGTCCGGCACGATCGTGTCGGCCGGCTTGGCGAAATAGAACGGTGGCAGGCGCTCGTCCTGGCCCATCTCCCGGATGTGCTCGATGTAGTTACGGCCGACGCACCAGATGCGGCGGACGGGAAAAGTCTTGTCCGTGCCGGCGACGGCGAGGGTCGCTTGCGGCGGCGGCGTAATGACATAGCGGCTGGCGTCGGTCATAGGATGTGGCCGTTCGAGAGGGCGGTGGTGAGGATGGCCCGGATTTCATGGGAAAACCCGCCGGGCGGTGGAAGTGGCGAGGGGTTAACAGGTGGGCGCCGGGGCCGTCAACGGGCCGCCATGCATGCGGGCTTTGCCGCCTTCAGGACGAGGCCAGGGCGGGGGCGACAGGCGCGGGCCCTTCCTGCTGCTGGAGTTGGAGCCGGTAGAACGAGGCGTAGCGGCCGCTCTTGCGGAGAAGCTCGTCGTGCCGCCCGGATTCCGCCGCGCGGCCACCCTCGATCACGTAGATGCGGTCGGCATGCGAGACGGTGTGCAGGCGGTGGGCTATGGCGAGCGTGGTGCGGCCCTGGCAGAGATGTTCCATGGCCTCGCGCACCTGCAGTTCGGACTCGGAATCGAGCGCGGCGGTCGCCTCGTCGAGTAGGATGATCGGCGCGTTGCGGATGAGTGCGCGGGCAATCGCCACCCGCTGGCGCTGGCCGCCGGAGAGTTGCAAGCCGTGCTCGCCGACCGGCGTGTCGTAGCCGCGCGGGAACGACATGATGAAATCATGCGCATAGGCGGCCTTGGCCGCGGCGACGATCTCGTCCTCGCTGGCGCCCGGCTTGCCGAACGCGATGTTCTCGCGGACCGTTCCGCGGAACAGGAATACGTCCTGCCCCACGTAAGCGATGTGCTGGCGCAGCGAGCGGCGCGACACCATGGAGACGTCCTGGCCGTCGATGACCACCTTGCCGCGGTCGACATCGTAGAAGCGCAAAATGAGATTGAGGATCGTCGACTTGCCGCCGCCGGAAGGGCCGACCAGGGCGGTGAGCTTGCCCGGCTCGGCGACGAAGGACATGCCGCGCAGGACCGCCTCGTCGCCGCGATAGCCGAAATGCACGTCGTTGAATTCTAGCCGTGGCGTCTTGATCTCGATTGCCGGCTTGCCGGCGTCGGGCGGTTCGCTCGGCGGACTATCGATCACCTCGAACAGGACGCGCACGCCCAGCAGCCCGCTGTTGAGCTGGAGATTGAGGCGGGCGAGGCGCTTGGCCGGCTCGTAGGCGAGCAGGAAGGCGGTGATGAAGGAGAAGAACTGGCCGGGCGTAGCGCCGGTGTTGATCACGCGATAGCCGCCATAGGTGATGGCGATGGCGATGGCGCAGCCGCCCAGCGTCTCCATCAGCGGGCTGGCGCGATTGGACACGCGCGCCATCTTGTTGGCCTCGTATTCGACCGCGGAGACATGGCGGTTGAAGCGCTCCTGCATGATCTCTTCGAGCGTGAAGGCCTTGACGACGCGGATGCCTTGCAGCGTCTCCTGCAACGTCTCGATGACGCGGGTGCCGCCGTCGAACTGGCTGCGCGCGATGGCGTAGATGCGCCGGACCAGCTTGCGCAACACCAGGAAAGCCGGCGGTGCGACGACAAAGCTGAAGAAAGACATCAGCGGGTCCTGCACCACCATCACCGTCACCAAGCCGATCAGCGACAGCAGGTCGCGTCCGAACGATGTGATGATCAGGTTGATGACCTGCGTCGCGGCCTGGGCCCCCGTGCTGAGACGGTTGAGGAACTCGGTCGAATGCCGGTCGGAGAAGAAGCTCAGTCCTTCATTGAGCAGCTTGGCGAAGAGGGTGCGCTGATTTTCGGCGATGATGCGGTTGCCGATGCGCGACAGCATCACGCTGTGGCCGTAGGTGGCGAGCCCCTTGGCGGTGAACAACGCAACGGTGACGCCGCCAAGCGTGATGATGCCGGCGAGATTGTGGTTGACGTAGGCCTGGTTGATGACGTCGCCGATGAGGTAGGCGCTCAGCGCCGTGCAGCCGGCCGAGATCGCCATCAGCGTGAACGCGACGGCGTACTTACGCCAATGCAAGAGGCCTTGATCAAGCAGCAAACGCCGGATCAGGGCCGAAGCAGTATAACGCGGATCGTCGTCAGCTGGGAGGTTCTTATCGCTCATCTGCCCTCTGTCGGGCCCGATTATGGCGCGGGATCGCGCGCGCAGACGGGGTTTCCTTGCCCGTCGGAGCAGAAATTATCAAGTAAAAGGTTTACGCCGATAAACGGCCAACAATAATCGTGTGGATGCTGCTTTTTCGTCAGCCGGCGACGGCCTCGCGCTTGCCGGGCAGCCGGCTCTCCCAGGCGAGCGCGTGCGCCACGATCATGTCGAGATCCTGGAACTGCGGCCGCCAGTCGAGCGTCTTGCGGATGCGGTCAACATTGGCGACGAGGGCTGCCGGATCGCCGGCGCGGCGGCCGCCGATCTCCACAGGAAAGTCGTGCCGGCAGGCGCGGCGCACCGCCTCGATGACTTCCAGCACCGAGGCGCCGCGGCCATAACCGCAGTTGAATGTCGCGCTCTCGCCGCCTTGGCGCAGATAAGCGAGCGCCGCCGAATGCGCGCGCGCCAGATCGCTCACATGGATGTAGTCGCGGATGCAGGTTCCATCCGGCGTCGGGTAGTCGGTGCCGAAGACGTCCATCTTGGCCCGCTTGCCGAGCGCGGTCTCGCAGGCAACCTTGATCAGATGCGTGGCCGCCGGCGTCGACTGTCCGGTGCGTCCCTTGGGATCGGCGCCGGCGACGTTGAAATAGCGCAGCACGATGAAGCGCAGTCCGTGCGCCTTGCCGGCATCATGCAGCATGATCTCCGACATCAGCTTCGATGTGCCGTAGGGCGAGATTGACGCCGTCGGCGCATCTTCTGGCACGGGCGTCTCGGTGGCGTTCCCGTAGACTGCGGCGGTGGACGAGAAGATGATTTGCCGCACGCCGCCTTCGATCGCGGCCTGAAGCAAGCTGCAGGTGTTCATCGTATTGTTGCGATAATAGCCGAGCGGGTCGCGCACCGAATCCGGCACCACGATCGAGGCCGCGAAATGGATGATGGCGGTAACACCGTGCTGGGAGATCGCCTTGGCGACCAGCTCGCGGTCGCCGGTGCTGCCCGTGACGAAGGAGACCGAGCCCGGGACGAGGAAGCGAAATCCGGTCGAGAGATTGTCGAGGACAACCACACGCTCGCCGGCATCGACGAGTGCATGCACCATGTGGCTGCCGATGTAACCGGCTCCGCCGGTGACCAGGATCGTCATGCGCGCCCCCAAAAGCTAGCGTTCAGGCCAGGGTGTACCGGACCACCAGGAAACGACTGGTTAGAGGTCCCGGCACAGGGCCATGGCTAAGGTGGGCATTGTTAATGAATGGTTATGGCGGTCCTTGGGCCGCGCCGCTATAGATCGCGTCTGACACGACATGGCCGACATTCTTTTCATCAAGACATCCTCCCTCGGCGACGTGGTCCACCACATGCCGGCCTTGACCGAGGCGCGCAGGCAGCGCCCGGATGCGACGTTTGCCTGGGTGGTGGAAGAGGCTTTCGCGCCGCTGGCGCGGCTGCATCCGGGCGTGGGCGAGGTCATCCCGGTGGCGTGGCGGCGCTGGCGCAGGTCTCTTGCCCAGCCTTCGACGCTGGCCGAGATCGGCGCGGGCCTGCGGGCCATCCGTGCCCATCGCTACGATAAAGTTGTGGATAGCCAGGGCCTGCTGCGCTCGGCCGTGATGGCCCGCGCCGCGCGCGGCCGCCGGCACGGCTATGACCGCGCCAGCATCCGCGAGCCGCTCGCCGCCTTGTTCTACGACATTCGGCACAGCGTCAGCCGCGAGCTACATGCGGTGGAGCGCAACCGCATCCTCACCGGGCTGGCGCTCGGCTACTCGCCGCAGGGCGCGCCCGATTTCGGGCTCGACCGCGCGCGCTTCGCGGCGTCAGGCCCGCGCTACGCCGTGTTGCTGCACGCGACTGCGCGGCCGGAGAAGGAATGGCCGGAGGCGCATTGGATCGCACTCGGCAAGACACTCAGCGCCGATGGCCTCGACCTGGTGCTGCCATGGGGCACGGTGATCGAAAAGGCGCGCAGCGAACGCATCGCCGCCGCGCTGCCGCGCGCGCGCGTTCCCGAGCGGGCGCCGCTCGATGCCGTAGCGCGGCTGATCGCGGGCGCGGAGCTTGTGATCGGAGTCGATACCGGGCTGTTGCATCTCGCGGCGGCGCTCGGCGTGCCGCTGGTGGCGGTCTTCGCCGGCAGCAAGCCGAACCTGACCGGCCCCCTCGGCAACGGTCCGCTCGCCGTGCTCGGCGCGCACGGCGCGGCGCCGTCGGTGGATGAGGTGAGCGGGGCCGTGGAGGGCCTCGCGCGCTGAATGTATGCGACAGGTTGCGGCTTTGCCCGACGCCGCTTAACGTTCGCCCGCCTTCAACGCACACATGGGCAGTGACCAATGCCGACGACGAGGCTTGAAGCGTTCAGCGATGGCGTCCTGGCCATCATCATCACCATCATGGTGCTCGAGTTGAAGGTGCCGCACGGCGAAGGCTTGAGTGCCTTGTCGCCGTTGCTGCCAGTGTTCTTCAGTTATGTATTGAGCTTCGTCTACGTCGGCATCTACTGGAACAATCATCATCACATGATGCATGCCGTGAAGCGCGTTAACGGCGGGGTGCTTTGGGCCAATCTGCATTTGTTGTTCTGGCTGTCGCTGCTGCCGTTTGTAACGGGCTGGATGGGCGAGAACCATTTCGGCGCATTGCCGACAGCCGTTTATGGCGCCGTGCTGTTGATGGCCGCCATTGCCTACTGGATTCTCACATTTGCAATCATCAATGAAGAAGGTGAAGGCTCGCTTCTCGCGCGGGCAGTCGGCAAGGACTACAAAGGAAAGTTACCGGTTTTGCTCTACGGCGCGGCGATTCCGCTCTCGTTCGTCAACGAATGGATCGCGCAGGCGATCTATGTTCTCGTGGCCCTGCTGTGGCTGGTGCCCGATCGGAGAATTGAGCGCTTGTTGAAGTCCGTGCCTTAGAGCACGCGTCAGGCGGCGCCCGCGCGCAGCAGGTCGTGCACGTGGATGACGCCGACCGGCTTGCCGGCCTCGACCGCGAACAAGGCGGTGACCTTCATCGAATTCAGCAATTCCAACGTCTCGCTGATGAGCTGATCGGGCCGCACGGTCTTCGGCCCACGCGTCATCACGTCATCGACGCGCGTGTCGAGCAGATCGTTGCGCATGTGGCGGCGCAAGTCGCCGTCGGTGATGATGCCGACCAGCAGGCCGCGCGCGTCGATAATGCCGATGCAGCCGAAGCCCTTGGTGGTCATCTCGATAATCGCCTCCGACATGCGGGTGCCGAGCGGCGCCAACGGGACTCTCTCCCCCGAATGCATCATATCGCTCACGGTCTTGAGCAGCGCGCCGAGCTTGCCGCCGGGATGCAGCATGCCGAAGTCGATCGCCGTGAAGCCATGGCTTTCGAGGAGCGCGATCGCCAGCGCATCGCC
>DATDMA010000382.1:0-3133 GCA_036519015.1 Pseudolabrys sp. | reverse complement strand
TCCTCGCCGATGCCGGCCGCATTATCGAGACCGCGACGCGCAAATGGCCCGACGTCGTGCGCACCATGGGACGCTGAGAAGGCGCTACGCTTTTCCCGTGGCCCTGGCCGGATCGCCCCAGGCGATGAAGCCCGGGACGAGGAACTTCGCCTCGCAGCAGCCGAAATGCAGCCGCCCGCCCGATGGATCGGTCACGACGCCGCCAGCCGCCACGAGGATGGCGCAACCAGCGGCGATGTCCCATTCGCGCGTCGGCGAGAGGCGCGGATAAATGTCGGCCTCGCCTTGCGCCAGATGACAGAACTTCACCGACGAGCCGCAGAGATAGCGTTTGCTCGTCGGCAGCCGCGCGATGAACTCCTCGGTCACCTCGTCGAGATGCGTGCGCGAGGTGGCGACCGCGAGGCGGGCCGGCGCCGACCGCGTGTGGATTGCACTGCGGTCATAGGCGCGCGCCGGAGCTTCGCCCCATTTCAGGCGCAGGCGTTCGGCGCCATGGCCGACGACGCCGCGCCACAGCAGGCCCTGCGCCGGCGCGGAGATGATGCCGGCGATCGGGACGCCGTCGGTGACGACGCCCACATTGACGGTGAACTCGTCGCGGCCGGCGAGGAACTCCTTGGTGCCGTCGAGCGGATCGACGATGACGCAGCTCGCACCGACATGGTGCGGCGCACGCGCCACGCTCTCTTCGGCGATCACCGGAATGCCGGGGAGCAGGCGGGCGAGACCCTCCAGGATCACGGCTTCCGATGCCTCGTCGGCGGCGGTTACCGGGCTCAAATCGTTCTTGATGCGCTGCTCGACCTTGGAGAAGGGCGTCACCAGCGTCGCCGCCGAGGCGCGCGAGACGATCTCGGTGAGACCGTCGAGCAATTCCCATGCCCGTTCGGGCGTGATGCTCTGGCCCATCGTCCGGGCGGCCTGCTGCGTCTCGTCCATTGCGTCCCCTGCCCGTCCCTTGGCGCTCACGCGAGTGCGGTGTATCACGCCGAAACGCTGTTACAACACGCGATTCGCCGGCTGGATGGCAGCCTGCACGCAAATGCGGAGACCAGTCCATGTCCGGTGCTTCCATCGATGCGCTCGATCTTGCCGCTCTGCTGTGCTCGCGCGTGTGCCACGACCTGATCAGTCCGGTGGGCGCCATCGTGAACGGCCTGGAAGTGCTGGCGGAGGCGAAGGACGAGGAGACCAAGACCTTCGCCATGGACCTGATCAAGAAGAGCGCCGGCAACGCCTCGGCCAAGCTGCAATTCTGCCGCATCGCCTTCGGCGCCGCCGGCTCCGCCGGCGCCCAGATCGACGTCGGCGACGCCGAGAAGATCGCGCGCGGCTTCCTCGAGGACGGCAAAACCAAGATCACCTGGAATCTGCCGCGGCTTTTGTTGCCGAAGAACCGCGTGAAGCTTCTGCTCAATATGCTGCTGATCGCCGGCCAGGCGATCCCGCGCGGCGGCGTGCTCACGGTCGATCCCGTGGGCGAGGGCGAGACCATGGGCTTCAAGGTGAGCGCCGCGGGCACCAACGCGAAAATCCCACCGACCGCGCCGCTTTTGTCCGGCGACGCGGGCGAGGGGCTCGATGCCCATCGCATCCAGCCGTTCTACGCGCATCTGCTGGCGCAGGCCTGTGGCCTGACGGCCGGCATCGCGCTTGAGGGCGACGCGGTGGTGGTCACGGCGAGCGCCTGAGCGCAATCGGTTAATCAGCGGTTAAATCGGCGCAATCTCACGCTGTTCCGCAACTAAAATTAAACCCTTCCTCGACACACTGGCCCTGCTCCTGAGCGAGAGCGGTAGACGGGTCTCGCGCGTGCCGGTGAAGGCGTTTTTTTCATGGACGATCTGCTGCGGGAATTCGTGACCGAGACGAACGAGAGTCTCGACGTGGTGGACGTCGAACTCGTGCGTTTCGAGCAGGACCCCAACAACAGCCAGATCCTCGCGAACGTCTTCCGTCTCGTCCACACCATCAAAGGGACCTGCGGCTTCCTCGCTCTGCCGCGCCTGGAGGCGCTCGCGCACGCCGCCGAAACCTTGATGGGCAAGTTTCGCGACGGCGCGCCGGTGACAAGCGAAGCCGTCACGCTCATTCTCGCCACCATTGACCGCATCAAGCACATCCTGGAGTCGCTCGAACGCGAGCAGCGCGAACCGGACGGCACCGACGACGATCTGATCGTCAGCCTGCAAAGGATGGTCGAGCGGCTGCTCTCTCGCGCCGCGCCCGCAGCGCCGACCGAGCCGCAGCTCGCCGTGGGCATCCTGACGCCGCAGGTTCTCGAACGTCCCTTGAGGCCCGGCGAAGACTCGCTCGACGATCTCGAACGTGCCTTCCGCGCGACCGAGGTTGATCCGCCGGCCAAGCGCGCCAAGCCGGCAGCAGCCGAGGCCGCGCCGAAAGACGATGATCTCGGTAACGGGAAGAACGGGACGCAGTCGATCCGCGTCACCGTCGATACGCTCGAACACCTGATGACGATGGTGTCGGAGCTCGTGCTTACGCGCAATCAGCTCCTCGAGATCGTGCGCCGGCACGAGGATTCTGAATTCAAGACGCCGCTCCAGCGGCTGTCGAACGTGACCGCCGAGCTGCAGGAAGGCGTCATGAAGACGCGCATGCAGCCGATCGGCAATGCCTGGCAGAAGCTGCCGCGTATCGTGCGCGACCTCGCTGGCGAGCTCGGCAAGCAGATCGATCTGGAGATGCAGGGCGCCGAGACCGAGCTCGACCGCCAGGTGCTCGACCTGATCAAGGATCCGCTCACCCATATGGTGCGCAATTCCGCTGATCACGGTCTGGAGACGGCCGAGGAACGGCGCACACGCGGCAAGCCCCTGAATGGCCGCATTCGTCTCTCGGCTTATCATCAGGGCGGCTTCATCATCATCCAGATCGCGGATGACGGGCGCGGCCTCGACACCGAGCGCATCAAGGCCAAGGCGATCGCACAGGGGCTCATTTCCGAGGGCGACGCCGAGAAGCTCATGGAAGCGCAGATCCACAAGTTCATCTTCGCGCCTGGCTTCTCCACGGCCGCCAAGGTCACCAGCATCTCCGGCCGCGGCGTCGGCATGGACGTGGTGCGCAACAATATCGACCAGATCGGCGGCACCATCGACGTGAAGTC
>DATDMA010000381.1:0-3455 GCA_036519015.1 Pseudolabrys sp. | reverse complement strand
GTTTGGAAGCGCCTCGCGGCGCTCCATCCCCTCGTGTTGGAGGGGCGATGAGGAAGACCGGCCTCCCCGGGCCGCGACAAAGAACAGGGGCGAAGATGCTTGCCTTGCGCGAAGCGGGCAAGCCCGCCGCGCGCTGCGTTGACTAGGCTGTTTGACAATCGAACCCGACAAGGACGCAAGCCGCGCACCGAACTCCGTCATTCCGGGGTGCGAGCGCCAGCGAGCGAACCCGGAATGACGAAGGAAAGGCACGCGGGGGAGGGATTAAGAGGCCTCACATCGCCCTGCACTCGCGCGTCGACTGCGAGGAGCCGCCGGACATCTTCACCGGCATCGTCCACTGCTTCTTCGCCGCCGCGCCCTTCGAGGCCGGCGCCAGCACCAGCCGGCCGCGCCCTTGCGCCGCGCCCTTGGCGCTCGTCACGTAAGCGAAGACGCGGCACGAGAGCCGCTGTTCGCACGTGTTGGTGAGCTCGATGGCGAAGGCTACGCCCCTGCCCTGGTGTACCCAGCCGTCGTTCTCGCTGATGCATTTGGATTGCGCAGTCGTGCCCTTGTCGGCCACCGGCGGCGGCTCTTTCGCCGCGGGCGCGTCCTCGGCGCGCGCCGCCGTCACGCACAAGCACAGCATCAGCGCGGCGGCCGAACGCCGCGCGGTCAACGCCGAAGTCATTATTGCCCCCTGATAATCGAGACACTCAAATGAGACAGACCACACATCCTAAAGGCGCCGCTCACTCCCGCGGGCAGTCACAAGCGCAGCCGGTCGCGTTCAATGCAGGCGAGGCCGGCGCAAAGCCCACTGGAGCTGCGCTTCCAGCGCGGCCCTCAGAATGAGATGGGCCACCGAGTCCAGATCGCATCCTTGCGCGATCTGCGCCAGGTCCTTCAGCTGTGTGTGAATGTAATCCGCAGCCTCAGTCGGCGTAGCGTTGAACTCACCAAGCGTCGTTTTGAGCATCATCGGCGTCGCCCCCGCGATCCGTTTGTCCACTCAGACCGTATCGCTTGTAGGCGAGTCCTTCAACGACCGCGTGGCCGTACCCAAGCCACCATGATCGCCGACGTCCGGATTTCGGCTGCCAGTCAATATGACCGCATCGTCTTCGGATGGATCACTGCGACGACGTTATTCGACCGACGGCTGACGCTTTCCCTCAACCGACTTAGCATTCGTGCCGCTGAAACAGGCCCGATAGAAACACTTTCTACCGCCGCCAACTGAATATAGTCGCAACTCACACAGCGCATCATGTCGTAGCGAGGATGGCCGACGCCCGCAGGCATCGATCTCTCAAGCCGTAAGAAGCCGCCGCATCCTGAGCATGCGACCCGCTCAACTTCGTTGGGATGTGACCGAGAGCCGTTTGTCATCGCTTTCTCAATATGAAAGCCCGGAGCGGGCGCAAAGCACGGTTGAGCAATGCTCCAGTTGCGCCCGGTATCGCACAGTCAGGGGAGGTCGTACAGGGATGGTTGTGCGCTGTCTTTACACCGCCCTCGGCTTCCGCGGCTCGCCCACGGCGCACTCCAGCGCCTTGCGGTCCCACTGTCCCAGATCCGCCGCCGCGACATACGTGCTTTGCAGGAAGTCCATCAGCGCGGCGTCGGGATCGCGCGCGGTGCGCACCGCGTCATAAGGCAACAGGAATTCGCCGAGCTCCTTGGAGAAGAACGCCTCGGCAGGCTGAACCTTCGCCGCGGCAAAGCCGTCCGGCGCCGGATAGGCATAGGAATAGAATGCGGCGTAATCCACCGGCCCTCCTCCGCCGGGCCAGAATCCGGCGCTCGACACCTCGTGCGAATAGGCCTCGCGCACGACCGCATTCGGCAGATGCGGCACGCCGCCCGGATGCGGCGGCGCGCGCCGGCCCGAAAAGCGCGTCACCGCCAGATCGAAGCTGCCCCAGAAGAAATGCACCGGGCTCGCTTTGCCGAGAAACGCCGTGCGGAAGCGCTTCATCACATCCTGCGCCGCCAGGAGCACGCGCCAGAAGCGGTTGGCGGCGTCGGCGTCATAGGACGTATGCGTAACGTCCTGATCGAAGGGAACGGCATCGGCGATCTCGCAGGGCGTGGTGGTGATGTCGATGTCGATGCCGAGCTCGGCCAGCGCGATGCAGACGTCGGCGTAGAAGTCCGCAACCAGCATCGGCTTGAGCATGACTTGGCGGTAATGCCCGTCGCTGGTGCGCAGCCACAGGACGTGATCGATGAAGTCGAAGTCGATCTGGACGCTGCGCGCGCCGTAGGAAATGGGCGACGTGGTCAGTCCGCGCACGGTGACGTAGAGCGCGACGTGCCAGGAATGGTTCAGCCACGGCGTCAGCGCCAGTCTGATTTTGCCGATCACCTGCGTCCACAGATGCAGCGTGTCGCGCGTGTCCTTCCACGCGGCATAGGGCAGCTCGGGCCAGCGATCGGCTTGGGAATCGACTTGGGAAAATGAGTCCATCGGGGGTTCCTTGTGATGCGCGGCATCATGAAGCGACGGGGCGCCTTGAGCAACACCTGGCGAGCGGTGCAACGTTGCGATGGTATTGAAATAGTACGGAACAGCCCGCGCCCTGACGGGTTCTCATCTGCGCGGGACTCAAGGAGCACCTCATGAAACTCGGAATCATCGGCGCCGGCACCGTCGGCTGCGCCTGCGCCATGGCCGCCGTGACGCGCGGCAGCGCCCGCGAGATCGTCCTGGTCAACCGCACGCGCAAGACCGCCGAGGCGGTTGCGACCGACATGCGCTACGGCACGCCGCTCGGTCCCCGCGTGGACATCACCGACGGCGACTATGACGCGCTTGCCGGGTGCGGCGTGGTGATGATCACCTCCGGCGTCAACGAGAAGACCGGTGGCGCCACCGACCGCAGCGATCCGCAGGGCCGGCTCAAGCTGCTCGACAAGAACGCGGAAATCTATCGCGATATCGTGCCGAAGATCGTGCGCGCGGCGCCCGACGCCGTGCTGCTGACGGTGACGGATCCACCCGACCCGCTTGCGGATGTTGCGCGCGCGGCGGGCGGTCACGAGCGCGTGCTCAGCGCCGGCACTTACCTCGACAGCCAGCGCTTCCGCGTGCATCTCGGCAAGCATTTCGGCGTCAGCCCGGTGGAGGTGGACGCGCTGGTGCTCGGCGACCACGGCACCTCCCAAGTCTTCGCGTGGTCCACCGCGCGCGTCGGCGGCGTGCCGGTGGCGAAGCTTTTGAAGGACCGCGGCGAGACGCTCGACGACGTGCGCAAGCAGCTCGAGAAGGACGTGCGCTACGCCAACATCACCATCATCGAGGGCCATGACGCCAGCCAATACGGCATCGGCATCGTTTCCGCGCGCATCGCCGAGATCATCCTGCGCGACGAGCGCGCGGCGATCCCGATCGGCAGCTTCCACAAACGCTTCGGCGTGACGCTGTCGCTGCCGAGCGTGGTCGGCCGCAACGGGGTCACGGAGGTGCT
>DATDMA010000380.1:0-3803 GCA_036519015.1 Pseudolabrys sp. | reverse complement strand
TTGGCCGAACCTGGCGCTGATGCCGTTCTATATCTGGCGGCAACTCGCGATCACCGTGCTGATGGGCCTCGCGTGGCTGTTCGGTGCGCCGACCGATGCGGTGACGGCGATGATCGTCGCCGTGGTCACCACATGGCTCGTGACCATCGGTCAACTGGTGGTGCTCGAACGCCGCCTCAAGAAATACGTGCCGCGCGGGCCGAAGGTCTACGAGCCGAAGATCTGGCTGGCGACGTCTCTGCCGATCTTCGTGGTCGAAGGCTTCTACCTGCTGCTCACTTACGTGGACATTTTGGCGCTGGAGTATTTCGGCACGCCCGACGATGTCGCGGTCTATTATGCCGGCGCGCGGCTGCTCGCCATCGTCGCCTTCGTCTATTTCGCCATCGCCGGCGCGACGACGCACAAATTCACGCAATATCATGTCGCCGGCGACAAGGAGCGGCTGGCGTCGTTCTTCAAGGAGACGACGCGCTGGACCTTCTGGCCGTCGCTCGCCGTGTGCGCGGCGATCCTCGCCTTTGGCAAGCCGCTGCTGGCGCTGTTCGGCGGCAATTTCGAGCAGGGCTACGTCGTGATGTTCATCCTCGCCATCGGCATGCTCGCGCGCGCCGCGGTCGGTCCGGCGGAGCGGCTCCTGAACATGCTCGGCGAGCGCAAGCAATGCGCGAGCGTCTACGCGATCGCCTTCGCCATCAATCTCGCGCTGTGCGTCCTGCTTATTCCGCGCATCGGCATCGAAGGCGCGGCGCTGGCAACTTCGACTGCCCTGGTGGTCGAGTCGATCATGCTTTATCGCATCGCGAAGCGGCGGCTGGGTTTCCATGTGTTCATCATGGGTGGCGGGCAAAACTAACGTCACGCCTTCTCTCTCAGCAACCGCCTGATCACCTTCCCCGTCGTCGTCATCGGCAGCGCGTCGATAAAGGCGACTTCGCGCGGGTATTCATGCGCGGAGAGGCGCGTGCGTACGAAGCTTTGAATTTCGCTCGCGAGGGCGTCGGAAGCTGTGTGGCCGGGCTTCAGCACGATGAAGGCCTTCACGATCTCGGTGCGCACGGGGTCCGGCTTGCCGACCGCGGCGGCGAGCGCCACCGCCGGATGGCGGATCAAACAATCCTCGATCTCGCCGGGGCCGATGCGGAAGCCGGATGATGTAATGACATCGTCGTCGCGACCGACGAAGGTGATGTAGCCTTGGTCGTCCATGACGCCCTGATCGCCGGTGAGCATCCAGTCGCCGATGAACTTGTCGCGCGTGGCGTCGGGGCGTCCCCAGTATTCCAGGAACATCACCGGATCGGGCCGCTTCACCGCGATCTGGCCGAACTCGCCTGGCTTACGCGCCCGCCCCTCGCCGTCGATCACCGAGACGACGTGACCCGGCACCGCCTTGCCCATCGCGCCAAGCTTGAAATTGCCGAGTTGCGCGCAGGCGCCGACCACGAGATTGCATTCGGTCTGGCCGTAGAACTCGTTGATGGTGAGGCCGAACGCTTCCTTGCCCCACTCCAGCGCCTCGATGCCGAGCGACTCGCCGCCCGATGCGATGCTGCGCACGGTGAAGGCATAACGCCCGCGTGGGCTCGCCACCGCGCGCATCATGCGCAGCGCGGTCGGCGGGATGAAGGCGTTGCGCACTTCGGCCTTCACCATCAGCGCGAAGGCTTCTTCCGGATCGAACTTCTCGACCTTGCGTGCCACCACCGGCACGCCGTGATAGAGGCTCGGCAGCAGCACATCGAGCAGCCCGCCGGCCCAGGCCCAATCTGCGGGCGTCCAAAAGCGGTCGCCGGCTTGCGCGAAGGGATAATGCGGAAGCTCGGCGCCAGGCAGATGGCCGAGCAGCACGCGATGGCCATGCAGCGCGCCCTTCGGCTGGCCCGTAGTCCCCGATGTGTAGATCATCATCGCCGGATCGTCGGCGGCCGTATCGAGAGGCGTGAAGTCCGACGACGCACGTGCGATGAGATCGACGAAATCGAAAGCACCTTCGCCCGCGCCATCGATCGAAAGCACGCAAGCCAGGCCCGGCACCTCACCCCGCACCTCTGCGAGCTTGGCGAGGCCCTGCGCATTCGTCAGTAGCGCCTTGGCGCTGGAATTTTGCAGCCGATACGACAGCGCATCCGGCCCGAACAAGATCGCGATCGGCAGCGCCACCGCGCCGAGCTTGTAGATCGCGACATGGGCGGCGACGACTTCCGGCGCCTGCGGCAGGAAGATCGCGACGCGGTCGCCGCGCGCGACGCCGTGCGCGCGCAGCGCATTGGCCAGGCGGTTGGAGGTTTCGCGCAGCCAGCCGTAAGTGATGCGCTCGGCGCCGCCGTCGGGCCGCATGTGGAGGATGGCGAGCCGGTCCGGCTCGGCTGCGGCCCAGCGGTCGCAGATGTCGACGCCGATGTTGATGCGCGCCGGAATGTCCCAGCGGAACTGCCGATAGAGCGCGTCGTAGTCACTTGCGGAAGGCAAGCCCGGCATCGGCCATTCCTTCGAGAAGCAGACGTTTACCCCGTGCGGCCACCGATCCGCTGAATGCAGGCTTTCCAATCATCGGCCTCGCCGAAGAACGGCTCAAGACCGGTGAGATTGAGATTGGCTTCCTTGGGCACGCACAGCATGTTGGCCGACGGCACGAAGTT
This sequence comes from Pseudolabrys sp., assembly GCA_036519015.1. Taxonomy (GTDB): domain Bacteria; phylum Pseudomonadota; class Alphaproteobacteria; order Rhizobiales; family Xanthobacteraceae; genus Pseudolabrys. Next base: position 1,161 of record DATDMA010000380.1, on the reverse strand, counting down.
TTGCCAGACGTTGTCCATATTCGAATAGAAGTTCCGCTCGTCGAAATACGGATAGATCGACCACCACGCCGTATAGCCGAGCGCGCTGAGAATCCGGCTCAGCGTCTTCGACGCGCCCGGCTCGTTGTTCTCGACATAGAGCAGCGGGCGGTAGCGTTCGATCAAGGCTTTCGCGCCGCTAAGCACCTGCTCCTCCATGCCCTCGGTGTCGATCTTGAGCAGCTTGCATTTTGGCAGATCGAGCGAATCGAGCGTGATCAGCGGCACGGTTTCGCCGGCCACCGGACCGTTCACCAGCGACACGGCGCTATAATTGAAATTGATATCGGGCGACGGCATGGGCGGCAGGCTGATCTCGCCGTTGGATTCGCCGACTGCTTTTTGATGGCAGAAGACATTCTCGAGCGCGTTGAGCGCGACATTGCCGGCCAGCATCAGGAAATTGCGGCGCTGCGGCTCGAAGGCGTGGACGATTCCGCTGGGCCCGACCAGGTTGGCGAAGGCGATCGTGTGCGTGCCGATATTGGCGCCGGCATCGACGACGATGTCGCCAAGCTCGATGAACTGCCGAAGCAACTGGATTTCGAAATCACACCACTCGCCGTAGAGATCAAGGCTACGCCCGACAAAGGTGTCATTGCGGTTGTACATGAACAGGCCGTGCTTGCACCGCTTGACCGCAATGTGTCGATTTTCGACGAGATAGGGGGACAGCATGTGTTTCCTCTGGTGGCCGTGGCCATCGTGAATTCGGATATGGATTGAAAAATCGGAGCGGGACGCGAATCACCATCAGCCTGCAACGCTAAGGGCAGATTTCCCGATTTCAACGCGCTTTTGTGTTTGAAAGCCAAGGCGAGCGTCATCGCCCGTATTCAAAAGGGCGCACGTGTACGCCCGTATTCTTTGCGGCGCCGGGTACGCCGTCGTCTCAAACATCCCTCCCCATGAGGGGAGCGGAGCGCCGGGAAACGCGGGAGCGTGCGAGGCTCCCTGAGCGGCCGGCGAAGCCGCCCGACACGCTTGCGAGGCGTGTCCTTCCCGTTTGCGATCACGGGAAGGCGCCTCTCGGCGCTCCACACGCGGCTTTTCTGTCCCCGGGACCGCGCTTCCGGGCGCCGATGGAGGGCTCTTCACCCTCCTGATCCGGGCCGCTTTCGC
>DATDMA010000379.1:0-6721 GCA_036519015.1 Pseudolabrys sp. | reverse complement strand
TGCAGCCGTGGGCAAAGTTGGTCCCCTATAAGTTGGTCCCTAATCGGGGCAAAGTAGGTCCCCTAGTACGTCCCTGGCCTTCGTAGAGGTGGCACGAATAACGAAGGGCTCGCGGAGAACTCAAAGTTCGCCGCGAGCCCTTCTGATTCAACATCCAACGCATCGTGGATCGATAGAAGGATGGCGGTCATGAGCACTCGTTCTGAAATAGTGCCCCTGCGCACCCTCGCCAAGCGCTTGCCCAAGCTCAATTACCTGAAGAACGATCGACAGAACTTGAGGCAACTCGATCCCGAAAACGAGGCGAAAGCCCGTTTGAAGCTCGCAGTCGTCTTTTGCTTCCTTCGACGACAGGGCAGATGCCGGCGCGCGCAGACGAGAATGCCCAACATTGAAACGGTCATGGACGAGATCGAAACTGAACTCGGTTTGCCTCCCAGGCGGTCCATCCCTCGTGGCGGTGCGCATGACGGCAGCTTCTCGCTCGCTGGTGCCCCCCAGCTCAGGCGATGGGTCAACAACTACGTGAAGCATGGTGTGAAAGGGCTTCTCGACAAACACGACGCAGCCAAATTCGTGAGTATCCCAATGTCGTCGGGCGCCCCTCCGCGGGCACATTGACCAACCAGGTGGCACTGACCACAAAAAGCCCCGATTTTGTGGTATAGTTGTCTTCTTGCGACTATTCCCGTCTCGCGGATCAGGGAGTTTTCTGGTCGCAGATGCGCAATTGCGCATTCATGGCATGGCATCGCTGGGCTGATCGCGCCGCGATTCCAATGAGTTGCAACAGCATTAGGGGACGTACTTTGCCCGGCGCTGCAGCCGCGCTGTAGCCTGCGTGCTGCTTGCGCGCGCACACACGAAAAAAAGCCCGCGATTTTTGAGAGCACGCCCGCGATTTGAGGAGCAAGGTCGGGACGAATTTCCGCTTATTTTTCTTATACCGGGAGGTCCCCCAGAGATGCCCTCCCATGACTGGCGGGACGCCATACGATTTCTCGTTTTCATTAGAGGTCGGGCCAGCAGCACTTCAAGTCGGCTTGAAACCGCCGTCTGGCTCATCCTCGTTCGTCTGCACTAGCTTCGGCTTCGGCCTGAATTCGAGGCCTTCGTAGATATCCCTCAGCGGCACTGAAATCTTCAGCTTTTCGAGTTCTATCACCGCATCTAGCCCCTTGAGCAAGTCATCCTGCCAGAGGCCTTCATCGCGGCGGCGGTAAAGATGAACGGTCGGGTTCTCCGTGTCCACGAACAGGATGTAGTCGAGCGACGGCAACCCCTGATACTCCGTCAGCTTGACCGTCAGGTCGAAGCCTCCCGTCGTTGGCGATAGAACTTCCACCACCAACGACGGCTTGTCGGCCATCAGAGAACTGTCGGCCGGCTTACCGCAGTCGACACCCATGCCGGGCATCCGCTTGTTAGATCCGGTCGTTGCGACGTAGGTGTCGCCGGTGAAAGTCTGACAAGGACCGCCTCTGGTCTGTGGCTGGACGGCGGCAATGAGGTTGACGACGATGGCGTCATGCCTTCGTCCGGCGCCAGCCATCATGACGACCTCGCCCTCGATGAGTTCGTAACGCCCTTCCTGCCCCGTTACCCACCCGAAGAACTCTTCCGGCGTGACCTTTGCGGAGTACAGCCTAGTATTCATTTGCGACGCTCCTCGACAGGTCTCATCTTACGCGTTTGCCCAGCGAGGCGAAAGCTCGCAATATCTCTCGGGCGAGACGCACCCAATTTGGCCGCGGGCTGCTGTCAAATTAGAACCCATATTGGCTCATTGCGGGCCTACCATGCTTCCGTTTGCGGGCGTACTTGGTCGTGCTGCGGGCTTGGTACGGGCCATAGCAGGAGGCCGTAATTTGGCATTTTCGCTGATAAGCGTGCGAGCGGGGCCGTCTGCGGGGAAAGAACCCGCCGTTTCCGGCGGATTCTTGAGAACGCGGCTCGGCATAGAAAATCGCGGGCTTTCTTTCGTGTGAACTAGATGCAGCGTTGCAGCGCGCCGACGAGAGATTGACCGGCGTCGCGATCTCCGATCGGTCGCGCGCCGACCGGCGTCAGGTCGTGGCCCGAGCTTAAGCAGAAGCCGGAATTATTGACATCTGGTCCGGATAAGCGGCCTTTTATGTTGCCGGTCGGTTGTTTATATTTGAAAACGAAACTCATCGCTGAGAATGATCGATGTCCAGCGTCGTGACCGTAGCCGAGAGGAAATCCCGTGAGACCGCCAGACGGCGGGCCGCGGCCGATCTCGTCGTGTCCGAAATGAGAGCCTTCGGTGCCAAGCGCGGCGGAAGATTTCTGATCTTCGGCTCCGTCGCCGAAGACCGGATGAAGTTTGACAGCGACCTGGACGTCGTCGTCGACTTCCCCGCCGATCGCGAAGCGGAGGCACTCGAGTTCGTCGAGGACATTTGCCGCAAGCATGGATTACCGTCCGATGTCCATCTGAAATCCGAAGCAAGCGGCAGGTTTCTGGATCGAATTCGCGGACACATGGTGCAGATACCATGAGCGACGCCAGGTGGACGGACGTCGACAAAGACATCGAGAACGCACTGATGCATCTCGGAATGGCGGTCCGGATCTTCGAGGCGGCCGGCTTTGACGCGCCTGATCTGGAAGGTTACAGGAATTCGAGCGCCTTCATGCACGCAATGGGGGCGGGCTACACCTCGATCGAAAACGCACTTCGGCGTATCCTCGACATCCTCGGCGAAACACCGCCATCGGGTGACGCATGGCACAAGGATCTTATCGACCGCGTCTCGAGACCGATGTCAGGCGACAACGCCAGGCCCGCTTTCTTCGACCCCGAAATGCGTCGCGATCTTCTTGAGTGCCTGAGGATGCGGCATCGCGTCCGGCACAGCGAATACGACGAGTTCATCCCGAGCAAGGCCGAGCCGTCGATCAGCGCAGCGCGCCGGGTTGTTTCTCGCATCAAGGATGTCGTCGTGAAGTTCAAGAAGCAGGTCGACCCAGACACTTCCGACGACAACGACGGTGGCGATGGTTCCGGAGGCGGCTCGTCAGGAGGTCCGCCGATCTAACGGAGCGGCACAGTCGAACCTTTCGGCTTGCCGCGGTATCGGGCCGTCGGCCTGCGCGGAGACGCGGGTCCTGGGCGCACAAACGGAATCTCCGAGATTTCGCGATGCCGGCCAGCGTCAGCTTTAGAGGACGGATCGGATGCGGACCACCGATCGCGTGGTTCGCAGGCTGATCGCCGAGGGGCATCTGAAGACGGTCACCGTCGTCAACCCGGTGAACCGCTGCCCGACGGTCATCGTGCCCGCCGGGGAAGTCGCGCGTTTCCAGCGCAAATACGTCTCGCTGTTCGCGCTGGCGAAGCGGATGGGGAAGCATATCCGGGCGGTCAAGACGGAGCTAGAGGTGCCCGCGTGGAGCCCGCGTTCAATCCCGAGAAGGTAGGAGCGACGTTCTACCGGAGGGCTGAGTTATCCAAGTGAAGCGCAATCCTTCTAGGCTCGCACCTCTCCAACAGAATATTAGTGTTTGCACGCAACATGATTTTAGTGCAATCGCACAACATAATATTAGTGTATACGAACATCATAATATTAGTGTAATTGAACGGCACGAAGTTAGTGTAACCGCCCAATGACGCCTCGACGAAGGAGTCCAATATGCCGACCTTGAACGAAAAAATCGCAGATTCTCTTAGCAATTTGATGGCCTTAGGCAAAGGCGGAACCCGACGCGTGTTCAAGACGAACGATATATCGCGGACCGATCGAGAACGGCTGATGGAAGCTGGCTTCTTGAGCGAGATCATAAAAGGCTGGGTCATGACGAGCCGACCAGGTGATCGGAAGGGCGATACCACCGCTTGGTACTCCTCGTTCTGGGAGTTCGCCAAGGTGTATTTGGACGACCGTTTTGGTAGCGACTGGACGGTATCGCCCGAGGGCTCGATCCTCCTTCACACCGAAAACCTGAATGTTCCGCACCAGGTGATCATTCATTCGCCGAAGGCCAACAACCAACTCGTCGATCTGCCGCATGACAGTTCGTTCTATCTGCTGAGAGTGCCGAAGCTCACGACCGCTCCGGTTGAGGTAGCCGGCATGCAGGTAGTTCCCGAAGCCGACGCCCTGTGCCAAGCAGCGCCGGCGTTCTGGCGAGCCAACAGGAACGATGTCGTGGCCTTGATGGGCGCTGTCCGTAGCGCTGCCATCCTACGTGTCCTGTTGGCTGGAGGTCACGCCGTCGCGGCCGGGCGCATCGCAGGCGCATATCGGCTGCTCGGCAACGACAAGGCGGCCGACGAAATCGTCTCTACGATGCAACGTGCGGGACATGATGTCCGAGAAGATGCCGACCCGTTCAAAGGACCGGTACCCATGCAACTGGCGGGCGCGCGCCCCGTGTCTCCGATCTCCACGCGCATCCGCCTGATGTGGGCTGAAATGCGTGAACCGGTCCTGCAGAACTTCGACATCGAGCCGCGTCTCATCAACGATCACGACGCCTTCATGGCGTCGATCGACGACATCTACACCTCGGACGCCTACCATTCCCTCTCCATAGAGGGCTACACAGTCACCGAAGACCTGATCGAGAAGGTACGAAGCGGAAAATGGAATCCAGACGACGATCCGGCGGACCGCGAGCAAAAGAACGCGTTGGCCGCCAAAGGATACTGGGACGCGTTCCAAGAAGTCCGGAAATCGGTCGACCGCATTCTCAAGGGAGAATTGTCCGCGGATATCGTCGAAGCCGAGCACCTCAATTGGTACCGAGCGCTGTTTCAGCCGTCGCTCGCTGCCGGCATCGTCAAGCCGGAGAACATGGTCGGCTACCGCCAACACTTCCTGCACATCAGGGGCTCGAGACACACTCCTGCGAACTGGGAGTCGGTGCCGGACGCCATGGATGCATTCTTCGACTGCCTGAAGGGCGAAAAGGATCCACGCGTCCGGGCCGTACTCGGACATTTCCTGTTCACGTTCATTCATCCGTTGCCGGACGGAAACGGGCGATCGGGCCGTTTCATTATGAACGCGATGCTGGCGTCCGGCGGGATCCCGTGGACGGTCGTCCCGGTCGATCGACGGGCCGAGTACATGCAGGCGCTCGATAGCGCCAGCAGCAAGAACGATATCGGGCCTTTCACGAAGATGATCGCCGACTGCGCGAAACACGAACCCCCTCCGCCCAGACGGAGCCGCCCAGGCGAGACGCTTGCGGAAATCGTGGACAAGCCGTCGTCGCTCAAGCCCTAGCCGCGATTATCGGCTTGATCGCCCCACGGCTCCGCGGTTCTGGGCACGGAGGCCTATAGAGGAGATCATTCGAGAACCCGAAATATTGACGAAGCAAAAAGCACCTGATCCAACTCGCCCAAGCCGTCAAATTGCCTCGGGAAACGGACGACTCCTCCATGACTGCCAGCAACCGTATCGTCCTCTCCAGCGATCACGCCGCCATTCAGCTCCGACAGGCCATTGCCGCTCATATCGGGGCGCAGGGCGGTTGGGTTGTGGTCGACATCGGACCGACGACCCCGGAGAGCACACACTATCCTAAGCACGGCGAAGCGGCGGCACGGCTCGTCGCCTCCGGCGATTGCCGGTTAGGCATTATCCTATGCGGCACCGGCCAGGGCATCATGATGGCGGCGAACAAGGTAAAGGGCATCCGTTGCGGCGTGAGCGCCGACACATTCTCAGCCCGCATGATCCGCCAGCACAACGATGCCAACATGCTGTCGATTGGCGTGCGTGTGGTCGGCGAAGGGCTGGCGCTCGATATCGTGGATGCGTTTCTGACCGCCCAGTTCGAAGGCGGTCGGCATGCGGCGCGGGTGGAGATGATTGAGGCGCTTGAGGGATAGCTTCCCTTGCGCAACATGGCTTCAAAGACGCCCAAAACGCCGATGTCATGGGCATTTTCGCGGTTGCCGGCGAAGTCTGACTTTAAGGGACGTACTTTGCCCGGCAGTCATCGGTCTGCTCATCTAAGCGCAAGATCCGGGTTCTGTGATTTCAATGGCTTGCAGGAGCACTAAGGGACGTACTTTGCCCGCGGCTGCACTGCCCCGCCGCCGCCGCCGCCGCTGAAGCTGACTTGGGTGACAAAGCGTGTCGCGGGGGGGGTGGTGGTGGTGGCGGGTGGCGCGCGCCCCCCTCAACCCGAGTATCGCCCAATCATGGCACCTTCAGGGGTGGGGTAACCGGCTCGCAGCGTCTTCCTTCGGATATGAAGCGGAAGCGGCGGCCTTTGCGCGCTGCCGTCTGCGAAACTCCTCCAATTCCCGTTCATACATTTGGTCCCAGGCAGCTTCATTTCCCATGTCAAGCAGGGGCGAGTTTGGATTGTCCGCGAACGCGCCCCATTTGGTGCTGAAGAACTTTGCGTCCATCGGCTATTTTCCTCTCAGCAAGAGCATCGATTCTTTGTCCGTCAGGTTCAGATCTCCTTGCCAGGTTGCGCCGCCGTCGAGAAACAGCACGCGACCAACCGCCACGAACATGTCCCCCTGCTCCGTGGGAACCTGTGACCGCACGGTATCCCTCAAGCCGGCGATCAGGCGTGCGGTTGTCGGTCTTCGGTCAAGAAGCATGTCCATGATTTCGGAGAAGCGCTCGGCAGGCAAGTCTTCCTTTAGTTCGATCAATTTCGGCATCATCGAACGCCGGAGGGTGTCCCAACTGCCTTGTTCCGGCAGGAATCCGCATCTTATCCA
>DATDMA010000378.1:0-10597 GCA_036519015.1 Pseudolabrys sp. | reverse complement strand
CCGGCCGCAATCGGCACCCCCGCGGAATTATAGATGAAGGCGAAGAACAAATTCTGCCGGATGTTGCTCATCGCCGCCCGCGACAGCACCCGCGCCTTCACGATGCCGTTGAGGTCGCCCTTGAGCAGAGTGATACCCGCGCTCTCGATGGCGACATCGGAGCCGGTGCCCATGGCGATGCCGACCTGCGCCGCGGCGAGCGCCGGCGCATCGTTGACGCCGTCGCCAGCCATGGCGACCACGCGGCCCTCGCGGGTGAGCTTTTCGATCACGGCGCTCTTTTGGTCGGGCAGCACTTCGGCCTCGACGTCCGCGATGCCGAGACGCTTGGCGACGGCCTGCGCAGTGGTGCGGTTGTCGCCGGTCAGCATGACGACGTGGATGCCCTCGGCGGCAAGCGCCTTGAGCGCGGCGGGCGTGGTGGCTTTGACCGGATCGGCGATGGCGATGACGCCGGCCGGCTTGCCGTTGACGGCGAGAAAGACCGCGGTGGCGCCATCGGCGCGCATGCGCTCGGCTTCGTTTGCGAGCGGCGACGTATCGATGCTGAGCTCGGCAAGGAACCTGGCATTGCCGAGCGCGAGCCGCTTGCCCTCGACCATGCCGATGACGCCCTTGCCGACCGGCGCGTCGAAGCCGCGCACGGTGCCGAGTTCGATCTGGCGCTCGGCGGCGGCTGCGACGATGGCGGCGGCGAGGGGATGCTCACTGCCGCGCTCGACGCTCGCGGCGAGACGCAGGATCTGCGCCTCGTCGAAGCCTTCGGCGGGCGTCACCGCCACGACCTTCGGCTTGCCCTCGGTGAGCGTGCCGGTCTTGTCGACGACCAGCGTGTCGATTTTTTCCATCCGCTCCAGCGCCTCGGCATTCTTGATGAGGACGCCGGCCTGCGCCCCGCGGCCGACGCCGACCATGATCGACATCGGCGTCGCCAACCCAAGCGCACACGGGCAGGCGATGATCAGCACGCTCACCGCCGCGACCAGGCCATAGGCGAAGCGTGGCTCCGGCCCGAACATGGCCCAGGCGGCGAAGGCCACCAGCGCCACCGCGATCACCACCGGCACGAACCAGCCGGCGACCTGATCGGCCAACCGTTGAATCGGCGCGCGGCTGCGCTGAGCGGTGGCGACCATCTGCACGATTTGAGACAGAAGTGTGTCGCGGCCGATCTTCTCGGCGCGCATGACGAAGCTGCCCGAGGTGTTGATCGTGCCGCCGATCACGCGCGCATCCTTCTCCTTGGTGACGGGCATGGATTCGCCGGTGACCATCGACTCGTCGACTGACGAACGGCCTTCGATCACAATGCCGTCGAGCGGCACCTTGTCGCCGGGGCGCACGCGCAAAAGGTCGCCGACGTTCACGGCATCGAGCGAGACGTCCTCGTCGCTGCCGTCGTCCTTGACCCGCCGCGCAGACTTGGGCGCGAGATCGAGCAGAGCGCGGATCGCGCCCGACGTCGCCTCGCGCGCGCGCAGTTCCAGTATTTGGCCGACGAGCACCAGCACGGTGATGATTGCGGCGGATTCGAAGTAAACAGCGGGCGCGCCTTCATGCCCGCGGAAGGCGTTCGGAAATATGCCCGGGGCGAACGTGGCGACCACGCTGTAGACGTAAGCCACGCCGGTACCGATCGCGATCAGCGTGAACATGTTGAGGTTACGCGTGACCAGCGATTGCCAGCCGCGCACGAAGAATGGCCAGCCCGCCCACAGCACCACCGGTGTCGAGAACGCGAACTGGATATAATTGGACAGCGTCGGATCGACCCAATCGTGCGCGCCGACGATGTGCGCGCCCATCTCCAGCACAAGCACCGGAATGCTCAGCGCAAGGCCGATCCAGAACCGCCGCGTCATGTCGATGAGCTCGGGATTCGGGCCGGTGTCGGCGGTCGCGAGTTCGGGTTCGAGCCCCATGCCGCAGATCGGGCAGGTGCCCGGACCCACTTGCCGAATCTCCGGATGCATCGGGCAGGTGTAGATCGCGCCTTCGATGACCGGCTCAGGCTTGCGCTCGCCCAGATATTTGTCCGGGTTGCCGACGAACTTGGTGCGGCAGCCGGCAGAGCAGAAATGATACGGGTGGCCGCGAACCTCCGCCCGATGCTTGGCCGTGTGCGGGTCGACCGTCATGCCGCAGACTGGATCGAGCACGCCGCCCTCGACGGGCGCGTGGTGATGATGATCGTGGCCCGCATGCGCGCCGTGATCGTGCCCCTCGTGATGGTGGTGGTCGTGTTCGGCAGTGGCGCTCATGTCAGCCTCGTCGCATCTTGCATATCATACCCTGGGGGGGTATTTAGGGCAGATGCGCAAAGACAGCAAGACGTCCACGCTCAAGCGGCTCGGCCGCATCGAAGGCCAGGTGCGCGGGCTCGCGCGCATGGTCGAAGACGATCGCTATTGCATTGATATCGTGACGCAAATCGCCGCCGCGCAGGCGGCGCTGCGGCGTGTCGAGGAGGAGATTTTGCGCGACCACGTCGCGCATTGCGTTGAACACGCTATCGCGAGCGGCGACAAAGCCGATCAGCGGCGCAAGATCGCCGAGTTGATGGACGTGATGGGCCGCGCGGCAAGGTGAGCCGTGTGTCCCGGGCGCAGCGCAGCACGTCTTCGTGATGCGCTGCAGACCCGGGACCTTAACAAACTCAGAGCTTGGTAAGGCCCCGGATCAGCAGCGCAACACTGCGCTAACGCTCCGTGTTGCGCAGCATCCGGGGCACGCACTTACCCCAGCGTCTTGCGCGCCAGCGCTGCACCGGCACCCAAAGCCTTCAGTTTCGCTTCGGCAATGTCGCGCCGCATCGGCGCCATGCCGCAATTGGTGCAGGCGACGATGCGCTCCTTCGGCACGAACTGCATCACCTCGCCGATCACCTCGGCCACGCGATCCGGCGTCTCGACCACGTCGGTCGCGACATCGATGACGCCGATGAGCACGTCCTTGCCGTCGAGCAACGACAGGAGGCTGAGCGGCACGCGCGAATTGATGGCTTCGATCGAGACCTGCTTGATGCGGCTCTTCGCCAGCGCCGGGAAGATCAGCTCATACTGCCGCCATTCGCCGCCGAGCGTGTTCTTCCAGTCGATGTTGGCCTTGATGCCGTAGCCGTAGCAGATGTGCACGGCGGTGGTGCAGGTGAGCCCGTCGATCGCACGGTGCAGCGCCTCGATACCCCAGCCGGGTACTTCATCCATGAACACGTTGAACGCGGGCTCATCGAACTGGATGACATCGACGCCGTCGGCCTGCAGCGCGCGGGCTTCCTGGTTGAGCAGATCGGCGAAGGCGAAGGCCATTTTCACCTTGTCGCCGTAATGGGCATCGGCGACCGTGTCGGCGATCGTCATCGGCCCCGGCATCGTGATCTTCAGTTTCTTCTTGGTATGCGCGCGCGCGTGACGCGCTTCGGTCTGATGCACGCGGCCCTTCAATTCCAGCGCGCCGCGCACGACCGGCACCATCGCCTTATAGCGGTCGGCGCGAATACCCATCTCGACCTTGTGCGCGAAGTCGATGCCATCGACATACTCCAGGAAGCCGTGCACGAAATGCTGGCGCGACATCTCGCCGTCGCAGACGATGTCGATGCCCGCATCTTCCTGCAGCTTGATGGCAAGCAGCGTCGCGTCGAGCTTGGCGGCGGCAAGCTCGTCGCCGGAAAGTTTCCACAGCGGCCACAGCTTGTCGGGTTCGGCGAGCCAGGATGGTTTCGGCAGACTGCCGGCAACAGTCGCTGGAAACATGATTGCTCCGTTCAGAGTGCCCTACAGGCGTTCGGGCGGATGCCAAGTATAAAGCCAGTCGTAGCGGCTGCGTAGTTTTTCCCCGCCCATCGTCCGCATCACCAAATTGCGAACGAGAGCCTCCGGCCCCGTGAGGGAATAGATGCGGCTCTGCTTGCGCGAGGCCTGCTGCGCACGCTCGGTGCGATGGCGGCGGGCGCCTTCATAGGCGCGCAGCGCGTCCGCCGGATCGTCAATGTATTTGCCTAGGCAGTCGGCGAGCACGGCGGCGTCCTCGATCGCCATGCCGGCGCCTTGCGCGAGAAAGGGCAGCATCGGATGTGCGGCATCCCCGATCAGCGTCACGGGACCTTCGCCGCCGCCAAATGGCGTCTTGCGCGCGTAGAGCGCCCATTTGACCCAGCGTTCGGGAATGGCGATTAGTGAGCGTACGCGCTCGCTCCACGACCAGCGGGCGAAATGGCGCAGGATCTCGGTGCGGTCGCCGTGCGCAGACCAGCCGGTCTCGCTCCACTCGTCACGCACGATGCCGACGATGTTGATGAGCCGGCTGCCTTTGACCGGATAATGCACGAGATGCGCGTCCTGCCCGAGCCAGAGATGGACGTAAGGCGTGCGGAACTCTTGCGGCACCGCTTCGGCCGGCACGAGCGCACGCCAGGCCGTACGATGGCTGAACTTCGGCCCGCGCTGCCGTCCGAGCCGCGTACTGACATTCGACCAGATGCCGTCGGCGCCGATCAAAGCCAGGCCGCGCTCTTCGACGATCATGCGGTCGCGCCGCCCCAATACGCTCACGCCTTTCGTGTGCGTGGCGAAATCCTCGACGCGAATGCCGAGCTTCAACGTGATGTCTTGCGTCGCTATCGCCGCGCCGGCGAGGGCGGCGTGCAGGTCGCCGCGATGGATCGTCCAGAACGGCGCGCCGTAGCGCGTCTCGCCGTCGTCGAGGGGAATGCGCACGATTTCGCGTCCGGAGCCGCCGGACATCACCCGGATCGCCTTCGGCGCGAGCGCCGACGGCATCAGCCGGTCGCGCAGGCCGAGCGCAAAGAGGACACGTGTTGCGTTAGGCGAAAGCTGGATACCGGCGCCGGTCTCTTCCAGCTTCTCCGCCTGCTCGAGCAGCGTGACGCGCAAGCCCGCACGCGCCATCGCCAACGCCGCCGTCAATCCGGCGATGCCAGCGCCGGCGACAATGACGTGACGCGCGGGCGCCAAGGCTCGACACTCCGGACTGCGGACTTACGCCGTTTCGGTGAGGGGCAGGGCGCATTCCGCCGGACGTGCCGAATGCGAAGCAAGGGTGGGATCGTGACGGTAAAGGGTCGAGCAATAGGGGCAGATGATCTCGTCGTCGGAGCCCATGTCGAGGAAGACATGCGGATGGTCGAACGGCGGCGTGGCGCCCACGCACATGAACTCCTTGGCGCCGATCTCGATGACCGACTCGCCCGGATCGTTATGGAAGTGGGGGACGACGTGCTCCGCCATAGGAATCCTCGTAAAAAGCGCCCTTTGCGGGGCGCACCATAGCGAGGCGCCTTGGTAATGACTAGCTCTTACTCTTTGTAAACCCTGCGGGGTCTGGGTGGGGAACGCCCTTGAATCACCGGCGTTTTTCCCCTCACGGACCGGCGGCGTTAGGGTTATCCGAAGCGTCCGATTCCGTCGGTTGCTCTTTTGGGGGATACCATGCGCGACGCGCAAGGCTTCGCGCCTCCGGACGTACTGAGAGACGTGCAGAAAGTGACGCTCACGCGCCGCACCCGCCTCGGGCCGGCCTTGCTCGTGGCCACCCTCATGGCGGCGGCCGCCGCCTATGCGGTGCCGCGCGGGCTCGAGGCGCAGTCGCTCCTGGAAATCGAGGACGATCCCTCGCAAATCGCGGCGCGGGCGCTCGACGGCAAATTCGATGCCGCGGTGGCGAGCCGCGAAATCGATGACGCGCTCGCCGCCAAGGACGCCGATCTCGCCAAAAGCTTCGTCGATCTCGCCGCCGCCCGGCATGTCGCGCTCGATCCGGCGCTGACCGAGAGGGTGAACGCCGCGGTAGAGGAGGCGGCCTCGGCGCGGCATGCGACGGAAAGCTTCGCCCTCGGTCTCGTCACCGGCGAGCCAAACGACATGGCGGGATTTGCTGGCACTGCGCTCGGCGATCTGTTCGTGTTTGGCGACATCCGTGACGCGATACGCGAGGGCACGCGGATGGCGACAGGGCAGAAGGCCGACGAGCTGGTGCTCGGCCTCGCGGCTGTCGGCCTGGCGATTACAGCCGGCACTTACGCGACGGTTGGTGCGGCTGCGCCCGCACGTGTCGGTTTGTCGCTGGCGAAGGCCGCGCGCAAGACCGGCCGGCTTGGCGGCGAGCTCACCGCTTACATGGGCCGCGCCGTGCGCCAGGTCGTGGACTGGGGACAATTGAAGAAAGCGATCACCGGCGTCTCGATCTCGGAGCCCGCGCTGGCGATCCGCGCCGCGCGCGACGCGGTGAAGGTCGAGCGCGCGGGCCGCTTGGTTGACCTCGCGCGCGATGTCGGGCGCGTGCAGGCCAAGGCCGGCACGCAGGCGGCGCTAGATGGTTTGAAGATCGCCGAGACTCCGCGCGAGATGTCGCGCGTTGCCAAACTCGCCGAGAAGGAAGGCAGCAAGACGCGCGCGATCCTCAAGGTGGTCGGGCGCGGCGCCATCGCGCTTACCTTTGCCGTCTTCGATCTCGGGTCCTGGATTCTGGGCGCGCTGTTGTCCCTCTTCGCCTTCGTCTCCTCGCTCAAGAGCGCGACCGAACGCATGACCTTGCGCGTACTGCGCCGTCGCAAGGAGCGCAGGTTGCAACGATTTGCGGCTTTGACCGCGCGCGGCTAAAAGGCCGCATGCAAAGTTTCAAAAACGGTCCCGTCGAAATCGCTTATCTCGACGAGGGTGAGGGCGAACCGATCGTGCTGGTGCACGGCTTCGCCTCGAACAAGGAAGTCAACTGGGTCGCGCCCGCTTGGGTCTCGACCCTGACGCCCGCCGGACGACGCGTGATCGCGCTCGACAATCGCGGCCATGGCGGGTCGAGCAAGCTCTACGATCCGGCGGATTATCACACCGCCCTCATGGCGGAAGATGTGCGGGCGCTGCTCGATCATCTCGCCATCGATCGCGCCGACGTGATGGGCTACTCGATGGGTGCGCGCATCACCGCGTTCCTTGCATCGAGCCATCCTGAACGCGTGCGCTCCGCCGTTCTCGGTGGGCTCGGCATCCGGCTGGTGGATGGCGTCGGGCTGCCCGAGAGCATCGCCTATGCGCTCGAGGCGCCCTCATTGGATGATGTGACCGATCCCACGGGGCGCGTCTTCCGTGCCTTCGGCGATCAGACCAAATCCGACCTGCGCGCGCTGGCTGCCTGTATCCGCGGCTCGCGGCAGACGCTGGGCCGGGCCGAGGCCGCGGCACTCCGCGTGCCGGTTCTGGTCGCGGTCGGGACCCGGGATGTCGTTGCCGGCTCTGCCCAGGAATTGGCCAAGCTCATTCCAGGAGCAGAGGCGCTCGATATTCCGGACCGCGACCACATGCTGGCTGTCGGCGACCGCGCCTACAAAGCCAAAGTCCTCGATTTCCTCGGGCGGCGTCCATGAGCTATGCGCCGGCGGCTTTGCCTGGCGCTCTTGGCCTCTAAAAATCTGTGATAGAAGCAATATGTAGGGGATGCCAAGGGCATCGGAGAATTTTATTCTATGGCTCACTTTCAGACACGGCCTTCCAAGGGTCTCGATACCGCCAAGGGTCTCGATAAGGTCGATCCGATCTGGGCTCGCGTGCGCCATGAGGCCGAAGAGGTCACGCGCCGGGAGCCGGAACTCGCCACCTTCATCTTCGAGAACATTCTTCATAACGACTCGCTGGAAGCCGCGGTCGCGCATCGCGTCAGCCAGCGGCTCGATCACGACGATGTTTCGGCCGATCTCATCCGCCAGGCGTATAGCGAAGCGCTCGAGGATGAACCCGCGATCGGCGACGCGTTCCGTGCCGACATCGCCGCCGTCGTCGACCGCGATCCGGCCACGAGCCGCCTCATCGAGCCGCTGCTCTATTACAAAGGCTTCCACGCCATCCAGACGCACCGCTTGGCGCATTGGCTGCTCGGCAAAGGCCGCAAGGATTTCGCGCTCTATCTGCAGAGCCGCTCGTCGGCCGTGTTCCAGTGCGACATCAATCCGGCGGCGCGCATCGGACGCGGCATCTTCCTCGATCACGCGACCGGTCTGGTGGTCGGCGAGACCGCGGAGATCGACGACGACGTTTCTATTCTGCACGACGTCACCCTCGGCGGCACCGGCAAGGAACACGAGGACCGCCATCCGAAAATCCGTCGCGGCGTCATGATCGGCGCCGGCGCCAAGATCCTCGGCAACATCGAGATCGGTCACTGCGCGCGCATCGCCGCCGGTTCCGTGGTGATCAAGCCGGTACCGAACAATGTCACCGTCGCCGGCGTGCCGGCCAAGGTGGTCGGCGAGGCCGGCTGCCCGGAGCCCTCGCGCGCCATGGACCAGATGCTCTACGGGATATTGCTCGACGGCTGATTGCCGCTGATTTCTTGTGTAAAGTCGCATTTGAAGGCGATTGTCCATTTTGCGGATCGGCGCGGGACGCTTGCGCTGCGCCGCACAATGAGGCAACACATCGCTGTCATCATCACGGAGCGGGCCGGTGAACGTCAGCGAAATCAGGCAACTCGACGCTTATCTCAAGAAGCTGTTCGGCAACGCCGGTATTCGCGTTGTGCCGAAGGCGGGCGATTCCGCCGAAGTGTTCGTCGGCGAGGATGATCTCGGCGAGCTCACCGCCGACGAGGACGAAGGCGAGCGCTCGTATAATTTCCGCATGGTGATTCAGTTCGGCAGCGATCCGACTATCCAGCCCGTGCCGGCGCTCAATGCCTATCTGCGCAACAAGTTCGACAACGAGAAGATCCGCGTCGTCACGCGGCCGAAGAAATTGGACTCGCTCGAAGCCTATATCGGCGAGGAATTCCTCGGTGTGCTCTTCGTCGAGAACGAGAAGGGCCGGCGCTCTTATATTTTCGAGTTGCCGATCCTCGACGTCGATCTGCTGGACGAAGCGTCGGGCTGAACCTTATCGCTTCTATTTGCCGTCGGGATGCAGCCGCGCCATCAACTGATCGATGCCGCGCGCGACGCTTTGCCAATCCGATAGCCAATCGCGCGGAAAGCGGATGGTGACGTCGGCATCGCCGACGCGCCGCTCCAGCAGACAGTTGCCGGAATTGATCACGCCCTTGTTCGAGCAGCGCGCGAGGAAATGCTCCGGCGTCTGCGACTCGAACACCAGCTCCTCGCCCTGATAGGGCGTGCCGTCGCGGAAGCCGCGCAGCGTCAGGCCCTCAGGGCCGGCGGTCGGCTCGGCGACCAGATAGCGCGGATAGATGTTCTGCACGCGCTCCATCAGCGGCATCGTGATCTCGCCGTTCTGGATGGTGACGAACAGCCGTTCATTGGGATCGACCGGCTCGCCGACGGTCGCCTTCGCGGTCGGATCGGGCGGCTTGAGCGACGGCCACAGATACGCGAGGTCGACGCGGTCCTGCGTGCCGGGGCGGCGCTGCACGGGCATTCGGATCGCCGCAGGCTCGATGTTAAAGGCTGCGCCTCCAACCACGATCGGCAGCGCCGGCGCGTCGCGCGCGACGGCTGCCTCCGGCCACCGCGGCCACAGTACATATCCGACATAGACCGCGGCCACCGCGCCGAGCGCGGCGAACACCAAAAGCGGCGCGAGGAGCGGGTTATGCCCGTTCCGTTTGCGGCGCGTCCTGGCGGCGCGAGGGTGCTGATGCGCAAGCGTGGCCATTCCGGCTCCTCAAAGTCCCGAATCAATGGCGAGTATGCCACGGGCCATGCGGCGCCTTTGCAGCAGGCAGTGTTAACCAATTATTAAGGATAAACTGGCGCGCGGGCGCGTCTCGCTGCACATGGAGAGCGGAATTGCGTTGAGGCCTCGATGACGCCAGAAGCCCTGCAGAATTTGCTTGCGCTCGCCCTTGGCTTCGCCATGGCGGGCCTGTTCAGTTCGGCCTATCAGCTGATCACCAGCCGCCTGCCGACCTTCGGCCTGCTCTCGAGCGGTCCCTCCGCGACGACGCTCGCCGCCGTGCCGCTGCTGATCGTCTCGGCGCCGTTCCTGATCATGCGCAACACGCTGCTCGGCCGCCGCCAAGAAGGCCGCCGCTTCAAGTTCGTGTTCCTGGCGACCCTCATCGCCGGCTTCTGGAGCCTGATGTCGGGCCTGGTCATGGTCATGACGCTGCAGGCCTTCGGCCTTTTCGCCGTCTGAACTCAGCCGTCTGACCGGCTTCCATCGCCGTCCGCCTTCGGGCAAGTTCGCCCGCCTTAACGGAGGACGGACATGCCGATTTACGAGCTCGACGGCCAGGGGCCGGAATTCCCCGGCGAGGGCAACTACTGGGTCGCCGAAAATGCGAC
The DNA here is from genome assembly GCA_036519015.1 of Pseudolabrys sp. Taxonomy (GTDB): domain Bacteria; phylum Pseudomonadota; class Alphaproteobacteria; order Rhizobiales; family Xanthobacteraceae; genus Pseudolabrys. The sequence goes on along the minus strand of DATDMA010000378.1, from coordinate 348 downwards.
GCTGATCGGCCGCGTGCGCCTGAAACACGAGGCGAGCGTCTGGTTCGGCGCGGTGCTGCGCGGCGACAATGAATGGATCGAAATCGGCGAGCGCTCGCAGATCCAGGACAACGCGACACTGCACACCGATCCCGGATTCCCGATGACGATCGGCAGCAATTGCGTGATCGGCCACAACGTGATCCTGCACGGCTGCATCGTCGGCGATAACAGCCTGATCGGCATGGGCGCGATCATGCTCAACGGCTCCAAAATCGGGAAAAACTGCCTGGTCGGCGCCGGCGCGGTGGTCACCGAGGGCAAGACGTTCCCCGACAATTCGCTGATCGTCGGCGCGCCGGCGCGCGT
>DATDMA010000377.1:0-2736 GCA_036519015.1 Pseudolabrys sp. | reverse complement strand
CGGAGATGCCCGTGGGCGAAGCCGTACAATTCGAGCGGCAGGGCTATTTCTGCCCGGACCCGACGAGCCGCTCGGACGCCCTGGTGTTCAACCGCACGATCGAGCTGCGCGACACCTGGGCAAAGTTGCAGGTCGGTGGGTGATTCTTCCTGTAACGGTACAGGATACGTGCTGGGTTGGTTTGACGGAGGGCATCGTGGCAAAACGAATCGTGCAGAGCCCGCAGGCGATGAAGGCGCTGGTCGGTCAGGAGCTAGGGTCAGCGACTGGCTGGTAATGACACAGGAACGCATCAACACGTTTGCCGAGGCAAGCGGCGACCATCAATGGATCCATGTCGATGTCGAGCGCTGCAAGACGGACATGCCGGATGGCAAGACCATCGCACACGGCAATCTTACCCTGGCCGTGATCGCGACCTTCAACCGGGATGTCCTCAGGATCGACAATGTGCGGAACGGCATAAACTACGGCTCGAACAAGGTGCGTTTCACCAGCCCCGTGCAGGTTGGTGCGCGCATCCGCGGCCGCCAGAAGCTGCTCGCCGCCGACGACATGCCGAACGGCGGCATTCGCATGACATACCAATGGACCGTCGAGATCGAAGGCAAGGAGCGTCCGGCCTGTGTTGCCGAGACCATGAGCATCGCCTACGCCAAGACATGACCGGCCGCGCTTTGGGCCTCCGCCCTATCTACGGCCTCACCGGGGTGCTTACTTGATAGCGAGCAGCTCTACGTCGAAAATCAGCGTCGCGTTGGGCGGAATGACACCGCCGGCGCCGCGCGCGCCATAGCCGAGCGGCGGCGGAATGATCAGCGTTCGCTTGCCGCCGACCTTCATGGTGGCGATGCCCTCATCCCAGCCGGCGATGACACGCTTCATGCCGATGGGAAATTCAAACGGCGAGCCGCGGTCGACGGAAGAATCGAACTTTCGGCCTTTCGCGCCCCCTTCGGAGAGCCAGCCGGTGTAGTGCATGACGCAAGTCTGGCCGCTTTTAGGACTCGCACCAGTGCCAACGGTCGTGTCGATGAATTTCAGGCCAGTATCAGTAGTCATCTCTTTTCCTTGCGTTTGTGCGGCAGCCGTACGGGCGGCGGCGGCGAGGGTTGCGGTCGCGATAATGACGCGACGGGTCACTGGCATGTGGCAGCTTTGTCCGTCGTCAGAACATTTGGCGCCGAGCGGGGCGTAGATTAGCGGAGTGTTGGCCTCGTCTGGGGGTTGATGTTAGGCGGCGAGTTTGCGGTGCTGCAAGCGCCGATGTTCGATGGTCTGCCGTTTGATCCTTTCGCGCAGTTGGATGATGGCCTCGGCCCTGCCGAAGTAGGCATCGGCGGGCGTCACGTTGTTCAGGCTCTCGTGGTAGCGCCGGTGATTGTAGTGCTCGACGAACGCCGCGATCTGGCGTTCGAGGTCTCCGGGAAGGAAGTAGTTCTCCAGCAGGATGCGGTTTTTCAGCGTCTGGTGCCAGCGCTCGATCTTACCCTGGGTCTGCGGATGGAACGGGGCGCCGCGAACATGGTTCATGTGCTGGGCTTCGATGTAGTTCGCCAGTTCGCCCGCGATGTAGCTCGGGCCATTATCGCTGAGCAGCCGGGGCCTGTGGTGGATATGGGCCTGGTCACAGCCTGATTCTGCCAGCGCCATGTCCAGCGTGTCGGTGACGTCCTCCGCCCGCATCGTGCTGCACAACTTCCAGCTGATGATGTAGCGCGAGAAGTCGTCGAGTACCGTCGAGAGGTACATCCAGCCCCACCCGATGATCTTGAAGTAGGTAAAGTCGGTCTGCCACATCTCGTTCGGACGCGTCGTTTTGGTGTGGAACGCATCAGCCGCCTTGATCACCACATAGGCCGGGCTGGTGATCAGATCGTGGACCTTCAGCAGGCGGTAAACCGTGGCTTCCGACACGAAGTAGCGCTTCTCGTCGGTGAACCGCACGGCCAGCTCGCGTGGTGACAGCTCGGACTCGTCCAACGCCAGTTCGATGATCTGATCGTGCACCTCGGCGGGGATCCGGTTCCACACCCGGCTTGGTGCCGAAGGCCGATCTTCCAGCGCTTCGGGGCCGCCATCAAGGTAGCGATCATACCAGCGGCAGAAGGTCCGGCGCGGGATGCCCAGTTGTTCCAGCGTTCGCCGGGCCGGCAAGTGGGACTGCTCGACGAGCTTGATGATCTCGAGCTTCTCGGATGCGGGATATCTCATGCGTCGTCTCCCCCATCCGAGATCATGCTTTTTTTCAGCAGACGGTTCTCAAGCGTCAGATCGGCAACGCATTCCTTCAGGGCGCTGGCTTCGCGGCGCAGATCCTTGACCTCGTCAGTCGTGGCGGCACGGGCGGTATCACCGGCCAGGCGGCGCTTCCCGGCTTCCATGAATTCCTTCGACCAGGTGTAGTACAGGCTCTGGGCGATACCTTCCTTGCGGCAGAGCTCAGCAATACTGTCATCGCCGCGCAGGCCTTCCAACACGATCCGGATCTTGTCCTCGGCCGAGAAGTGCCGCCGGGTCGCCCGCCGGATATCCTTCACCACATGCTCGGCAGGCTTCTTGGCGATTGAGGGTTTGGCTCTCATCTTCGTTCCTTCGTCACTACGACGAGAGCCAAACCCTCCTTAAATCACAACCTCAAATCTGCGCCATAGGTGCTGACGGGGAACACTGTGGCCTTCGACGCGATCCCAATTCCTGTCCATCCTCCCTTTCGACTGAGATGCGAATTCTCAA
>DATDMA010000376.1:0-12485 GCA_036519015.1 Pseudolabrys sp. | reverse complement strand
ACGCCGAGCGACTTGAGGCTCTGCCGCAGCATTGTGCGGCGCTGGCCGAAGGCCGCCTCGGTCATACGCTGCAAGGCCTTGGCGTCGCAGGCGAGCGGTTCGGGGCGTGGCGTCAGCCGCACGATGGCCGAGGTCACCTTCGGCGGCGGCACGAAAGCCGAGGGCGCTACGTCGAACAATATCTTCGCTTCGGTGCGCCAGCCCGCCAGCACGGAGAGGCGGCCATAGGTCTTGCCGCCGGGCCGCGCGACGATGCGCTCCGCCACCTCGCGCTGAAACATCAGCACCATCGAGTCGTACCAAGGCGGCCAGGGCTCGACTGTCAGCCAGTTCACCAGCAGAGCGGTGGCGATGTTGTAGGGCAGGTTGGCCACCACACGCGCGCGCTCCGGTCCAAGTTGCTCATGTATGTCGACGCGCAGCGCGTCGCCGGATACGACATCGAGGCGGCCCGGATAACGCGCGGCGACCTCCGCGAGCGCGGCCAGTGCCCGCTCGTCGCGCTCGATGGCGATCACGCGTCGCGCGCCAAGCGCGAGCAGCGCGCGCGTCAGCCCGCCCGGCCCGGGTCCGACTTCGACGACTGTGATGTTCTCGAGCGGCTCGGCGGCGCGCGCGATGCGCGTGGTCAGATTGAGGTCGAGCAGGAAATTCTGCCCCAAGGACTTTTTCGCTGACAGGCCGTGCCGGCGAATGACGTCGCGCAGCGGCGGCAGGTCGTCGATCTGGGCCATTTATGAGGCTGGTGCGAGGACGGGTGTCTTCGCGGTCAGCCGCGCGGCCAATTGGATCGCCGCCGCCAGGCTCGACGGATTGGCCTTGCCCGTGCCGGCGAGGCTGAAGGCCGTGCCATGATCGGGCGACGTGCGCAGGAACGGCAGGCCGAGCGTGACGTTCACGCCGCCATGGAAGTCGAGCGTCTTGATCGGGATCAGCGCCTGGTCGTGATACATGCACAGCGCGACGTCGTAGCGCGTGCGCGCCTCGTCATGGAACATCGTGTCGGCCGGCAATGGCCCCACCACGTCGATGCCCTCGGCCTTGAGCCGCGCCACCGCCGGCGCCACGATCGTCTCGTCTTCCTCGCCGAGCGTGCCGTCCTCGCCCGCATGCGGGTTGAGGCCGGCGACCGCGAGGCGCGGCTCGGAAACGCCGAACCACTTACGCAGGTCGCGCGCGACGATGCGCCCGGTCTTCACGATCAGTTCGCTGGTGAGCTGACCGACCACGTCCTTGAGCGGAATGTGGATGGTGACAGGGACCACCGCGAGCGTGGACGACCACAGCATCATCACCGGCATCACCGGCCTGCCGGTAGCCTCCTCGCAGAGCCGCGCCAGGAATTCGGTGTGCCCGGGATCGGCGAAGCCGGTGCGGTAGAGCACGTTCTTGGCGATCGGATTGGTGACGACGGCGCCGGCGCGCCCAGCCATCACGTCAGCCACCGCGCGGCGGATCGAGGCGATCGCGGCCGGTCCGCTGTTGGCGTCCGGCTCGCCGGGCCGGGCGGTGACGGGGCCGTCGAGCGCCACCACCGGCAGCGCCTTTGCGAAGACGCCGCTGGCCTGCTCCGGCGTCACGGTGCTGAGGGGGACATCAAGGCCGAGCAGGCGCGCGCGCTCGCTCAGGAAGTCCGCATCGCCGATGACGTAGAAGGGCGCCAGACCGAACTCGCGCCTGCGCTTCCACAGAGCGAGCGTCAGATCGGGGCCGATGCCGGCCGGCTCGCCGAGGGTCAGGGCAAGGGGAAGGCCCGCGCTCATTTGTACTCGATCATCGCCTGCTTGCGGATTTCCTCGAGATACCTCTTGGATTCCGTTTCATAGCGCTTGGTGAAGATCTGCTCGCGCGCTTCGCGCTGGGCAGGGGATTCGGCCGTGCTTTGCTTCTTGCCGCAGACCGCGAACATCTGCAGGCCCTGGTCCGTCACTTCGGGCGAGGTCAGCCGGCCGACTTCCATGGCGTTGAGAATGTCGCGCAATTGCTGCGGCAGGTCGGCGGAGCTGCGCGTAACCGGCTCGCGCACCGCCACGTCGCGCAAGCCTCGCGCCAAAGCCAGGCCCTGATTGCAGGTCGTGAAGCGTCCCCGAAGATTCTCCGCCTCTTGGCGCTTGGCCGCGAGGACGCCGTCGCTCGCCCCGCGCGGCACCACGATGGTGACGGGGTAGAGGGTGTAATTATAGGCGACCGCGGGGGCGTCGGCCTCATTGCGTGCCTTCATTGCGCTGGCGACGTCGGCATCGCCGACCTGCAACGAGGAAGAGAACTTGCCGCGCACGAGCTGGCCCCAGGTCAGCTCGGCGCGGATACGCGCCTTGATCGCGCTCGGCGAGACGCCGGCACGCTCCAGCACCTGCGTGAACTGCTGCGGTGTGATGTGCTGGCGCGTCGCCATGCCTTGGAAGGCGCTGTCGACATCAGCGTCACTGACCTCAAGGCCGTAAACTTTGGCCCTGGCGATCTTGATGCGGTCATCGATCAGTTCGTTGATGACCTCCTGGCGGGTCGGGTTCTTGTGCGTCGAACTGGCCAGAAGCTTTGTGCGCTGCTGGATGTCGAGCTCGGTGATGGGCGAGCCGTTGGCGACGACCACCACCTGGGCGTTTGCCGCCACGGGCAGAATGAGTGCCACTGCCAGGATCGCGGCCGCGAACCACGGACTATTTGTCGCAGATTTCACGTTCATCCTCGGTCTTCATCCATCGCGCCGGGAGCGGATGCCGCCGCCGGCGCCCTATTACATGCCGCCGATTGAGCTGACGCCCTGCGATACCGATGTGCCGCCCAGCGTGCGCAGGCTGAGCTGGAGCATGATCGTATGGTTGGTGGTCACGTTTCCACTGTAGGTGTAGTCTGTAATGTAATTCAGGGCCAAGATGAGGCAATCGTCGACATAGCCAAACCCGATGCGGGTCTGGTCGAATTTGCCGGCTTCGAAGTCGTAGCGTGCACCGCCGATGAACGCCCAATTGGTGTCGAGCTTGATCGTGGTGCTGCCAAGCAAGCCTTGGCGGGCGGTGAGGAAGCCGATCTCGGGCTGGGCGGCGTAGTCGCCGTAGAGCAGCGTGCCGCTGATGCGGCCGAAATTGGCGTCCGCTTCCAGCTCGAAGCGCTGCACCGCGAAGCTGTCGTTGTTTAGGCGGAAGCGCGAGGTGAACGTGTAGGTGCTGTTCGGCTGGTAGGAAACGCGCCCCACATAGTCGGAGCGGGTGGTGTCGAGGCCGCTGTCGAGGCCGGTATTGGTGGGGGTGGGCTGGGCGTAGGAGTTCAGGCCGAAAAGTTGATAGGACTGGCCGAACAGAACGTTGACGAAGCCGCCTTGGTTGAATTGCGCCGTGTAGGTCACGCCATAGTTGGCGCGGCCGCCGCCTTCTTCGCGGTCCCAGCCGGAGAACTTGTCGACACGGAACAGGTTGCTGTCGTCGAAGGTCAGGCTCTGCGCGTCCTCGTTTGGAAATTTGCCGATATTGGTCTCGTTCGGCCGCGCAATGACTTGCGCGATCGGCTCGATCGTCTGCGTGCCCCAGGATTCGACGCTGATGAAGGGATAGCGGTACTCCAGGCCGACGGTCGGCATGCCGCGTACCAGATCGCTTTCGCCGGTCTGATAGAAATTCGACACGCCAGGCTGGTTATAGATGTCCATCGTGGCGGCGTCGGCACGGAGCGAGGCGAAAGGCGTGAACACCTGCCCGAACTGATCGGTGAAGCTGCGCCGCCAATTCAATTCGGCCGACAGGCGGCTGTACGTGCCGGGAACGCCGCGCAGCAAACAATCGGAGGCCGTCCGGGCGGTGTCGGCGGTGTTGGCGCAGGTGCCGTTGTTGTACGCGGTTTGCGTGATGGGATCGAAATTGGCCTGTTGGCGGCTCAGGCTGGTGAAGTTGATCTTGTAGCTGAGTTCGCCGCCAAGGATCGGATGGTCGAAGGTGTAGTCGTAATCGATGACCGGAGCGATGACCGGGATCTGGCTCTGCACATCGTATTCCGAGAAGCCGAGATAATAGATGCTACGGGCATCGAAGTAGCTGCGGTTGCCGCGGCCGGTCAGATAGAGATCCGAGATGCCGGTCGATGTGGTGTCCTGCATCGGATCGACCACGCGGTAGCGCGACAGGCTCGGATTATAATTCTGCAGGAATGTCTTGTCGGATAGCACGACCGCATCCCAGCCCCAGACCCATTTGTCGTTGAGCGCGAACTGGCCCGAGCTTTCGAAGCTGCCGCGCCACTGGCGATCTCCCGTGGAGTCCGTGGTGTTGGCGAAATAGCTGGGATCGATCTGATAGATGCCGGCGCCGCGGATCGAATAGGCGCCGTTGAGCAGGCGCTGGCGGAATTCGCCCTGCAGCATCGGTCCCTGCTTGGTGGTGATCAACGGCGCGAAGGTGGCGTCATAGTCCGGCGCCAGCGCCCAGTAGTAAGGCACTTCCATGCCGAAGCCGTAATTTGAGTTCGAGTTCACCGAGGGGAACAAGAACCCCGACTTGCGCTTCACGGTCGGATCGGGCGCCGAGAAGTAGGGCATCCACAGCATCGGCTTGCCGAAGAATTCGAGGGTCGCATCCTCGAAATACATCATCCGCTCGCCCTGATTATGGATGATGCGCACAGCCTTCACCTGCCAGAGCGGCGGCTTCTTCGGATCGTCCTTGCAAGCCGCGCAGGCGGTGTAAACGCCATTATGGAAGATCGTGTAGTTGCCGGCGGAGCGCTCGGCGCTGGTGGCGGCCATACGGGTCTGGTCAGGCGAATCCAGGCGCAGCGAATCGACGAACCCGTCCCGATAGTCGTCGGACAGGTCCATGATGTTGCCATAGGTGACCTTGCCCTCCTCATCGGTGAGGCGGACGTTGCCCTCGGCGTGGAGACGCTTGGTCTTCTGGTCGTAGATGACCTTGTCGGCTTCGAGCGTCGACCCGCCATAGTAAATCTGCACGTTGCCGGCGGCGGCGACGCGGTTATTGGCGTAGTCGTAATCGATCTCCGTCGCCTGCACGAGCATCTGCTTCTGCCCGGCGGCATCGTTGAGCGTCGTCTGCGGGCGTTTGACCGGTGCCGGGCGCGTAGGGAAAAGGAGCTCCTGGCCCTGCGCCGGGGTCGGCGCGGACGCGAGCAATCCCCCGCACGCCAAAAGGCTGAGGACAGCAAAAAAGCCTGCGACGCCGCGGCGATACGGCCTGGGCGCTGGTGGACGAGCGTTAGCCAGCCCCTCCATCACCCATCCTCCTGGTACAACAACGCAATAAACCCCGTCAGACCGCCGACAAGCACAGGCAGCCACGCCGCTGCCACCGGGTGCATCAGCTCGGCCGTGCTTAGATCCTCGGTTACTTTCGACAGGACATAAAGCAGAAAGCCGGCAGCCACGCCACTCAAAACCATCTTTTGTACCCCGCCGAAGCGGAAGAACCGTAGACTTACCGCGGCGGCGAGGAAGACCATCGCGGCCATCAGAAACGGCCGGGCGAGAAGCTGCTGAAATTGCAATCTATAGCCTGCCGCCACCAGTCCTGCGTGTTCGGCGATTTTGATATACAGTGGCAATTGCCAAAATGGGACACTCTCAGGGGTGGCGAAGCTTTCGCGAACTTGTTCGGGGGACAGGCTCGTTTTGAGCCGATACTCGGCATGGTCTGCCGGCAGGGTGCCTAGGACGTAGATCCGCGCATCCAAGAGCTTCCACGTCCCCGGCTCGAGCACCGCCGCCCGCGCCTCGATGCGGCTGGTGAAGTGGCCGCCCGGGTCGAAGGTGAAGACGCTGACGCCATCCAAAGTCACACCCTGCGCCCGGCTCGACTTGGCGTTGATGATCGCCTGGCCATCGTCGCTGCGCTGGCTGAGCCAGAATGTGCCGCCGCCGCCGAGCATGGCACTGTTGTTCTCGCCGAACAGCTCGGCCTCGAGGCGCTTGGAGCGCTCTTGGAGGACGGCGGAGACCGGGTTGTAGACGGTGGTGGTGAACACGCCGATCAGGAAGGCCACGATCAGCGCCGGCGAGATGAACTGCCAGGCCGACATGCCGGCGGCGCGCGCGATCACCAATTCCAGCCGTCGCGAGAGACTGAGATAGCAGGACATCGCCCCGATCAGCACGCAGAACGGCAGGATGCGTTCGGTCACCTGCGGCACGCGGTAGATGGAGGTCTTCGCCACCAGGATGGCCGAGACGTTAGGGATGTCGCTGGCGCGGCGCATCAGCTCGATATAGTCGAGCAGCGCCACAAGCCCGAAAATGCCCAGGAACACGAGCAGCACCGTGTTCAGGAAGCGTATTCCGAAATAGCGTGTGAGTGTTCGTCCGGCCATGGGTCACATCACGGCGTAGCAAAGCGTTGGGCGATGCGCTCGGTCAGCGCGGCGATCCAGTTCGTCAGGAATGCCGGCGGCTCGATGATCAGGCCGGTGCGGATCACGAAATAACCGAACGCGAAGGCGGCGAGCAGCGCGACATATTGCAGCGACAGCATCCAGGGCACCGAGGAGCCGAACACGGTCGAGGCAAAGCCGATCAACCGCAGCAGCGCCACGCCGCCGACGGCGCCAGCCATCGACATGGTGCGGCTCTGCCGGGTGGTGCGCGGCGCGCCGAGATAGGCGAAGGCGATTACCACGAAGGCGAGGGGATAGAGCGGCGCGATCAGCCGGTCGTGCAGCTCGGCGCGGAATTGTCCGGGCTGCTCGACGTAGAACGGGTCCTTCGGATCGGGGAACAAGAGCTGCCAGAGATAGCGCTCGCGGATCGAGTATTTCACCGCTTGCGGGCCGCCGGCGAACTGCGACAGATCGAAGGCATAGCGTTCGAACACCACCATGGCCGGGTCGCGCTGATTGCTCTCGTGCCGCTGCACGATGCCCTTTTGCAGCACCAGGAAGGTGCCCTTGTCGTTGTCGAGCAACTCGCCGACCTCGGCCAGCACGGTGACGCGCTCGGCCGGATTGCGCCGGTCGTCGAGGAAAATCCCCATTAGCTGTCCGTTGTTACGCCGCTCGCGGATGTGGATGGTCACGCCGCTCTCGATCGAGGTGAAGCGGCCGGGCTGCACGATGGTGCTCACCACATTGGCGCGCACCTCGGTGAGCCAGTCGCGCAGCATGCGGAGGCCCTTGGGCGCGAAATAGGCACTGATCGAGCCGACGATGAGCGACACCGCCAGCGCCACCATCATGAAGGCGCGGAAGAGGACCCACGGCGACATGCCGGCCGCGTTCATCACGATGATTTCGGAGTCGGTCGACATCTTGTTGAGCGTGTGCGCGACTGCGATCAGCAGCGCGATCGGTGCGATCACCAGGACGAGCAGGGGGACGATCAAGCCGGTGATGCCGATGAAGACCAGGATGGTCTGGCCCTGGTTGGTCATCAGGTCGAAGTCGCGCAGCGCCTGCGTGACCCAGATCACTGCGGTCAGGCTGACGAGCACGACCGTAAACGCACCGAAGGTCGTGCGGAAAATGTAGCGACTGATGGATCCCATCCGCGGCGTCATCCCCCACATCCGGCACAAGCCGGGCCGTGCCACTCCGGTCCCCCACCGGACGCGCAGCGCGGCTTAAATTTAAACCCAGCTCCCTTTAGCGTTGCCTTGATCGGTCCACAAAATGGCCGGGCGAAGGCGAGGGGCTGCCGAACATGCACAACAAATAGTTAAGTCGTGCGCGCACCTTAGCCCGGATTGCGTGCCCGCGGCGACCGATTCTGGCAAGCGTATTGCGCGAAGTTCTGCAACATTCCCGCGTCCCCTCCGCAAAGAGGCTGGTCCGCCGCCCTGTGTAAAGCCCATAGTGCAAGCGAATTGGGCCTTTGCAGAGCGCTAGACCGTGGGCCATATGGGGCAATGCCGACCGTTGCCGTCTTGCCGCACTCCGCATCTCTTTTTTAGAACAAGGAACTCGTCCAATGACCGACGCCCCGAAGCTCGGATTTGGCCCATTCGCTGCTCCGGCTCGGGGCGTGCTCATCGTCTTTTGCGACGACGGGCTGAAGTTCGGTTCTGCGACAACCAAGGCACTTGGGTCGGCCACTGGCCTGGTGACGCGGGCCGCTAAGGCCGAGCGCTTCACCGGCAAGAGCGGCTCGACGCTGGACCTGATCATGCCGGAGGGGCTGAAGGTCAGCCGGCTGGTGGTGATCGGGGCCGGCAAGACGTCGGGCCTCGAGCAGAAGGACTTTCTGAAATTCGGCGGGCTGGCTATGGGCAAGGTGCCGGCCTCTGCGAGCGAGGCCACGGTCTTCGCCGACCTGCCGGGCGGACCTCTCAAGCCCGAGCAGGCGGCTGACCTTGCCCAGGGCGTGCGCCTGCGGGCCTACGCTTTCGACCGCTACAAGACCAAGCGCAAGGACGAGGACAAGCCGCCGGAGAAGCGCAGCGTCACCGTCGCCGTTGGCGACGTCGCCGGCGTGCGCAAGGCCTATGCATCGCGGGAGGCCATCGCCGACGGCGTGCTGATGGCGCGCGATCTCGTCAACGAGCCGGCCAACGTCCTTTATCCGGAAGAATTCGCCCGCCGCACCACGGTGCTCAAGAAGGCCGGCGTCGCCGTTGAGATACTCGACATCCGCGCCATGAAGAAGCTCGGCATGAACGCGCTGCTCGGCGTCGGCCAGGGCTCGGTGCGCGAGAGCCGCGTCGTCGTCATGCGCTGGAACGGCGGCAAGAAAGGCGAGGCCCCGGTCGCCTTCATCGGCAAGGGCGTGTGCTTCGACACCGGCGGCATCTCGATCAAGCCGGCGTCCGGCATGGAGGACATGAAGGGCGACATGGCGGGCGCGGCTTGCGTTGTCGGCCTGATGCAGGCGCTTGCCGCGCGCAAAGCCAAGGTGAATGCCGTCGGCCTCATCGGCATCGTCGAGAACATGCCGGACGGCAACGCTCAGCGTCCGGGCGACATCGTCAAGTCGATGTCGGGCCAGACCATCGAGATCATCAACACCGACGCCGAAGGCCGCCTCGTGCTCGCCGACGTGATCTGGTACGCGGCGCAGCGCTTCAAGCCGAAATTCATGGTCGACCTGGCGACGCTGACCGGCGCGATCATTGTCGCGCTTGGCCAGGAATATGCCGGCATGTTCTGCAATAACGACGAACTCGCCGAGCGCCTCGACAAGGCGGGCTTAGCGACCGGCGAGAAAGTGTGGCGCATGCCGCTCGCCCCCGAATACGACAAGATGATCGACTCCAAATTCGCCGACATGAAGAACACCGGCGGCAGCCGCTGGGGCAGCGCCATCACCGCGGCGCAGTTCATCAAGCGCTTCGTCGACGACAATATCCCGTGGGCGCACCTCGACATCGCCGGCACCGGATTCGACTCGCGCCAGAACGACATCAACCGCAGTTGGGGCTCCGGCTGGGGCGTGCGGCTGCTGGATCGGCTGGTGCGGGATCATTATGAACGGTAGGGTTTGGCGGCAGTTGGTTAGCCATAACGAACGTGGTATATTTCGGCCATGACGAGAGTTCTTCGAGAGGCCATAGCCAAAGTCGAAGCGCTGCCCGAGGCCGATCAGGATCGCATCGCGCGCGAGTTGATCGACTATCTCGACAAGCTTGGTGCACTTCGAGCCGATCTTCAAGATGGTATTCGTCAGCTTGATGCTGGCGAAGGCCGTGAACTCGACGTGGAAGACTTCTTGCGCCAGATGCGTGCGCAGCATCGCAAGGACTGATATTGCGCATCGTCTGGTCCACCGACGCCAATGACGACCTAGCGCAAATCTGGAATTATTTGGCACGCGAAGCATCTGTTGCCCGAGCAGACGATCAGATCAACAAGATCGAATCGGCGTGTCGTGTCTTATCGGATTGGCCATTGGCCGGCCGAGCACGCGATGCGATTTTGCCGGGATTGAGAACAGTTGCGGCGCCGCCCTTTGTGGTCTTCTATCGCGTGAGCGACAACGCGGTTCAGATCATTCGTGTTCTGGATGGTCGCAGAGACATCGACGCCATCCTTACCGGCCCTCCATGACCGAAATCCTCTTCTATCACCTGCAAGGCCAGAAGCTCGAAGGCGTGCTGCCGACGCTGCTCGAGAAGTCGCTCGAGCGCGGCTGGCGCGTTGTGGTGCAGGGCTCGTCGGAGGAGCGCATCGAGGCGCTCGATGCGCATCTGTGGACTTATCGCGACGACGGCTTCCTGCCGCACGGCACCTGGCGCGAGCAGGAGGCGGCGGCGCAGCCGGTGCTGCTCACGGTCAATGAGGGCAATCCGAATGCCGCCACCGTGCGCTTCCTCGTCGACGGCGCATCCGTGCCGCCCGATGCCGAGGCCTATCAACGTATCGTGCTGATCTTCAACGGCGACGATGACGAAGCGGTCGCCGCCGCGCGAGTGCATTGGACTGACGCCAAGGCCAAGGGGTTCGAGGCCACCTATTGGCAGCCCGACGACAACGGCCGTTGGGTGAAGAAGGCGTGAAAAGACTCGCTTGCTACTTCGCCACGCCCTTCACCAGCGTCTCGACCTGCGGCAGCATGCGCGCAACCAAAATCGCATAACCCTCGGCGCTCAAATGCCAGCCATCGCTTGCGCGGTATTTGTGTTCCGGCAGATCCCATTGCGCGTAGGGGACATCGTTCGCGCGGGCGACATCGGAGAGATCGAGCGTCCCGAGCCCGATCAGCAGAACCGCGATGCGCCGCGCCTGCAGCGTGCGCACGATCTCGTTGAGGTTCGCGCGCATCTTCTCGGGCGGCACGTGCATGCCCAGATCGTTGATGCCGAACTCGATGAGGGCGATCTTGGTGTCCGGCCCGATGGCCTCGTCGAAGCGCCGCAGCGCGCCGGCTGTGGTGTCGCCGCTGATGCCGGCATTGCTGATCGCGACGTCATAGCCCTTGGCGCGCAACGCGCGCTGCAATTGCGCCGGATAGGCCTCGTCGTGCTTCACCAGATAGCCCGCGGTGGCGCTGTCGCCGAAGGCGACGATGGACACGGTCTCGGCGCGAACGCCCGAAACCGTCATCAGGAGAAGGGCGAAGGTGGCGGCAATCCTCATCATGCTCATTCGACACTCCGACGATCGCGGGCAACAGGCAAGTGGTGAGCATCGTGCGACGGATTGCAATGATACCGTCACGGCGGTGCCGCACTCCTAAAGCATTACCACTCATTCACGATCCAGGCGTGCGTGTCTGGAACGTGATATCGTGCACGGCAGGCTAGACTCCGCTGGCGCGCCGCCACGCTCGATCAACGGACGCGCCGTCGCCAACCGGGAGGAAAACCATGAAGACGATAAAGACAATGAAGACCATCGTTCTCGCCGTATCTCTGTCGCTGATCGCCAGCAGCGCCTTTGCGACCTGCAAGAGCGACGCCGAAGGCAAGAAGCTCGCGGGCGCCGCGCTCAAGAGCTTCATGACGAAATGCGAGAAGGACGCCAACGCCGCCTGCACGGCCGATTCCACCGCCAAGAAGCTCGCCGGCGCGGCCAAGACCAGCCACATGAAGAAGTGCGTCTCGGACGCGACCGGAATCTGATCCTCAAGCCCTCCGCGGCTGTTGCGAATGCAAACGGTCCGGCGCGAGCCGGACCGTTTTTTGCATCGTTTTTTGGATCGCGAAATGCATTGCGCTATCATCGCCTTAACTGCATCATTGCGACGAAAGCATCGAAATATGGCATAGGCGCTGAGCGATGGCAGATTTGTTCCAGGACGACAAAATCTTCGTCGGCAAAAGCACCAAGCCGGAGTATCTCGCGCTCAAATTCGCCAACCGGCACGGGCTGGTGACCGGCGCGACCGGCACCGGCAAAACCGTGACGCTTCAGGTCCTGGCGGAGGGCTTCTCGCGCGCCGGCGTTCCCGTGTTCGCCGCCGACATCAAGGGCGATCTGTCCGGCATCGGCGCGTTGGGTGAAGCCAAGGATTTTCTGGTCAAGCGCGCCGCGGACCTCGGCTTCAAATATCAGGTCGATGAATACCCCGTCGTGTTCTGGGATTTGTTCGGCGAGCAGGGCCATCCGATCCGCACCACCGTATTCGAGATGGGGCCGCTGCTGCTCTCGCGCATGCTCAATCTCAACGACGTGCAGGAAGGCGTCATCAACATCGCCTTCCGTTTCGCTGACGACGAATTCGGCGCAGCCGACGCGGCGAACAAAGGCCTTGTCGATCTCAAGGACCTGCGTGAGCTCTTGTCTTACCTGTCCAAGAATTCGAAAGAGATCGGCGCCAAATACGGCAACGTCGCCGCCGCGACCATCGGCTCGGTGCAACGTCAGTTGCTGGTGCTGGAAAACCAGGGCGGCGCCAAATTCTTCGGCGAGCCTGCGCTCGCGATCGCCGATCTGATGCGCACCGACCGCGACGGGCGCGGCATCATCAACATCCTCTCGGCCGACAAGCTGATGGAGAATCCGCAGCTCTACGCCACCTTCCTGCTCTGGCTGCTGGCGGAGCTGTTCGAAGATCTGCCGGAGGTCGGCGATCTCGACAAGCCGAAGCTGGTGTTCTTCTTCGATGAAGCGCACCTGCT
>DATDMA010000375.1:0-2544 GCA_036519015.1 Pseudolabrys sp. | reverse complement strand
CGTGCTTAACCGCTATCTCATCGACGCGCGCCGCGACGAGAACCTCGACGCCTTGGCCGCGTTGCCGCTGTTCATGGCGGTGCGCGCGGCGATCCGCGCCAAGGTCACCGCCGCGCGACGCGAGCATGCGAAGGATCGCGCGGCCGCCGAACAGAGCGCGCGCGATTATTTTGCTTTGGCACGGCAACTCATTGCGCCGGCAAAGCCGAAGTTGATCGCCGTCGGCGGACTGTCCGGCACGGGCAAGTCGCTGCTGGCGCGCACGCTCGCCGCCGACATCGCGCCCGCACCCGGCGCCGTGGTGCTGCGCAGCGATGTCGAGCGCAAAGCGCTGTTCGGCGTGGACGAGACCGAGCGCCTGCCGCAAGAGGGCTATAGCACTGAGGCAACTGCGAAGGTCTACGCTACGCTTGCGCAAAAAGCGCGCCGTGTGATCGCCGCCGGGCATTCCGCGGTCGTCGATGCCGTGTTCGCCCGCGCCGACGAACGCGAGATGATCGCCCGCGCGGCGGAGGGCGTCGCCTTCCACGGCCTCTTCCTCACCGCCGATCTCGCGGTCCGCACCGCCCGCGTCGGCGGACGCACGGGAGATGCCTCCGACGCCGATGCCTCCGTCGCGCGCAGCCAGGAGACGTACGATCTCGGCAGGTTGGACTGGTCCGAGGTCGATGCCTCCGGCACGCCGGAAGAGACGCTACAAAGGGCGAAGGAAAAATTGGTCGCGAACGATTAGCGCATGGCGATCGAATTTTGTCGTCACCGGGCTTGTCCCGGTGACCCCGCTTATGAGGGCAATGCCTTCCTGAGCGAGATGGCGGGGACAAGCCCGGCCATGACAACTTGAGAGCCATGCGTCCGGCCGCCCGCTGCTCCGCCGCCCTGCCCCTTGGCGCTGACGGCCAAAGCAAGGCATAGATTCATTGCGGTTCGCTCAGCTCTGCCGGGTTCCCGAAAGATGACGTCTGCCCAAAGCCGCCGTTCCTTTGCCATCCGGCTGGCGGCCGGGATCGCCGGCTACTGCACCTTCATCAATCTCTATTCACCGCAGGCGATCCTGCCGCTGCTGTCGGAACAGTTCAGTGTGGGGCCGGCGCAGATATCCGCCATCATGACCGCCGGCACGCTGGCGGTGGCGCTGATGGCGCCGTTTTCCGGCACTGCCGCCGACGTGCTTGGCCGCAAGCGCGTGATTGTTGCCGCTATGTGCGTGCTGGCGGTGCCGACGGTGATGGCCGCATTCGCCCCCAACCTTCACGCGCTGGTGTTCTGGCGTTTCGTCCAGGGATTGGCGATGCCGCCGATTTTCGCCGTGACCATCGCCTATATCGGCGAGGAACTGCCGCCGCACGAGGCGACCGCCGTGGCCGGCATCTATACGTCGGGCGCGAGCCTCGGCGGATTCAGCGGAAGGTTCTTCACCGGCATCCTCGCCGACATCATCGGCTGGCGATACGCATTCGGCTGTCTGGCGGCGGCCACCATCGCCGGCGCAATCGCGGTATGGGTGCTGCTGCCGCGCGAGCGCAATTTCGTCCGCTCGGAAGGACTCATCGCCTCAGCGCGGCAGATGCTGCGGCACTTCCGCAATCCGCAGCTCGTCGCGACCTATGCCGTGGGCTTCGGCGTGCTGTTCAATTTCATCTGCACGTTCACCTACATCAACTTCCGCCTCGCCGGCCCGCCGTACAATCTGTCGGCGACGCTGCTCGGCGCGATCTTCGTGGTCTATCTCGGAGGGGCGGCGCTCACGCCGCTCACCGGCTGGGCGGTCGGCCGCTTCGGTCGCAGGCATCTGATGATCGGCACCATCGCCATATGGGTCGTGGGCATCGCGATGACGCTGCTCGCTCCGCTCTGGGTGATCCTGGTCGGGCTCGCCATCTGCGCCGGATGCGGGCTTGTCTGCCAGGCGGTGTCGACCGGTTACGTGACCATCACGGCGAAGGCGGGACGCTCATCGGCGGTCGGCCTCTATGTGACGTGCTTTTATCTCGGCGGCAGCTTCGGCGCCGCGCTCGGCGGCTTCGCCTGGACCTTCGCCGGCTGGCCGGCCTGCGTGGCGCTGACCGTTCTGATGCTGGCGATCATGGCCGCCATCGTCATCACGTCCTGGACGCGCACGGGCACCAACATCCCGCCGAGCGCGATCGAGCCGGCTTAAGCGGGCTTGTGGCCCCCGAGCAGTGGGCCGTAGAGCAGCACGAAGCAGACAAAGCCCGCGATCCAGGCCATGCCGGCGTATTCGAGCACGATCATCGAGCCGGTGAAGGCCGCGACGATGCGCAGCAGCGCCGCCGCCAGCACGCACATATAGATCGTCAGCGTCGCCGGGCCGGGCTTGAGCTCCTGGCCGGCATGGCCGAGCGCCGCGCGCGTCATCGTAGCCAGCGTCATCAGCCCGATGGCGCCGCCGGTCCAGGCCTCGATGCCGGCACTCTCCGGCACGCCGGCGAACCACGTCGATGCGCCGATCAGCAGGAAGCCGAGCGGCACGAAGGCGTAGCCTGCACGCATTGCCAGAGCGAGCGGATCGGCGAGCGTGCG
>DATDMA010000374.1:0-3884 GCA_036519015.1 Pseudolabrys sp. | reverse complement strand
TTCCCCTGCGCCTTGATCGCTTCGTCTTTCACCAGGTTCCAGATCTCGTCGACCTTCTCGACGAAGAACTTGTTCTTGAAGATGTCGGGATCGTTCTTGTCGAACTTGGTGTCGACGATGGTCTTGATGCGCCCCGGCCGCGCCGACATCACGGCCACGCGGTCGGCGAGATAAACTGCTTCCTGCACATCGTGCGTGACGAAGATGACCGTCTTCGGCGTCCGCTGCCAGATGCGCAGCAACTCGCCTTGCATCAGCCCGCGCGTCTGCGCATCGAGCGCGCCGAAGGGCTCGTCCATCAGCAATATCTTCGGATCGAAGGCGAGCGTGCGTGCGATCGCGGTGCGCTGCTTCATGCCGCCCGACAATTGCGAGGGATAGCTGTCCTCGAAGCCGGAGAGGCCGACCAGCTCGATGAAATCCAT
Organism: Pseudolabrys sp.; assembly: GCA_036519015.1. Taxonomy (GTDB): domain Bacteria; phylum Pseudomonadota; class Alphaproteobacteria; order Rhizobiales; family Xanthobacteraceae; genus Pseudolabrys. Next base: position 3,459 of record DATDMA010000374.1, on the reverse strand, counting down.
CGCGCGCTGTTCGCGCTCCGCCTTCGGCATGCCCTGCCGTTCGAGTCCATAGAGGATGTTGCCGCGCACCGTTTTCCAGGGGAACAGCGCGAAATGCTGGAATACAATGCCGCGGTCGGGGCCGGGGCCCACGACCTTTTTGCCGTCGACGTTGATGCTGCCCCTCTCAACCGGCAGGAACCCGCCGATCAGATAAAGGAGTGTCGACTTGCCGCAGCCTGACGGCCCAAGCAGAGCGACAAATTCGCGGTTTCCCACTTCGAGCGAGACCTGGTCGAGCGCCAGCACCTCGCGCCCGTGCAGCGGGCGATACATGTGGTTGACGCTATCGACGACGATTTGTGCGGGAGTGCTCATGGCGGCATGAAGCCTCACTAACCGGGCGCGTGTGTCAAGCGCCGCAGTCGCACTTTCAACGCCGGCTTGCTTGACGCATGATCTTTTTTTACGAAAGCCGGTCTTCACATCGTTGGATCACCCTGTCCTATGATGTGGGACGGCCCAATCATCTCGCACTGCAACGACAAAAGGAAATGCCAGTGGCCAATACGCTCATCGAAGCCCGCCGGGAGCTCGCGCTCGCCAATCGCATGGTCGCCAATGAGGGCGTGCTCGACGCTTTCGGACATGTCAGCATGCGCCATCCCGAGAACCCGAACCGCTATTTCCTGTCACGCTCGCGCTCGCCGCAACTGGTCGAGGTGGACGATCTTATCGAATATGACCTCGACTCCCAGCCCATCCGGGAGCCGGGCGTGGGCCAATATTCCGAGCGGGTGATCCACGGCGAGATCTACAAGGCGCGCCCCGACGTGATGTCGGTCTGCCATCACCATTCGCCCGCCTTCATGCCACTGCTCGCCACCGGCACTGACTATGTGCCCATCTTCCATCTCGGTGCGGTCGGCGGCATTAAGCCGCCGTACTGGGATCAGCAAGACGAATTTGGCGACACCAACATGCTCGTAATGAAGCCGGAAGAGGGGGCTTCGCTTGCGCGCGCGCTCGGCAAGGACTGGATGGTGCTGATGCGCCGGCATGGCGTCACTGTGGCCGGCGTCAGTGTGCGCGATTGCGTGTTCCGCTCGATCTACGCCTCGCGCAATGCGGAATATCAGGTGCAGGCTTTGGCTATCGGCAATAACGTCGCGTCTCTTTCGCGGGGCGAAACTGAACTCTGCGGTAAGATCAGCGCCCAGACCACGGGTCTTGTCCGTGCGTGGGAATACTGGGCGATGCGCGTCGCCAAGGCGGGCGGGGCACCTGCCGCCAAAACGGCAAAACCGGCCGCGAAGCCGAAGGCTGCCGTGGCGGCCAAATCGCGCGGCCGAGCCAAGAGCAACAAGAAGCGGCGCTGAAATTTGCGCTTCCCCCGCGGGCGGCATTCGGTATTGAATGCCGCTCGCGCGGGGCGCGCGTCATCAATCAAAAACATAAACCGGAGGACTAACGATGAAGACATTCAAGGCTTTGACCCTGGCGCTTGGACTGGTGGCCCCGCTCGCGCTGGCTGCCGGTCCGGCCTCGGCCGAGGACGCGCTCAAGGTTGCGATGGGCCAGATCAACAACTGGGAAAATCAGGCGCCGACGCTCGGCCAGGACGCGGGCTTCTTCAAGAAGCACGGGCTGGTGCTGGATGTTGTCGGCACGCAGGGCGCGGGCGAGACCATCCAGGCTGTCATCTCGGGCAGCGCCGACATCGGCGGTGGCGTCGGCGCCGCCGGCGTCATGCGCGCCTTCTCGAAGGGAGCGCCGGTGCGCATCCTGTCGCCGGCCTTTACCGGCACCGGCGATCTGTTCTGGTACGTGAAGGCGGACTCCAAGCTTAAGACCCTGAAGGATGCGACGTCCGATAACACAATTGCTTATTCGACCAACGGCTCGAGCTCCAACAATATCGTTGTCGCCTTCACCAGCGAACTCGGCTCCAAGGCGAAGCCGACCGCCACCGGCGGTCCGGCCGCCACGCTCACCGCGGTGATGTCCGGCCAGGTCGATATCGGCTGGGCGGCGCCGCCCTTCGGTCTCAAGGAACTCGACGACGGCAAGATCCGCATCCTCGTGCGCGGAAGCGATGTGCCATCGTTGCGTGGCCAGACGGCGCGCGTGCTGATCGTCAATGCGAATGCGTGGAAAGAGAAGCACGACGCGATCATCCGCTTCATGGAGGCGTATCGCGAGGCGGTGGACTGGATGTATGCCGATCCGAAGGCTGTCGAGATGTATTCCAAGAAGATGAACCAGCCGGTCGCGCTGCTGAAGGAGTCGATGGACAAGTTCCAGCCGAAGGAGACGCTGCAGAGCGACCACTTCGCCGATCTCGACGGCGCGGTGCGCGATGCGGTGAAGCTCAAGTTCCTCGACCAGCCGCTCACGAAGGAGCAGTTGTCGGAACTCATCGTCACGCCGCCGCGCAAGAAGTAGCTACAGGCGGCTTTCGAACCGGGACATCTGAAAAGAAAGCGGGCCGCTTCGGCGGCCCGTTCGTTTTTGCGCCGAGGAGTCGCTCAGTGCCGGTTCTTGGCAGCCTTGCCGATGGCCGCGAGCATGGTGGCGCGGCCGTCCTTTAATGTGGCGCGCACCTCTTCCTCTTTTCCGATCGCGCCCATCTCGCGCTGACGCTTGACGGTGGCGTCTACCATCAGCGGATCGAGCTCGAGTTCGCGCAAGGTCGCGGACGACTCTTCCATCTCGGCGGCGCGGCGCTCGCCGTGGCTCGCCATGCGCTCGATGTTGTAGTCGGCGATCTTCACCCAATCGAGCGTCGGATAGTTGTTCTTCAGCGAGGCGGTGACCTCTTCCAGCACGCCGGCGCGCGAGGCCGCGAGGAAGCATTCGAGCGTGAGCGCTTCGATCCCCTTGATCATCACGCTGCGGATCATCTTGATCGCCGCGGCCGAACCGGTGTCGGAGTTGACGACCGTGAGCTGCATCTCCAACTCGCGCAGGAGCGGGGCGATCTCATCCGCATGCGGCCCGGAAATCAGCAGCGGCGTTTTGTGCCGCAGCGGGTGGATCGGCGCGATCACCGCCACGTCCACATAGCGCGCGTGGCCGTCAAGGAGCGTCGCGGTCTCCAGCTTGCGCCCGGGCGAGACCGAATTGATGTCGAGATAATAAGGCGAGCCGGAAAGGTTCGGCGCGGCCGCGCGCGCTGCCTCGAGGCTCGAGGCCGCCGTCACCGCCGAGATCACCATGTCGGTGCCGCGCACGGCGTCTGCGGCTGATTCCGCGAGCCGCACGCCGATCTTGGCGCCCGCCGCCTTCAGCCGCGCGCCGCCTGCTTCCGGAAACAGGATGTCCCAGGCGGCGATCTGCTCGATGCCGGCGTCACGCAAGCCGGCGGCAATGGCCTGTCCGGCCTCGCCGAAGCCGATGAAGGAAATGCGCGGGGTGTTTTTAAGGCTCATAGGTCGTCCTAGGTTCTTTGGGGGTCGCTTAATCGTTGGATACTACAAC
>DATDMA010000373.1:0-4130 GCA_036519015.1 Pseudolabrys sp. | reverse complement strand
TCTCGACGCCCTGCCCAAGAGACGCAACGCCGGTGATCACCTCGACAGCGCCGCTCTGCTTGACTTCAACGCGCACGGTGTCGAACGGTCCTAGCCCGCTCTTCTCCACGAACATCGCGACGCCGGCGCCGACCTTTTCGCCTTTAGCGCGGCGCTGCTTCAACTGATCTTGTAGCTCGCTCCAGCCCGCCGCCTGCAAGGCCTTGTCGAGCAGTAGCGCATAGTCGCCGGAGTCGTAGACGATGTGCGTGCCCAGCGTCTCGAGCGCGAGCGTGTAGGGCATCGCGCTTTTGCCGATGAGATTGCGCCGGCGAATCTCGACCGTGTCGACGCCAACCTTGGCGGCGATTGCGTCGAGCAGACGCTCGCGCACGAAGGTCGACTCGTAACGCCCGGGCGCTCTGTAAGTGCCGCTCGGCGTCTTGTTGGTGAGGCGGATGTGGCCGGCGGCGCGATAGGCCGGCACGCGATAGGGCCCAGGCAACATCGCCGCGGCGAGGTCGGGCACCGTCGCCGCATGCGTACGCATGTAGGCGCCGTTGTCGTGGAAGAATTCGTTGTCGATGCCGAGGATGCGGCCGTCTTTGTCGATGGCGGCGCGGATGCGGTGCGTCTGGTCGCGCGAATGATTGGCGGCGATCAGGTGCTCGCGCCGGTCCTCGATCCATTTGATCGGCTTCTGAAATTTAAGAGCTGCAACGCAGACCAAGATGTCTTCGGGATACAGCTCGCCGCGAATGCCGAAGCCGCCCCCGACATGGCCTTCGTAAAGCTGCACCGACTCGACCTTGCGGCCGAGCAACTCGGCGATCTTGTCGCGATTCCAATGCGGCACCTTGGCGGCGCCGTGCATCTCAAGGACATCGCGCGCCGCGTCGTAACGGGCAATGGCGCCGCGCGTCTCCATCGGCACGCCAGAGTGCCGTCCAACGGACAACTCGAGCGAGACAATCGCATGCGCGTCGCGAAAGGCGGCATCGATGTCGCCATAGCCCTTGCGCACGATCCCGGGCTCGGTGGTCGGTTTGTCCTCGTAAATACCCGGTTCCTCGGTCGCGCGCACGACCGCGGGCAGGGGCGCGATGTCGATCTCGACCAACTCGGCCGCATCCTCGGCGACATATTGGTCCTCGGCGAACACGACCGCGACCGGCTCGCCGACATAGCGCACGGTGCGCTCGGCCAGCACCGGTTGCTGATACGGGATCAGCCCGTCGAGGCGCGTGAGGCGGAACGGGATGCGCGGGATATGTGCGACGTCGGCATGCGTCCACACCGCGTGCACGCCGGGCAGGGCAAGCGCGGCCTTTGCATCGATGGATTTGATCGTGCCGTGCGCAACGGGCGAGCGCACCACGCGCATGGTCCATTGGCCCGGGAACGAAATGTCGGCGGCAAAGCGCCCTTTGCCCACGAGCAGCGGGCGGTCTTCGAGTCGCGGCAACGATTGCCCGACGAATTTTTGTTTTGGCTCGGACATCAGTCCCGTCATCCTGAGGTGGCCGTGCGCAGCACGGCCCTCGAAGGATGGACGGCCGGGGCCGTCGCCCTTCGAGGCTCGCTTCGCTCGCTCCTCAGGGTGACGGAGCAAGGCAACCGAATGTTCACTTCCGCATCTCTATCGCCGCCGCGCGCACGGCCTTGATGATGTTCTGATACCCGGTGCAGCGGCACAGGTTCGACGACAGCACGTCGAGCAGGTCTTCGTCATTGATGTTGGGCTCGCGTTCGAGCACGCCCGCCGCCAGCATCAGGAAACCAGGCGTGCAAAAGCCGCATTGCAGGCCGTGGTGATCCATGAAGGCCTGCTGCAACGGATGCAGCGCGTCGCCCTTGGCGAGACCTTCGACCGTGCGGATATTCTTGCCCGAAGCCTGTGCCGCGAACATCAGGCACGAGCGCACCGGCTCGCCATCGACGATCACCGTACAGGCGCCGCAGACTCCATGTTCGCAACCGATATGTGTGCCGGTCTGCCCGCAGTCCTCACGGATCGCATCGGCCAGCGTGCGCCGCGGCTCGACTTTGATGGCATGGTCGCGGCCGTTAATGGTCAGCGTGAGGTCGATCTTGTCGGTCATGCAGGGCCTTTCTCCCCTCCCCCTTGTGGGGAGGGGTCGGGGGTGGGGGTCCCGGAATTCGTAAGACCCCCACCCCGACGCGCGTTGCGCGTCGACCCTCCCCACAAGGGGGAGGGTAAGGAAGAGCATACGGGTTGCCGTTCCCTCGCTCGCGTCATGTCTTTGCTCCAGCCTCGCGCAGCGCGGCCCGGACGCGCTGCGGCGTCGCCGGAATTTCGTCGATCGACACGCCAAACGAGGCCAGCGCATCATTGATGGCATTCACCACCGCCGCCGGCGAGCCGATCAGGCCGCCTTCGCCGAGGCCTTTGGCCTTGGTGATCGACTCGGTGCTCGGCGTCTCGATGTGATGTAATTCGATCTCGGGGATCTCATGCGCGGTCGGCGGCATGAAGTCGGCGAGCGTCGCGGTGAGGGGGCTCCCCTGCTCGTCGTAGATGATCTCTTCCAAGAGCGCGTTGCCGATGCCTTGTGCGATGCCGCCATGCACCTGGCCGTCGGCTATCATTGGATTGATGATCTTGCCGGCGTCTTCGGCGACGAGGTATTTTTCGACCTTGGTGTGGCCCGTCTCCACGTCCACTTCGACAATGGCGACATGGCACGCGTTGGAGAACGTGCCGGGCGGATCGTAGGTGCCGCTCTCGGTGAGGCCGGGCTCGATCTCGCCTTTGAAGCGATGCGTCTGCGTGTAGGCTTCGCGCGCCATCTTGGCGATCGTCACGAAGCGATCCGTGCCAGCCACCTTGGCCTGGCCCTGCTCGAGCACGATGTCGCCGGGCGCTGCCTCCAGCATATGACTGGCGATCTTGATCAGCTTGGCGCGCACCTTTTGCGCCGCGATCAGCGAGGCGCCGCCGGAGATCACCAGCGAGCGGCTGGCGAAGGTGCCCCAGCCGTAAGGCGCGGTGTCAGTGTCGCCGTGCACGACCTTGATCATCTGCGGCTCGACGCCGATCTCGTCGGCAATGATCTGCGCCAGCGTGGTGCGCAGGCCCTGGCCGTGCGGAGACGAGCCGATGCGCGCCTCGATGAAGCCCGACGGATCGACCGTCAGCGTCACCGTCTCCCAGCCCGGCGTGATCTCCATGCCGCGCGCGGCGAAAGCGGGGCTGCCGTAGCCGGTGCGTTCGGAGAACGTGGCAAAGCCGATGCCGAGATAACGTCCCTTCTCGTGCGCCTCTTTCTGGCGCTTGCGGAAGGCGGGCACGTCGATGGCCTTGACCGCCATCTCCAAGGTCTCTTTGTACGTCGCCTCGTCGAACTTGAGGCCCGCCGCGGAGATGTAGGGAAATTTGTCGATCAGGTTGCGGCGGCGGATATCGACGGTGTCGATGGCGAAGGCGCGCGCCGCTCTATCCATCAGCCGTTCGAGCGTGAAGGTGATCACCGGCCGCGACACGCCGCGATAGGGCGCCATGGTGCAGGTGTTGGTGATCACGCCGCGCGCGCGGCAATCGTAGTGCTGCACGTCGTAAGGGCCGGGCAACTCCGCCATGCCCATCAGCGGCTCGACCCCCGAGGTCGTGGGAAAGCAGGAATAAGCGCCGACGTTCGAGAGGATGTCGCCTTTCAGTGCGATCAGCTTGGCGTCCTTGTCGAATGCGCCCTGCAGCGTGAGATATTGATCGCGGCTGTGGAAGCTCGCGATCAGGTTCTCGCGGCGGTCCTCGGTCCAGGCGACCGAGCTTCTGAGCTTCCGCGCCAGCCACACCAGCACAACGTATTCCGGCGCAAGCGACATCTTCTGCCCGAAGCCGCCGCCGACATCGGGCGCGATCACGCGCAGATCGGACTCAGGAAAGCCGAGAATGTCGGCGACCGCCGTGCGCGTGAGATGCGGCATCTGCGTGGTGCAGGTGAGCGTCACGCGGCCGGTGACGCGATCGTAAGAGGCATGCGCGGCGCGCGGCTCCATCGGCGTGGCGTTCTGCCGGCGCGAGCGCGCTTCGACGGTGACAATTCTGTGCGCGCCGGCCCACGTAGCGTCGAAGTCGGGCGTCTTGATCTTGCCTTCGAGGATGACGTTGCCGGGCGCGACGGCGTGGA
>DATDMA010000372.1:0-2288 GCA_036519015.1 Pseudolabrys sp. | reverse complement strand
GCTTCCCGCCGAAATGGAGCCTATCACCACCAGCCAGGAACTGGCCGAGGTCTGCGCGCGCATGGCGCGTCATCCCTTCGTCACGGTCGATACCGAGTTCTTGCGCGAGACCACTTATTACCCGCTGTTGTGCGTGGCGCAGATGGCCTCGCCCGATGAGGCTGTCGTGATCGACACGCTGGCGCCGGGCATCGACCTGTCGCCGTTCTTCACGCTGCTTGCCGACGAGAACATCGTGAAGGTGTTCCACGCCGCCCGTCAGGACATCGAGATCGTCTGGAATATGGCGGCGAAGATCCCGCACCCGATCTTCGACACGCAGGTCGCCGCCATGGTGCTCGGCTATGGCGACAGCATCTCCTACGATCAGTTGGTTCAGCGCATTACCGGCGACCAGCTCGACAAGTCGAACCGATTCACAGATTGGACGCGGCGGCCGCTGTCCGACGCGCAGATTTCTTACGCGCTCTCGGACGTGACGCATCTGCGCGACGTCTATCTCAAGCTCAATGAGGATCTGCACAAGCGCGGGCGCTCGAGCTGGGTCGAGGCGGAGATGGGCGTGCTCACCTCGCCGGAGACCTATCGCGGCGATCCCGAGCGCGCGTGGGAGCGCCTCAAGAGCCGCGTGCGCAAGCCGAAGGACCTGGCGGTGCTGATCGAGATCGCGGCTTGGCGTGAGCGCGAGGCGCAGACGCGCGACGTGCCGCGCTCGCGCGTGCTCAAGGACGAAGTCATCGGCGACATCGCGATACAGGCGCCGACGACGGTCGAGCGGCTGGGCACGCTGCGCTCGCTGCCGAAAGGTTTCGAGCGTTCGCGCTGGGGCGAGCAGATCGTCGAGGCGGTCAACCGCGGGCTGCAGCGCGATCCCAAGACGCTGCCGCGGCTCGAGCGCTTCCGCGCCGCGCAGAACGGTGCGGCCACCGTCGAGTTGCTCAAGGTGCTGCTGCGCATGACCGCGGAACAGCACGCCGTCGCCGCCAAGGTGATCGCCACCGTCGAGGAGCTGGAGCGCATCGCCGCCGACGACGAGGCCGACGTGCCGGCGCTCAAAGGCTGGCGGCGCGAATTGTTCGGCGAGAAGGCGCTCGCCCTCAAGCACGGTAAGCTCGCGCTGGCGGTCGACCGCGGCCGCGTGGTGGCGGTGGAGAAAAGCTAGGCCACGCTCAATGCGACGGTATCCTGAATGTGAAGCGCGTCTCGCCCGGTGACGACGCGACGTCGAGCGTGCCGCCATGGGCGCGCGCGATTTCGGCGGCGATATAAAGTCCGAGCCCCAGCCCTTCCTGTGCGGGCCGAACGGCACCCCGGTAGAACGGCTTGAACAGACGTTTCATTTCCGCCGGTGAGATCGGATCGCCGGCGTTCGCAACATACAGTTCGAAGGTCGCGGTATCCGACTTTGCCACCACCTGAACCGGCGCGTCCGCGGCTCCGTGCTTCAGCGCATTGGCCAGCAAATTCGAAAGCAATTGGCATATTCGCCCGACATCGCAATTGATCGGCGCTTGAAGCGCGAAGACGGCATCAACCGCACGTTCCGGAAAGGCGTCGCGCAGCTCCGCGATCACCTGCTCGAGCGAGGGCTGCAATTGGACATTCGCACTCCGCTCCAGGGTAAAGCCGCCGCCGAGACGGCCGCGCGCAAAATCCATGACGTTATCGATGAGTTGTGCCATCCGGCCGACGCTGCGCTGCATCGCGGCCAGGATATCCGACGTGTCTTCTTTCGATTTGGCTCTCGGCAGTAACCTGACGCCGGCAGAGATCGAGGCGAGAGGATTGCGCAGATCATGGCCCAGCACCGCGATGAACTGCTCGCGCAATTCAGACTGCTGGCGCACGTCCACAAGCTCGGCTTCACTGAAGGCGAGCCGATCCATTGCATTCAAATGGATAGCAATCAGTTCGGCGAAGAGCTTAAACATTCCGACGGTCTCGGGCGTGTTCAGCCGCGCCGGGCGCGGATCGATCGCGCACAGAGTGCCGAAGAGAGTTCCGTTCTCCAGCCTGATCGGCACCGAAATGTAACTCTGAAAGCCATACATCGCCGGGGTCGGGTGACCGCAGTAAATGGCGTGCTCGCTCACGTTGTCGATGGCCACCGCTTCGCCGCTTTGACGGATTTCATGGCAGATGGTGGTTTCAACCTTGAGCTCGCCACCCGGTCCAAGCCCGAACCCGATCTCGTCGCGCACCGCGCAGCAGATCCAACGGTCCTCCGTCACCCGCGCAACGGCGGCGAAGCCCATCCCCGTGGTGCGGCAGACGACCTCGAGGATACG
>DATDMA010000371.1:0-2784 GCA_036519015.1 Pseudolabrys sp. | reverse complement strand
GGCGCGCAGGATATGAACGCCCAGCTTGTGAAGTTCAAAGGCTCCGGCGCCGACACTCTGTTCGTGACTACGGCCGTCGAGCAGCTGTCACTGGTGCTCAAGCAGGCCGCGTCGCTCGGCCTCAATCTGCGCATCATAAGCACCGGTGGATCGCAAAATCCCGATCAGCTGATCACCAACGTCGGCAAAGCCGCCGACGGCACCTGGCATCTCGTTTTCTTTGCACCCTGGGCGCCGGAGGCGACGCCGGACCCCGCCGCCGCGAAAACCTTTGTTGCAGAGTGGAACAGCAGAGGGCTGCCATTCGGAGGACTTACCTCGAGTTTTCGCGGTTATGACGGCATCCGAGCCATCACCGAGGCCATCAAGATCGCAGGCAAGGCGGAGCCGGAGGCCATTCGCGCCGCGCTGTGGAAGGTGGATATTCTCGGCCTCAATGGCCCGATCAAATTCGAAAAGGACGGCCCGAAGGGGCAAGAAAGCGGCCAGAGCACGCCGACGGTCTATCTGGTGAAGATCGATAACGGCAAGGTTACCGTTCCGAAGATCTAGAGCAGCCGATTTAGACCGCTGAGAACCGGCGGCGACGAAGGGCCGCCGCTCTCGGCAGTGTCGGAGAGGCTTCCTGACTAGAACCTATCTCAAAATTGCCGACTGCTGTCGATCCGATATAAATGTCGAATGATTCGACTCACGGACGAGCAGTGGGAACGCATCCGGGATCATTTTCCGGAGGAGAATATTGCCGATGGACGTCCTGGGCGCAGACCGATTCCGACGCGTTATGTGCTCGAAGCGGTACTGTGGATTCTCAACACAGGCGCGCAATGGCACATGCTGCCGCAGAGCTACCCGAACTACAAAACTGTGCATCGGCGCTTTCAGACTTGGTGCCGCGATGCGGTTTTGCGGCGCGTGCTGACGGATGTTGCTAACGAGCTTCGCGATAGAGGTGCACTGAACGAAGAAGAATGCTTCATCGACGCAACCTTCGTTATGGCCAAGGGCGGCGGGTTGGAAATCGGAGCTACGAAGCGTGGAAAAGGCATGAAAATCATGGCCATTGTGGATCGCCATGGATTGCCGCTCTCGGTCAGCACGCACGCGGCGAACCATCACGAAGTGCGTTTGGTGCAGCTATGTTTCGACTTCTACATGATCGAAGCGAAGCCGGAAAACTTGATCGGCGATCGCGCTTATGACAGCGATCCGCTGGATGCGGAGCTGCGAAAGGACGGCATCGAGATGATCGCGCCGCATCGGTGCAACCGAAGCAAGCCGCCCACGCAAGATCGGCGAAGGTTAAGCCGCTACATGCGACGCTGGCTCGTCGAGCGCTTCTTCGCCTGGCTTCAATGGCAGCGCCGGATCCTCATTCGTTGGGAGTACCACGCCCACAATTTCCTCGGCTTTGTCCAGCTTGCCTGCCTCGTTATGCTCTTCAAACGATTTTGAGATAGGTTCTAGATCGAGCGCAATGGTTCAATGGGTGTAATGAGACCATGCTGCAAGCCGAAATATAGAAGCTCGATGTCGGAGGACACGCCAAGTTTTGATTTGATGTTGTAGTGATAGTTGGCCACTGTCTTGCGGCTCACATGGAATGCTGATGCAATTTCGTCTGTTGTTCTTGCCTCGAGGATCATGCGCAAAATTTCAAACTCGCGGGGCGAAAGATCTTCAAGCTGCGATCTTTCTTGGTGCACCCGACCGAAAGCCAGAACCTGAGCAATTTCGGGGCAAATCGCGAGACGGCCATCCGAAATGGCCTTCACGGCGTCCACGAGGACATCGGGAGAACTGCTTTTGGTCACGTACCCTTTGGCCCCAGCACGGAAGGCCTGTAGAGCGTAAGCGGCCCCGCTGTGCATTGTGAACACTAGGACGCGCGCATGAGCATCAAACTCGCGGATATGCTTGATCGCGTCGATGCCACCTCGGCCCGGCATCGAAATGTCCATAATGACGACGTCCGGCTGCTTGTCTTTGTAGCATTGATAGGCCGACGCAGCGTCGCAGGCTTCACCGACGACCGTTATCCCTTCGTGCTTTGCAAGGAGCGCGCGGTAGCCTTCGCGAACGATGGCGTGGTCGTCGACAATAAGGACGCGGATTGTCTTCCTGCTCATTGCACGAGCCTTGCCGATACTTCAAATGGAATCATAGCGTGGAGCTTAAAGCCCCTATCCCCGAGATCGATGATATCCAATTGTCCGCCCAGAGCCATGACGCGCTCCCGCATGCCAATCAGTCCAAACCCGTTGCCTTGCGCAACAATGCCACTGTCGGCTGCTCCGCATCCATCGTTCTCGATCGTCAGCGTCAGCCAACGTCGCTCAGATGTGGTCGGAGCCCCAGCCTCTGGGCGGAAGCCCAGATCGACGCGAGCTTGAGCCGCATGCGCATGTTTGTTGATGTTGGTAAGGCCTTCCTGAACAATTCGATAGACGTGAGACGCTGCCGTCGGCGGCAGCACGCGAAGGTCGCCATTAGTCTCAAGCGAGATTTTTAGTCGGCCGCCCGCCAATCGTTCATGATCCCGCGCCAGAACTGCAAGGCTAGCGGCGAGCCCGAAGTCATCGATCTCGGGCGGACGGAGGGCCCGTAACGTAGTACGGAGGGCTCTCATCACGGCCATTGACGTCTGCGACAGATTGCGTGCGTCAGGGACCAGGGCGGGGCACTCGTTTTCGGCCGTCGCCTTGATTGACGCGGCTACTGCACTCATGGCGCTCAGACCTTGGGCGAGTTCATCGTGGAGATCGCGCGCCAAGTCGAGCCGCT
>DATDMA010000370.1:0-2748 GCA_036519015.1 Pseudolabrys sp. | reverse complement strand
GAAGCGCAGCGGCGTGAAGCTTCCGGCGCGCGGCGTGTCGTATTCGAGGAAGTAGAACGGAATCTCGAGCGCGTTGAACAGCCGCTCCGCGACCTCCTCATAGCTGCCTTCGGCGTGCCAGTGGCCACCGCGGTTGCCGCGGCACAGATGCATGCCGATGTGGAGGTCCGCCGGCGCGGCGCGCAAAATGCGGTTGGTCACGTCGATGTATTTGTCGATCAGGTCGCTCCAGTTGTCGCCGCGCGCCGCGAGCGAGGCCTGCACATCCGGATCACCGACTTTCGCAAAGGCCGTCTCGTCGATCTGCACCTAGCGGCAACCGGCGTCGGCCAGAGCGCGAAGCTCCTGCGTGAAGGCCTCGACCGTATCCGACCAGAACAGATCGGTGTCTTTGTATGCGGAGGCGGTCACGGCCGTGTCGCCGCCACGGAAATGCAGCGCGCAAGGCCCGGGAATCGTCACCTTCGGCAGACGATCGGAATTCGCCTTGAGAAATGCGACGTCGGCGCCATTGATCGGATGCGTCCAGCGCACACGGCTGCGGATCAGCGCCACCGGCTGCGCGCCGCGGCCGCCATCACCATCCTTGGCGCCGGCAGCTTGAGCTCCGCCGATCATGTCGATGCTCAGGTCACCGAGCTGGGCATAGAAGAAGCTGTGGTACGAGTGGCGTCGGAATTCGCCATCCGTCACGAACTTGAAGCCGAGCTGTTCCTGCAGCCGGATCACGTCGCGAATGGCCTTGTCTGTGGCCTTGGTCAGCTCGGCCTGATCGATCTCGCCGCGCGAGAAACGACCGCGCTGTTCCACCAGCTCCGCCGGACGCAGCAGGCTGCCGATATGCTCCGCGCGGAACGGAGGCTTGGATACGGTGACGGTTGCGCGAACATTCACGGCGTAACACTCCCTTTTTAGTCCACCATGTTATCGGCCGCTGCGACGGCCTTCCAGCGCGGAAGGCAGAACACGCAAAGCGAACCTTCGTTGGCGTGAGCCTAAGATTGACCCTGCGCCGATAAAAGTGCTGATTATGCACATGAGTGTCGCAAGTTTGTTGACAATGGCTCTGCCGTGGATCGCCTGAAAGCGATGCACAGTTTCGCCCGCGTCATGCACGCCGGCAATTTCTCCACCGCAGCGCGCCAGCTCGGCGTCTCCCGCGCGCTGATATCGCGGCATATCATCGATCTCGAACGGCATCTCGGTTTCGCGCTGCTCAGTCGTTCGACGCGAAACGTGGTGCCGACGGACGAGGCGCATGATTACCTGAAATTCTGCGAGCGCGTGTTCCGCGAGCTCGAGCGCGAGCAGGATTTCGTCCGCTATCGCGACAAGAACGCGAGCGTTTTGAAGATCGTCGCGCCGAAATCCTTCGGCGAACTGAAACTCGCCGATGCGGTTTTCGACTTTGCCGAAAAGGAGCCGCGCTTCCAGGTTTCGCTGTCGCTGGAGGACTTCTCATTCCGCTCGAATGAGTTCCTCGAAAAGGGCTACGATATCGCGATCTGCATCTCCTTCGTCAGCGACTCCGCGCTGATCTCGCGACGCATCGCTTCGTTGGATTGGATGCTGTGCGCGACGCCCGACTATGTGCGCCGTCACGGACGCCCGCAGAGCCCCGCGGAGCTCAAGAACCATCCATGCCTGGCGCATCTCAATGCTGAATCGAACGACAGTGTCTGGCGGTTCGAGAAAGACGGGACGCGCACGTCGATCAAGATCGACGGTCCGTTCCGGTCGAACAGCGGCATCGTGCTGCGCAAAGCGGCGCTGCGGTCGCTCGGCATCGCCATCCTGCCCCGTTACGCGATTGCCGCCGATCTCGCGTCCGGTGCGCTGATCCCTCTGCTGCGCCGCCATCGGCTGGCACCGCGTCCGTTGTCCGCGGTCTATCCACGCACCATGGCCGGCCTGCCGAAGATCAAGACGTTCGTGCCGTGGCTGACCCGCTGGTTCCGCGACCACGATCTCAACGGCGACGCCACGCCGGTTCGGACGGAGACTCGCCGGCGCTCAGCCGCCAGGTGAGTCCTTCTTCGACGTCTTCCGATCTTGAGCGGCTGGCACATCCGGATCCGCCGCGTCGATGACCGAATTGAACTCGGCGCCGACCAGCACCACGATGGCGGTGAGCCACAGCCACGTCATTAGGCCGATGCCGGCGCCAAGCGAGCCGTAGGTCGCGTCGTAGTCGGCGAAGTTGCTCAAGTACCACGACAGCAGCGCGGAGCCCGCGAGCCAGGCGATCGCGGCGAAGGCAGCGCCCGGGCTGATCCATTGCCAGCGCGCATTGTCGCGGTCGGGACCGAAGCGATAGAGCACGGCGAGGCCGAGCAGCAGCAACAGGAACAGCGCCGGCCAGCGCAGCCAAGTGGAGATGGTGTTTCCGTAGCCATCCAGATGCAAATAGGAGATGACGATCGGCAGCACCACGATGCCCGCGATCGCAAGCAGCAGCCCGGCGAGCGTGCCGACGGTGAAGGCGAGTGACACCAGATTGAGGCGGATGAAGCCGCGGCGCTCCTTCGCGCCGTAGACGATGTTGAGCGCGTCGATCACGGCTTTCACGCCGGCATTGGCGCTCCACAACGCCAGCGCCAAGCCGAAGAAGAAGGTGAAGCCGAGCGTGCCCGTCGTGTGGCCGACGATGCGGTTCACCTGCTCGTCGACGATTTTGTAGGCGTCGGCCGGCATCATGCTCGACAGTGCGGCGAGATGGCCGCTGATCGTCGACGGGTTGGCGAACAG
>DATDMA010000369.1:0-4240 GCA_036519015.1 Pseudolabrys sp. | reverse complement strand
GCTGTGCATCGCCTGCGTCGGCGACGGCTCCTACATGTTCGCAAATCCCGTCGCATGCCATCAGATCGCCGAGGCGCTGGAATTGCCGGTCCTCGTCATTGTGAAGAACAACGGGATCTGGAACGCGGTGCGGCGCTCGGTGAAAAACAGCTATCCCAAGGGAGAGGCGGTGCGCATGAACACCATGCCGCTTACCTCGCTCGAGCCGGCACCCGATTACACGATGATCGCCAAGGCAAGCCGGGCTTATGCCGAACGCGTCGAGCACGGACGTGATCTGCCGGCCGCGCTCGGCCGGGCGTTGAACGTCATCCGCACTGAGCGGAGGCTTGCGATGCTCGAACTGAAAATTGCGATCTCCGACGCGCAGTGAGCGCGGCCGCGGCGCTTTCGCGTGTGTTGCGTTTGCGCCGCCCCTTGCTCCGCTCATTCCCGCGCAAGCGGGAATCCAGGGCCACGATTAATGGAATGGCATTTTTTTCGCTGGGTCCCCGCTTTCGCGGGGACGAGCGGAGGATGGAGCGATTCCATCCAATCGCAATCTTGCTCTAGAAGCAGAGATTGGTGACGAACTTTCCCTGCTTGTCCTTGATCACATAAGGACACTCGGCGCGCTTCAGGGCAGCCTTGGCATCGTCGTTGCCGAGCGCCGCGGCTTTCTCGTAATACGTCTTAGCCGCGCTTGTGTCCTTCGGTCCCCCGCGTCCGCTTTGGGCAAAGGCGCCCATCCGCTCCAATGCGCCGGGGTGACCTTGTTCGGCGGCTTTTTCGAACAGCGTGCGCGCGGCAACGTCGTCCTTCGGTCCGCCGACGCCATCCGCAGTCATCAGGCCGAGCTGATACTGCGCTTCGGCTGAATTTGTTTCCGCCGCCTTTTCGAGCAAGGCTCTCGCCTTGACGGGATCCGACGGTGCGCCGCCGCCCTTTGAGAGAGCTGCGAGATTGGTGACGCCCCGTGGGTTGCCGCCCTCGGCGGCGCGCTCGAACAGCTTGCGCGCCTGGGCTTCGTCTTTGGCAACGCCGTTTCCGGTCCCGTAGAGCACGCCGAGTTCGACCATGGCCGACGTGCTTCCTTTGTCGGCCGCCTTGCGATAGGCGCCGATGGCGTCCGGCAGTTGCCGATTGGCGGCGTAGGCGCGGCCGAGCTGGTAAAGCGCGCGGCGCGATGAAGCCGACGCGGTCTTGCAGAATTTGATCGCGGTCGCGACGTCGGACTGCGCGATCTCGGGCGTGCCTTTGACGTCGGCCGGCTTGTCGGGATCGGCGGGGTCGGCGGCGATCCGGTCGCACAGCACGAGATCGGCCGACTGTGCGTGAACTGATGAATAATGAAGCGAGACGATGGCCAGCGCCAACAGACCGACGCCGACGTTGAAGGGAAACGCAACTGCGCCAGATCGTTTGCTCATGATTCCAGGCCGGTTCCTTGCTCCGCGCTTTCGCGATGCAATAACCTTAAAGCCACGGACCTGGGCCAGCAACCCTCTCCGATCGCGCCCTACTGGCGCGAGGTATGGATGCGATGCGACCGCAAGACGCCCGCCGCATTGACCTCCAGGACACGCGCGGTCTGGGGAGGGCTGACGCTCGCGCTGGACTGTGATTGCTGTTCCGGCTGTTTTGCGTGATCGAACAGCGTGAACGTCGCCGAGCGGCCGTCGAGCGACAGAGTCAACTGGCGGCGTTCGATCTGCCCGACCTTCCAGCCGGACACGACATCGCCGACGCGCACGGACTTGGCCGGGCCTGATGCATCGGGACGAATGATCGCGAGCGCGCCTTTCTCGTCCTTGACGACGCCGGAAAACTGCACGTCCGGGGGCGGCGCGGGCGGCGGTGCCCCCTCGTCCTCCGCGACCGGGGGTGGCGGAGGCGGCCTGCGCGTCGGCGAGAACAGCGGCCGTTCCCGCGTCGCCGTCAATTCGGCGAGCGAGTGGACCGCCAGCGGATTCTGCAACGCTGCGCCCGGCCCTTTGGCCTCGTCGCCCTGAGCCGACGACAGACCGAGGAGCGCGGCGAGGACGATGACGGATGCGGGCGCCTTACGCATAGCGGGTGTGTTCGCGTGGCATCAGTGTTGCGGTTCGACCCATACGTCGCTTTGCTTGATGCGCTCGATCAGCGCGCGTGGATCGAATTTGCGGTAGCCGGGCGGAATTTCGAACAAGGCCGCCGGCTGCGGCTGCTCCTGAATGTGTTGAAGATCGATGACCGTGCCGTCGTCCATTGTCAAGCGGACGGGCAATCTGAGCCGCGGGTCAATCAAAGCCATGACGTGCCGCCCGTTGGCCGATGACGCCCGATATTCGATCGTGTCACGCCGTTGCTCTGCGCCTTGGCCGATGCGCTCGCAGTTCCATGCGGAGCTCTCGCCATTGGCTGTCGCAATGGCGCTCATGGTCTGCCATTGCCGGCAGGGATCGGCCACGTCGACGGGAACCAGAAGCTGCGTCAATTGCGAGCTCTGCTTCGCATCCATGTAAACCTGCTGCGACGGCCGCACGAAGGTGCTGGCCGGAGCGCCCGCATCGACGATGAAGAAGCCATCGCCCGCTTCGGACATCTCGACGCGCACTTTATTCCCTGAGACATAGATTTTGCCCGCCGCAGCCGACGGCTGTCCGCCTGCATGCGTGCGCACGATATCGGCGGAGAATTGTTGCGCGCAAGCCGGCACGGCAAGCCCCACAAGCAGCGCCGCGGAAAATGCGGCCTTGACGATACTTCGGATCACATCGACGTCCTTGCAGTCATCCTGAAAAAGTCGGCGCCGACCAAGCCGCGCGGCTTGATCGGCACTTTCGTGACGCTTCGGATCACGCGCGCGGGTCGGAGATTTCTTCCCACGCGCGTGATCGTCCGCACATCAGTTGGCGTACGTCAGGTTGTTCGGACGCCCGTGGAAGTCGAACGCGTCGAACAGGTCGGCGATCGCCGGCATGTTGGTCGGAACGTAGGCGTTGTCCTTCCGCGCCTTCGGGTTCGGAAGGTTGTCACGGCTACGGTTCGTCAGCGGCTCGAGTTTCCAGTTGCGTTCGATGAACTTGAGCACCGAAGCGTGGTCGGCGTAGTTGTGGTCGATCTTGCCGCCGGTGGAGTAGGGCGAGACGATCAGCAGCGGGATGCGCGGGCCATCGCCGAAGAAGTCGATCGGCTGCACGAAGCCCGAATCATAGTAGCCGCCGGCTTCGTCCCAGGTGATGAACACGGCGGTCTCCGCCTTCAGGCGCGGGTTGGCGTCGAGGGCGGCGAGGATGTTCTGCACGTAAGCTTCGTAGAGGTCGACCTTGGAGCTCTGCGGATGACCGTCGAGCAGGCCGTCGGGCTTGCCGAACGAGACCGCGGGGAGCGTGTTGTTCTTGATCGCGGTCAGGAGGTCAGCCGTATCCTTGACGTGCTCGGCGCGCGTCTTGGGGTCGGCCATGATTGAGGTCGCATACTGGAACGGATTGCAGATCTGGCAGTACGCGACGCCGAGAGCATGGGCCGGGTCGGCCAGGGCGGCCGCGGTCAGGTCCGGATTGGTCGGGTTGGCCGCGACGGCCACGTTCGAGAGCGCAACGGCATCGTTATAGGCGCCGCCGTAGTAGGCCCACGAAATGTGCTTTTCCATCAGTGCATCGCCGATGGTGCGAACCGGCGACGGCGGCAGGTTGGTGCCACCCGAGAGCGCGCCGTTCGGCAGGTAGCCCGGGTTGACGTTGTTGACCATGTAATAGTGGCCGGGCTGGCAGTTCACGTTGACGCGGTAGGGCAGGCTCTTGAGGTAGGATACGATCGGCTGGATGCCCGGCTGCGAAGTGTCACCGCAGGCGGTGAAGTTGCCGTCGACCGTATACTGATTGACGGTTCCGGCGACCGGATTCGGGTTGGCGATCGACGACGGCGGCACCGTCGCATGGCCCTTGCCGTCGCTCCAGAAGCCGGCATCGCCGGTGCCGAGCAGGAAGTGATTGGCGCCCGTTCCGCCGAGGAACGACTGATGGAAGTTGTCGCTCAGGGTGAAGCGGTCGGCCAAGTTCTTGAGGACCGAGGCCTGACCCTTCTCGGCATTATAGAAGCCCATCGAGTTGCCTTCGCTCTTGTTCGAAGACGAATAGGTGTCCATGACGAACGGGAACAAGTCGTTCAGGCAGCCGGTGGGGTTGTTGTTCGTGGCATTGGCCATGCTGCAGTCTTGCTGCTGGAAGGCCGTGAAGTAACGATGCGTGGTGTCGCCGGTGTAGTCGTCGTCGTCGAT